>CAMARI010000017.1 GCA_945860515.1 Polaromonas sp. YR568
TTTTGATAACGCCACGATGTACCCCTTGATCGTGCTCATCCTACTCGCTTCGATCATGATCAACGCGGTGTTGACACACTGGGAGCGTATTTTGCTGACACGTAGGGGGTTGAGATGAGCGGCGAAACCGGCGCCTTTGCCGTCAGCGCACCGGCTAGCTATGGGCTGCGCAATGGGATGATCCTGATCGCCAGCATGATCGTACTATGGCAGTTCCTCCATTGGTCGGTTGGCGAGTTTGCGATCACGTCGCCATGGGCCACACTGCGTTTTACTCTGGATCTGCTGGGGCGCGAAGACTTTACAGGGCATGTTAGAGAGACACTAAGCGCCTTCTTATTGGCATTTTTCATCTCGGTGGTGCTGGGCTTAATGGCAGGTTTCTGGCTGGGTTTCGACCACTTCTCTGGTGATGTGCTGGAACCCATGCTAGTTAACCTCTACGCCATACCCAAGCTCACCCTATATCCCATCTTGTTGCTAGTGTTCGGGCTGGGGATGTCGGGTAAGGTAGCGTTTGGTGTACTACACGGCGTCATACCCATCATTTTGTTCACAGTGGGGGCGGTGCGCAACACCAGACCAATTCTGCTTAAGACTGCTGCAGTGATGAAGCTGTCGCGATCCGAGCTGGTGCGCTGGGTATTGTTACCGGCCGCATTGCCGGAAATTTTCACCGGCTTGCGGGTGGGGTTCTCTCTGACACTGATCGGCTGCCTTCTAGCCGAAATGTTCGCCTCGCAGCGCGGCCTCGGCTACCTGCTGATGACGGGTATCGGCCTGCACAACATTCCTCAGGTGATGGCCGTGACTTTATTAGTTGTGGTGTTCGCTTCGGCAGTCAGTGTGATCCTACTGCAGATAGATCGGCGTTTGCACAGGAGGCACAGCAGCTGACGCGAGTCCAATCGCCGCTTCAATTATGGACAGCGACATGGCTTTGTTACCCGAACCCACCAGTTTCCACTTGCAAACCACCCCCGCGTAAGTCGTTGATTTCATTAAAAACGACCTCTTGAACAGTCAAGAGGGTCACTGAGAACAGAGAGAAAAAGCGGGGTAAATTGGGCCAAAAACGGGCAAAAATACCCGAATTTGATAGCGCAATAGTCAAGAGGCGACTCACGTAAGTGCG
Organism: Polaromonas sp. YR568; assembly: GCA_945860515.1. Classification (GTDB taxonomy): domain Bacteria; phylum Pseudomonadota; class Gammaproteobacteria; order Burkholderiales; family Burkholderiaceae_C; genus Polaromonas. Next base: position 1,136 of record CAMARI010000017.1, read on the forward strand.
CGTCAACATTGAATTTTTTGGCAAAAAAAAGCCCAACTGATAAGAGTTGGGCTTTTGCGGTATGGTGGAGCTGGGGGGATTTGAACCCCCGTCCGCAAGCCTTGTTCGGGCAGATCTACATGTTTAGCGGTCTGATTTGAGTCTCGCCACTTGTGTCGCGCAGTCGCACGCTACACAAGACGCCAGCACCCTATTGTCTCGCCCCGGGTTAAGGTACCCAGCCCGGAGCCAGCCGATAAAATTATCTTTACAGCCTGGAATCTTTAACTTGCGCTAAAAACCCCTTGCCCAGCCCATCGGCCTGCTGTTGTAAAGCTCACAGGCAATTAAGCTGCGAGTGCGAAACGTTCGTCGTTTGCAGTTAGTTTGTTTGAATCAGTTTTACGAGCACACTCAGCTCGACATGCACCACACCGCGTCCGAACCCACGTCGAAACCAATGCAGCCCCAATCGTGTAGTTTAAGGCATTGCGGGCAATTGCAAGAGGGACAGCAAGGCAGATGGTGCGGCAATGGTAGCGTCGGCTTTCCAGTGGTCTGTTGAAGCCGTGGCCCCCAAGTAGCCATAAGCAGCGGCTACGGTGAGCATCGCTGCCGCGCGGCCAGCAATGATGTCGCGCTCGTCGTCACCCACGTACAGGCATCTTTCAGGGGCGATGCCAATTTGGCGCGCGGCCTCCAGCAAGGGGGCGGGGTGCGGTTTGGCGTGCGGCGTGGTGTCGCCACCGACAATGGTTTGCGCTGATTGAAACAAGGGCATGGCCCGGGTCAGGGGTATGGCAAATCGCTCGGACTTGTTGGTCACCACGCCCCATTTGAGGCCGGCCCGGTCAAGCTGCGCGATCAGGTCTGCAACACCGTCGAAGGCATAGGTGCGTTCGGTCATGCAGGCTTCGTAGTTTTTAAAAAATTCTTCTTTTAAATTCTCAAAATCTGCGTGTCCAGGGGCGATGTCAAAAGCCACGCCAAGCATGCCACGTGCACCGGCACCGGCCATGGGCCTGTAGTCGGCCAGAGGCAATGAAGCCAAACCGCGGTCAGTGCGCATTTTGTCTGCAGCGGCCCCCAGATCAGGTGCGCTGTCGATCAGCGTGCCATCCAGGTCAAACAATACGGCTTGAATATGTTGAAACATCTCAGGCTTTGACAGTTGCACACATGTAGTTGACGCTGGTATCGCCATCCAGCCAATAATGTTTGGTTAGCGGGTTGTATTGCAAACCTTTGGCGTGCGTCTGGTTCAGGCCTGCACTGCGGCAATACGCAGCCAGCTCGCTGGGTTTGATCAGCTTGGCGTATTCGTGCGTGCCGCGTGGCAGCAAATTAAGCACATATTCAGCCCCAACAATCGCGAAAAGAAAGGCCTTTGCGTTGCGGTTGATGGTGGAAAAGAACACGTGCCCGCCAGGTTTGACAAGCAAGGCGCAGGCTTTAACCACAAGCGATGGATCGGGCACATGCTCCAGCATTTCCATGCAGGTAACCACATCAAAACTGCCAGGTTGCTCTGCAGCCAAGGCTTCGGCACTGATTTCTCGGTACTGCACTCCTTCGGTTTGGGCTTCCAAAGCATGCAATTGCGCAACTTTTAATGCTTTGCTGGCTAAGTCAATGCCCAACACATCAGCGCCTTTGCGCGCCATGGCATCAGCCAAAATTCCGCCACCGCAGCCTACGTCAAGCACACGCAGGCCTTTGAGAGGAATCAGATTTTCAATCCAGTCGAGCCGCAAAGGGTTGATCTGATGAAGTGGTCTGAACTCGCTTTCTTTGTCCCACCAGCGGTGCGCGAGGTCAGAAAATTTGGCCAGTTCAGCCGGGTCGAAGTTATCTTGTGTTTGCATAGTCCTATTATCGTTCGGGCATAAAAAAACCGCGCTTAAGCGCGGTTTTTCGGGTAATCCGGAGGGATTACTTGTTAGTGCGTGTGCCCACGACTTCGATCTCGACACGGCGGTTTTTGGCGCGGCCTTCGGCAGTCTTGTTGTCAGCGACTGGCTGCTTTTCGCCTTTGCCTTCGGTGTAAACACGGTTTTTCTCGATGCCTTTAGACACGAGATAGGCTTTTACGGCTTCAGACCTGCGGACAGATAATTTTTGGTTGGAAGCATCTGCGCCAACAGCGTCGGTGTGACCCACTGCAATGATGACTTCGAGGTTGATGCCTTTTATTTTTCCAACCAGATCATCAAGTTTGGCTTTGCCATCAGGCTTGACAACAGACTTGTTGAAGTCAAAGAAAGCATCAGCGGCATACGTGACTTTGGTGGCAACAGTTGCTGGAGCAGCGGCTGCAGCTGGAGCTGCCCTAGGTGCAGTAGCGGCTGCAGCTGGGGCTGGGGCTCGGGCTCCGGCCCCGGCTGGAGCTGGAGCTGGAGCTGGGGTAGCCCTAGGTGCAGGAGCAGCGGCTGAAGCAGCCCTGGGTGCTGCTGCAGGGGCAATGGCGCCATCACAACCTGGGAAGGCCGTTGCAGGCGTCCAATTGGCGTCGCGCCAGCACAGTTCGTTGTTGCCGTTTTTCCAAACCAGCTCATTTGAACCGTTTTTCCAGTTGTCGACAGTTTGTGCGCCAGCGGCGGTAGCAAGCGCTGCGGAAGCAAACAACATTGCCGCTTTGTTGAGTTTGTTCATGGTTCTCCTCTAGAGAAAAGCCGCAGACTGGCTGCGATTGATAAGTTATACGTTGTGAATGACCATCACCCACAGCGCTTTGTACATTGTGCCATAGCCTGCGACAGCCACAAGTGCTTACGCAGTCTTGTGTTACAGCCAGGCCAATATCTTTATAGTTCGTTGCTGTACCGCCACAGCCATAAAGCGTTGGTTTCAGGCCTTAAAATCCTCGATTCGCCTTAACAGGCGAGCCGAAAACTTTATCCAGGCCGTTCATGACCCAGTTTGCAAAAGAAACCCTGCCCATCAGTCTTGAAGAAGAAATGCGGCGCAGTTACCTTGATTACGCGATGAGCGTGATCGTGGGTCGGGCGCTGCCCGATGCCCGCGACGGGCTCAAGCCCGTTCACAGGCGCGTGCTGTTTGCCATGCATGAGCTGGGCAATGACTGGAACAAACCGTACAAAAAATCAGCCCGTATTGTGGGTGACGTGATTGGTAAATATCACCCCCATGGAGATCAGTCGGTGTATGACACGATCGTGCGGATGGCGCAGGATTTCTCTATGCGTCACCTGCTGGTCGATGGTCAGGGCAACTTCGGCTCCGTCGATGGCGACAACGCTGCCGCGATGCGCTACACCGAAATCCGCCTGGCCAAAATTGCGCACGAACTGTTGGCCGACCTGGACAAAGAAACCGTCGACTTTGGCCCTAACTATGATGGCAGCGAGCAGGAGCCACTGGTCATGCCGACCCGGTTACCCAATCTGCTGGTCAATGGCTCGGGCGGCATTGCCGTGGGCATGGCCACCAACATTCCGCCGCACAACTTGAACGAAGTCGTTGATGCCTGCCTGCATTTGTTGAAACACCCGGAGGCCACGATTGATGACTTGATGGACATCATTCCGGCACCAGACTTTCCCACAGCCGGCATTATTTACGGCATCAATGGCGTCAAAGACGGCTACCGCACCGGGCGCGGAAAAGTCGTCATGCGGGCCAAGTGCCACTTTGAAGATATTGACAAGGGCCAGCGCCAGTCCATCATCGTTGACGAGCTGCCTTACCAGGTCAACAAAAAGACCTTGCAAGAGCGCATGGCTGAGCTGGTGCATGAAAAGAAAATTGAAGGCATCAGCCACATTCAGGACGAAAGCGACAAGTCAGGCATGCGCCTGGTGATTGAGCTCAAACGAGGTGAAGTGCCAGAAGTGGTTCTTAACAACCTGTACAAGCAGACGCAGCTACAGGACACGTTTGGTATCAACATGGTGGCGCTGATCAACGGCCAGCCAAAGCTCTGCAATCTGAAAGATTTGATTGCTGTATTTTTGTCACACCGCCGCGAAGTTGTCACCCGCCGTACTGTTTTCACTTTGCGCAAGGCACGAGAACGTGGCCATGTTCTCGAAGGTCTGGCCGTGGCGTTGGCCAACATTGATGAGTTCATTGCCATCATCCGCAATGCACCTACGCCGCCTGTCGCCAAGGCTGAACTGATGGTCAGGCCGTGGGACAGCAAGCTGGTGCGTGAAATGCTCACCCGTACGCGTGCCGACGGTGGCGTTGTCAACGCTGACGACTACCGACCCGATGGTCTGGAAAAACTTTACGGCATGGGCCAGGATGGCCTGTATCGGCTCTCGGAAACCCAGGCGCAAGAGATTTTGCAAATGCGTTTGCAGCGCCTGACCGGCCTGGAACAGGACAAGATTGTTGCAGAATACAAAGAAGTCATGGCCGAAATTGATGACTTGCTGGACATTTTGGCCAGGCCTGAGCGGGTGTCCGTCATCATTGGTGAAGAGCTGGCCACCATCAAACAGGAGTTCGGCCAAACCAAGCTCGGCGCACGTCGCAGCCAGATAGAGCACAGCTCGTTTGAACTGAGCACGGAAGACCTGATCACACCGACCGACATGGTGGTGACGCTATCGCATACCGGTTATATCAAAAGCCAGCCTCTTTCAGAGTACCGCTCGCAAAAACGCGGCGGGCGCGGCAAGCAGGCCACAGCCACCAAAGAAGACGACTGGGTTGACCAGCTTTTCATTGCCAATACGCATGACTACATTTTGTGTTTTTCCAACCGTGGCCGACTCTATTGGCTCAAGGTGTGGGAAGTGCCAGCCGGCTCACGTGGCTCGCGGGGTCGGCCGATCGTTAACATGTTTCCGCTGCAAGAAGGCGAAAAAATCAACGTGGTGCTTGCGCTGACAGGCGACAAACGCAGTTTCCCGGCAAACCAATATGTCTTCATGGCGACCAGCATGGGCACGGTTAAAAAAACCGCTCTTGACGAGTTCAACAACCCGCGCAAAGGCGGCATCATTGCCGTTAATCTCGATGATGGTGACTATCTGATAGGCGCGGCTTTGACGGATGGCAAGCACGACGTGATGCTGTTCAGTGATGGCGGCAAAGCCGTTCGTTTTGATGAAGATGATGTCAGGCCCTTGGGTCGAAATGCGCGAGGTGTACGCGGCATGGCACTTGATGTGGGACAAAGCGTGATTGCCATGCTGGTGGCTGAAGACGAGCAGCAAAGCGTATTGACTGCCACTCAAAACGGTTACGGCAAGCGCACATCGATTACCGAGTACACACGCCACGGACGCGGCACCAAAGGCATGATTGCCATTCAGCAAAGCGAGCGAAACGGCAAGGTCGTTGCCGCCACACTGGTACACGCAGATGACGAAATCATGCTAATCACTGACACAGGCGTGCTGGTGCGCACCCGGGTCAGCGAAATTCGCGAGATGGGCAGGGCCACACAAGGTGTCACGCTGATTGGGCTGGATGAAGGCTCACAACTGAGCGGTTTGCAACGCATTGTCGAAAACGATGCTGCGCTGGATGAATCGTCGGACACGGCAGACACCCCTCCTGCCAACCTGAACACCGAAGACTAAAAGCCAGCATGAAAACACTCCTCGCGACATTAGCCATAGCCAGCCTGGCACTTTCAGCAGCGGTCCATGCACAGACAGCCGACCCCAAACTGGAATGGGCAACCAAAGCTGTCGCCCTTCAGCAGGGCCCGGAACTCGAGCGCCTTGTTGGCCAGTTGGCGGATTCCGCCACGCAGGACATTCTTCAAAACTGGGGGCCCAAACTGCAGTCAAATGTGCCTCCAGCAAGAATGGAACAAGCGAAAGAAGGACTGAATACAGAGCTCAAAAAGTATTTTGATGACGTGTCCAAAACCATCAACAGCAAAGTCGGCACGGTCAGCAGCAGCGCATTGATTCCGGCCTACATGGAGCGTTTTACTCTGGACGAACTCAAGCAGTTGGTCGCTTTTTTCGAGTCGCCAGCCATTAAAAAATACCAGTCGGCCGCGCCTGAACTCGGCAGTCTTTTTGTCAAGCAATTGATAGAAGAAACAAATACCGACGTGATGGCCCGTACACGGCAATTTGACGATGCAGCCACAAAAATCGTTGGTGCCGGGCCCGCAAATAAAGCAACGGCAGCAGCTCCGAACGCGGACAAAAGCAAGCCGCCCGCCAAAAAATGAACCTGACACTCGCAGAACTTCGCGTTCAAATTGACGCTTTAGACAACGAGCTGCTGGTCCTGCTAAACAGGCGTGCGCAAGTTGCGGAACAGGTTGGCGAGGTCAAGAAAAGAGAAGGCAGTCCCTTCTTTAGACCTGACCGTGTCGCCAAGGTCATTGAACAAATCCAGCACGCCAACAAGGGGCCGCTCAAAAACGAGCATGTAGCCGCCGTATGGCGAGAAATCATGTCGGCCTGTCTGGCGCTCGAGTCACCCATGCGGGTGGCTTATCTGGGACCCACGGGAACATTCAGCGAACAAGCCGCCCTACAGTTTTTCGGCAGCAGTATCGAGCACGTCTCCTGCGCCAGCATTGACGAAGTGTTCCGTGCAACTGCATCGGGCAGCGCTGGTTACGGCGTTGTGCCGGTTGAAAACTCTACCGAGGGCGTTGTATCGCGCTCGTTAGATTTGTTTTTGAATTCTCCTCTGCACATTGTTGGCGAAACCAGTCTGATGGTGCGCCACAACCTGCTACGCCTAAGTAGCAGCATGCAGGGTGTAGATGCGGTTTATGCCCATCCCCAGGCCTTGGCGCAATGTCAGGAGTGGCTCACGACGCATCTCCCCAATGCAGCCCGACATGCCGCCGCAAGCAATGCAGAAGGGGCCCGTCTGGCGTCTACTAATCCAGCATGGGCAGGCATTGCCAGCGAGCGGGCGGGTACTCAATTTGGCTTGCACACAGTGGCTCATGGCATTCAGGATGATGCCTTTAACCGCACAAGATTTGCAGTGGTTTGCCTACCTCAGACCTTGCCCGCTCCACCTGCGTCTGGCAAGGACTGCATCAGTCTGGTGGTTTCTGTAGCCAATCGCCCTGGCGCGGTGCACGACCTGCTCGTGCCCCTGAAAGACCACGGTGTTTCCATGACGCGCTTTGAGTCGCGTCCAGCACGGTCTGGTCAGTGGGACTACTACTTTTACATCGATCTGCAAGGTCACCCTTCTCAAGCGCATGTCGGGACGGCATTGGCCGAACTGCAAAAACTTTGTGCCTTCTACAAAGTTCTGGGTACCTATCCAGTCAGCGACTGATGAACCATAAAAACCAGGTTTTATGTGATGTTTGAACAACTGGGTCTGATTGGTTGCGGCTTGATGGGAGGTTCATTTGCGCTGGCGCTCAAGCGCGCCGGACTTGTCAAACGTGTCGTGGGTTACAGCAAATCACCTTCCACAACAGAGCGTGCCCGGCAAATGGGGGTGATTGATGTGGAGGCACCATCAGCCTTGCTGGCTGTTTCGGGCGCAGATATTGTGTTGCTGGCCGTACCAGTTTCAGCAACAGAAGCCACCTTCAAGGCGATTCGCCACCTTTTGACACCTGACACACTGGTAATGGATGTGGGCTCAACGAAACGGGATGTGGTTGATGCAGCACGGAGCGTTCTGCGTGATCAGGTGGGCTGTTTTGTGCCTGCCCACCCGATTACTGGCAAAGAGGTGTCTGGCATTGAGCATGCCGATGCCAATTTGTACAACGGCAAGCAGGTCATCCTGACACCGATTGAGCGCACACTCGCCGCACAACTGAGCAAAGCAACCAGTTTATGGACCGCCCTCGGTTGCCATGTTCTGCAAATGTCACCACAAGCTCACGATGCCGCCTATGCGGCTGTCAGCCATCTGCCACACTTGCTTGCCTTTGCGTTGATGAACAGCATTTCAGGTCAGTCGCACGGCGCAAACTATCTGTCGCTCGCGGGCCCTGGTTTTCGGGACTTCACCCGCATTGCCGCCAGTGACCCCAAAGTATGGCGAGACATTTTGCTTGCCAATCGCGAGGAGCTGCTAGCGCAGTCGAAGATGTTTCAGCAATCCCTTCACTCGCTTGAAAATCTGATGGCCAACAATGACGGTGACAGCCTAGAGCGTCTGATTGAGCAGGCAAGCGGCACCCGCGCAAACTGGCGCATCAGCTCACAAAACCCGCACAAATAATTTTTTGCATGTTTGATACCGCGTACCTGGATATACCGGCACTGACACGCACCGGAGGACAGGTTCGCTTGCCGGGCTCCAAAAGCATTTCCAACCGCGTCTTGCTGCTGGCAGCCTTGAGCCATGGCAAAACCCGAGTGCACGACCTGCTGGCCTCCGACGACACTGCCGTGATGTTGACGGCGCTTAGACAGTTGGGCTGTTCGATTGAACAAAGCGGCGACAGCGTGGCCATTGATGGCTTGGGCGGACATCTGCCCTGCAACACGGCCAAACTCTTCCTGGGCAATGCGGGTACCGCCATGCGACCACTGGCAGCGGCGCTTGCCATGCTTGGCGGCGAGTTTGAGCTGTCTGGCGTTGCGCGCATGCATGAACGTCCGATTGGCGATCTGGTCGATGCCCTGAGGCAACTCGGCTGCAGTATTGACTATTTGGGAAACGACGGGTTTCCGCCATTGCAGTTGCGCGCCCGACCGCCAGGCCAACTGCTGCTGGACGAACCCATTCGGGTGCGTGGTGACGTGTCCAGTCAATTTTTAACCGCCCTGCTGATGGCGCTGCCGCTGGTAGCTACCCGCGACATTCATATTGAAGTGGTGGGCGAACTGATCTCTACGCCCTACATTGACATCACCCTTAATCTGCTGAAGCGCTTTGGGATTCATGTGGCGCGAGATGGCTGGCAGCGCTTTACCATTCCTGCAGGCAGCCAATACCAGTCGCCGGGTGACATACATGTTGAAGGCGATGCATCGTCTGCTAGTTATTTCATAGCTGCTGGCGCATTATTTCATGGGTCTGCAGATCAAAGCCATCTTGAAATCCAGGGTTTGGGAACAGATTCCATTCAGGGAGACATCCGTTTTGTGGAGGCCGCCCGAATGATGGGCGCGCAGATTGAAAGCACGCCCAACACACTAAAAATTTCACCCTCAAAGCCTCGCAAAGGAGCCAGCCATTGGCCGCTGAAGGCGATCGATCTGGATTGCAATCACATCCCTGACGCAGCCATGACTTTGGCGGTGATGGCCCTGTACGCTGAAGGCACGACCGTACTGCGCAACATTGCCAGCTGGCGCGTCAAAGAAACCGACCGCATTGCTGCCATGGCCTGCGAGTTGCGCAAGCTGGGGGCCACCGTGGAAGAAGGTCACGATTTTCTTAAAATAACACCACCTGCCACCGCTCAAGAGTGGACAACAGCGGCCATTCACACCTACGACGACCACCGCGTTGCCATGTGTTTTTCCCTCGCGGCCTTTAACCCGGCGCAATTGCCGGTTCGTATTCTGGATCCCAAATGTGTTGGTAAAACCTTTCCGGATTATTTTGAAACGCTGTTTTCAGTGGCCCACGCAGACAGCGCGAATATTCCAGTGCTATGTGTCGACGGCCCTACCGCATCAGGCAAAGGCACTCTGGCATCCAAGGTTGCGCAAGCGCTGGGTTACCACTACCTTGATTCTGGTGCCTTGTACCGATTGAGCGCCCTGGCGGCCAGTCGCTCTGACGTGTCACTCGATGACGCCGCCGGCGTTGCCGCTATTGCGCAAAATTTACCAGTACGTTTTGAGGGCGACAACATTTTTCTGGGCGATGAGGACGTGTCAGATGCCGTTCGTACGGAAGCTGCTGGCATGGCCGCTTCGCAGGTCTCCGTTCATCCTGAGGTGCGCACCGCTTTGTTGCTGCTGCAGCGCAGTTTTCGCAAGCTGCCGGGCCTGGTGGCCGACGGCAGGGACATGGGCACAGTGATTTTTCCGGATGCAACGCTCAAAATCTATCTCACCGCCAGCAGTCTTCAACGAGCCGAGCGCCGTCATAAGCAGTTGATTTCAAAGGGAAATTCGGTTATACTCTTCGACATTCGGCAAGATTTAGAGGCGCGCGACAAGCGCGACACATCGCGAACCACGGCGCCTTTGAAGCCTGCTGATAACGCCAAGTTACTGGACAACTCTGAACTGTCGGTTGAAAAATCGGTGACTCAGGTGCTTGACTGGTGGCAAGGCACCCGGCCCTTTTGACCCCTCGCACTTCAATGAATGCACCGCTGGTGCATCGGTCAAAAGAATCATTAACTTAACCCGCCGTCTAAAAATATCCAATTTAGGACAGCAACAACATTCCCCAAGCAGATTTAAAAACCTTTCAGTAATTGTGCTGACTGAACACTGTGTTGTGGACAAGGAAACTAAATGTCTGAATCTTTTGCCGATCTATTTAACGAATCACTCAAGCGCTCTGAAATGCGCACCGGTGAAGTCATCACCGCTGAAGTCGTTCGCATCGACCACAACCACGTCGTTGTCAACGCCGGACTCAAATCCGAGGCCTATGTGCCGCTCGAAGAATTCAAAAACGACCAGGGTGAGCTCGAAGTTCAAGTCGGCGACTTTGTGTCGGTGGCCATCGACTCGGTCGAAAACGGCTACGGCGACACCCTGCTGTCGCGCGACAAAGCCAAGCGCCTGGCCTCATGGATGAGCCTGGAAAAAGCGCTGGAATCCGGCGAGTTTGTCACGGGCCAGACCAGCGGCAAAGTCAAAGGCGGCCTGACCGTGCTGGTCAACGGTATCCGCGCTTTCCTGCCCGGTTCACTCATCGACACCCGCCCCATTAAAGACTTGTCTCCGTATGAGAACAAGACCATGGAGTTCAAAGTCATCAAGCTGGACCGCAAGCGCAACAACGTAGTGCTGTCACGCCGTGCAGTGGTTGAAGCGTCGATGGGCGAAGAGCGCGCCAAATTGATGGAAACCCTCAAAGAAGGTTCATCGGTCAAAGGCGTGGTCAAGAACATCACAGAATACGGTGCATTCGTTGACCTGGGCGGTATTGACGGCCTGCTGCACATCACCGACATGGCATGGCGCCGTGTGCGTCACCCAAGCGAAGTGGTGACAGCTGGCCAGGAAATCGTGGCCAAGATCCTCAAGTTCGACACCGAGAAAAACCGCGTGTCCTTGGGTCTAAAACAAATGGGCGACGACCCATGGATGGGCGTGAACCGGCGCTACCCACAAAGCACCCGCCTGTTTGGCAAGATCACCAATATCGCCGACTACGGCGCATTTGTTGAACTCGAGCCGGGCATCGAAGGCCTCGTGCACGTGTCCGAGATGGACTGGACCAACAAAAACGTGGCGCCTAACAAGCTCGTCGCACTTGGCGATGAAGTTGAAGTGATGGTTCTGGAAATCGACGAAGACAAGCGCCGTATCAGCCTGGGCATGAAACAGTGCAAAGCCAACCCATGGCAAGAGTTTGCGGTGGACACCAAGCGCGGTGACCGCGTCAAGGGCCCGATCAAATCCATCACCGACTTCGGCGTGTTCGTCGGATTGGCAGCTGGTATTGACGGTCTGGTGCATTTGTCTGACCTGTCATGGAACGAGCCAGGTGAAACCGCCGTGCGCAACTACAAAAAGGGCCAGGAAGTCGAAGCCATTGTGCTGGCCGTTGACGTTGACCGCGAGCGTATTTCCCTCGGTATCAAGCAGCTCGACTCCGATCCGTTCACCACGTTTGTGTCGATCAACGACAAGGGCGCGATTGTGACGGGCAAGGTCAAGACGGTGGACGCCAAAGGTGCTGAAATTGACCTCGGTGAAGACATCATTGGTTACCTGCGCGCCAGCGAGATCAGCCGTGACCGCGTTGAAGACGCGCGCAACGTACTCAAAGAGGGCGACGAAGTCTCTGCTGTTGTGGTGAACGTGGATCGCAAGACCCGCAACATCCAGCTGTCAGTCAAAGCCAAGGACAACGCTGACCAGCAAGAGGCCATGGCCTCCCTGAGCCAGCAGTCGGCCAAAGAAAGCTCCGGCTTGACCAACCTTGGCGCTCTGTTGCGCGCCAAGATGGACAGCTCGGAGAAGTAAATATAAGAGTTACGGGACTGACCAGACGACGCAGCGAAACTGCCCGTCTGCTCTGTCCCCAAACTTATCAATCGCCGACTTCATGACCAGAAGCGACCTTGTTGAAGAGCTGGCCAACCGGTTTGACCAGCTCACACACCGTGATGCCGAATACGCCGCCAAGACCATCCTCGATGCCGTCAGTGATGCACTGGTGCGTGGTCACAGAATAGAGATTCGGGGCTTCGGCAGTTTTTCGGTCAATCGCCGGCCGCCGCGCATGGGGCGCAATCCACGTTCAGGCGAAAGCGTTCCGATTCCTGAAAAACGGGTTCCTCACTTCAAGCCTGGGAAAGCATTGCGCGAAGCTGTTGATGCCCATACGCAAATGCTGACGACACAAGCCAAGGAGAAAATTTCAAGATCTTGAACCCTTTTTTGGTTAAGTACAATTCATCGTTAACTCCCGAAAGCGGTACACCGTGAAATACCTGATGTGGCTGCTCAAAGCAGCCATTTTTTTTACGCTTTTTGCTTTTGCGCTGAATAACCAGCAGCTTGTCGCTGTCAATTTCTTCTTTGGAACGTACTGGAAAGCCAACCTCGTGCTGGTGGTGTTGACAGCTTTCGGTATTGGCCTCCTGCTTGGTGTCTTGCTGATGATGCCGCGCTGGTGGAGAAGCCGGAAAAACCGTTCGGTGCAAGTAGCCCAACCAGCTGTGGTGACACCCGTCAAAACGCCCCCCAATACAGGCTCGGTGACGGCAGACACCCTCATCATGGCGCGCGATGGACTTTGATATCAGCTGGATTTTGTTGGGTCTGCCTGTGGCGTTTACCTTAGGGTGGCTGGCGTCACGCGTAGATTTACGCCATTTGCGTTTTGAAAACCGACAGGCACCCAAGGCCTACTTTCGCGGGCTGAATTTTCTGCTCAATGAGCAGCAAGACCAGGCCATTGACGCCTTCATCGAGGCGGTACAAAGAGATCCAGACACATCCGAACTGCACTTCGCGCTGGGCAATTTGTTTCGCCGCCGCGGCGAGTACGAACGTGCCGTGCGGGTACACGAACATCTTTTGCAGCGCGGTGACCTGCCGCAGCCCGATCGTGATCGTGCCCAGCACGCGCTGGCCCTTGACTACCTCAAAGCAGGTTTGCTGGACCGTGCAGAAAATGCATTGCGCAAGCTTGAAGGCACCGCCTTTGAAGAAGAGGCAAGATTGGCCTTGCTTTCCATTTATGAGCGCTCACGCGACTGGGAACATGCCAGCCAGATCGCCAGCCAGCTCAGCGGTACCGGGCATGGCAGCTTTACTGGCCGACAAGCCCACTACCTGTGCGAGCAGGCCAGCGTACTGGTGGCTGCAGGTCAGGCAGATGCGGCCATTAGCTTGCTTGAGCAAGCTTGCCAGCTCGCACCCACCGCAGCAAGGCCATTGATTGACTTGGCAAAACTCCACCACCAAAGCGGGCAGACTCAAGCCGCATTTGACAATTTGCTGACCCTGGAACGAACAGCGCCACAAAGTTTTCCGCTGGCCACCAACCTGATGGTCAGCATGGCAGAGCAGGAAAATGCGTTTGCCGCCCCGATCGTCGATCTGCTCACAACCCACTACCGGCACACCCCCTCTGTGGACGTCATGCAAGCGCTGGCAACGCTTGAAACAGACCCGACCGAAAGCCGTCAAACCTACATTGACCACCTGGAAAGCGAAGCGTCACTGATCGCTGCGACACGCTGGATAGCGGGCGAAAATCTCGGCACCGCGCACCAGAACAAGCTGCTAAAACGCGCCCTTGAGGTGGCCGCCCAACCATTGATGCGCTACCGCTGCGCGGCCTGCGGGTTTGAAGCGAGCCGGCACTTTTGGCACTGCCCCGGTTGCCAAGCCTGGGACAGCTACCCGGCACGGCGTATAGAAGAGCTATGACGAACATGCCTGCATACATCACTCAAGAAAAAATCAGCGCAGCCCGCGTCTTGGTCGTTGGCGACGCGATGCTTGACCGTTACTGGTACGGCGCAGTTGACCGAATCTCGCCCGAGGCACCCGTGCCAGTGGTACGCGTCACGCGTATTGAAGAGCGTGTCGGTGGCGCGGCCAACGTCGCCAGCAACATTGTGGCGCTGGGTGCGCAGTCGTCATTGCTGAGCGTCGTGGGTGACGACGAAGCCAGCCATCAGCTCGAGGCATTGGTTGCCAAGACCGGTATCACGCCTTACTTTGGCCGAGACCCGAAGCTCAAGACCACCGTCAAGCTGCGCGTCATTGGGCGGCAGCAGCAGTTGCTTCGGCTTGACTTTGAGAACACCCCTGAAAACGAAGTCCTGGCATCTCAGTCGAGCACCTTCGACAAACTTTTGCCGCAGCATGATGCTGTGCTGTTTTCAGACTACGGCAAGGGCGGTCTGGCGCACATCACCTTCATGATTGATCAGGCCAAAGCCGCTGGCAAAACGGTCCTGGTAGACCCCAAAGGTGCAGACTACACGCGCTACAAAAACGCGACCCTTATCACTCCCAATCGCGCTGAGCTGGAACAGGTCATTGGCGCCTGGGCCAACGAAGCTGATTTGACAGCCAGAGCCCACGCGCTGCGTCAATCGCTCAAGCTCCAGGCCCTGCTGCTGACCCGCAGTGAGGCCGGCATGACGCTGTTTGATGCGCAGGGGGAGCTGCATGTACCCGCAGTGGCGCGCGAGGTGTTTGACGTCACAGGCGCGGGCGACACGGTCATTGCCACACTGGCCGCATTGATGGCCGCTGGCGTCACACTGCGCGATGCCGTACCGGTTGCCAACCTGGCAGGCGGTATCGTCGTGGGCAAATTCGGCACCGCCACCGTGAGCTACAACGAACTGTTCAGTATGCGTCAATAAACGAAAGCACACCATGAAAATCATCGTCACTGGCGCGGCCGGCTTTATTGGCAGCAACATCATCAAAGGCCTGAATGCGCGCGGCATTGACGACATCATTGCGGTAGACGATTTGACGATGGGTGACAAGTTTAAAAACCTGGCAGACCTGCAAATTGCCGACTATGTGGATGCCGACGATTTTTACGAGCTGTTTGCTGAAGTTGCATTCGGCCAGGTTGAGGCGGTGTTTCATGAAGGCGCGTGCAGCGACACCATGGAGACCGACGGCAAATACATGATGGACAACAACTACACCCTGTCGTGCGAGTTGTTTCAAGCTTGCCAGGACCAGGGCACACGCTTGCTGTACGCGTCATCAGCCGCAACTTATGGTGGTTCGGACACCTTCAGCGAGTCACCTGAATTTGAAAAGCCGCTCAATGTTTACGGCTACTCCAAGCTGCTGTTTGACCAGCGCCTGCGCCGCGAACTCGGTCAGAGGTTTGAAAATGCGAGCACCCAGGTGGCAGGCTTTCGGTACTTCAATGTTTATGGCCCGCGGGAGCAGCACAAGGGACGCATGGCAAGCGTCGCGTTTCACCAGTTCAACCAGTATCAGGCGGACGGCAAGGTCAAATTGTTTGGCGAATATGGCGGTTATGGCCCAGGCGGCCAAATGCGTGACTTCGTGTTTATCGACGACGTGGTGGCCGTCAATTTGTGGTTTCTGGATCATCCGGGCAAATCAGGTATCTTCAACCTGGGGACCGGCAAGGCGCAGCCGTTCAATGACGTGGCCATCGCCGTCGTCAACAGCTTGCGCAAGAGCCACGGCGAAGCACCGCTCAGCATCGAAGAAGCAACGCGCGGCGGCTTGATCGATTACATCGCCTTTCCGCCCGCCTTGGTGGGCAAGTACCAAAGCTACACCCAGGCTGATTTGAGTGCCCTGCGCTCAGCGGGCTGCGACCATGCTTTTGCCGATGTACAGACAGGTGTCGCGGCCTATATGCAGTGGCTAGGCCAGCAGGTTTAGGGGTTTTACCTCCAGGTTTGGGCTGGTTCAGGTCAACTCTCTGGGGCCTTGACCGTTAGACGAAGTGGCACCCTTCATTTTGAAGGACAGCCGTGAGTCACCTATTCAAACCACATCGTCAAGGAGTTTTCTCATGTTCAAAAAATTGCTGGCATTTTTAGCCGCCATGACCGTTGCAGTTGCTTTTGCAGCGGTTGACGTTAACAAAGCCACCCCGGCAGAACTCGACAGCGTCAAGGGCATTGGCCCAGCGATCTCGGGCAGAATTCTTGAGGAGCGCAAAAAAGGCAACTTCAAGAGCTGGGAAGACCTAATTGAGCGCGTCAAAGGTTTGGGTGCCAGTAGCGCCGCCAAATTGTCTGCCGAAGGCTTGACTGTTGGCGGTGCTGGCTATAAGGGCGCGGCTGCTGCGCCTGCCAAAGCTGATGTGAAAGCCGATGCCAAGCCTGCCGCTGCGGCTTCGGCTGCCCCGGCAAAAGCCGATGCCAAGCCTCAAGCCAAGGCCGACGCGGCCAAAGCTGCTGCCAGTGCACCGAAAAAGTAATCTCAAGGACAGCGATTCGATTCGCGCACTGAAAAACCCGCTGGTAGCGGGTTTTTTTAGGTTTGAAAGACATGTTTACCTGATGAGCCCGACACCCCCATAATCCTGTCATGCGACTACTACACACCATGCTTCGCGTTGGCAACCTTGAACGCTCCATCCACTTTTACACCCAGGTGCTCGGCATGCAGTTGCTGCGCCGGTCTGAAAACCCGGAATACAAATACTCGCTGGCCTTTGTCGGCTATGAAGGCAACCCCGCGCAGGCTGAAATTGAGCTGACCTATAACCATGGCACCGACAGCTATGACATGGGCACCGCCTATGGTCATATTGCGCTTGGCGTTCCTGATGCCTATTTGGCAGTTGACAACATCAAGGCAGCCGGTGGCAACGTGACGCGTGAAGCGGGCCCCGTCAAAGGCGGCAGCACGGTGATTGCTTTTGTCACTGACCCCGACGGCTACAAAATTGAGCTGATACAGCGCAAGGAAGATGGCTAAGAATTGCCCACAGCAGCTCAATCTGCCTTGACGTTCAAGCGGCTGGCCTGAAACGCCAGCGCCGTGATTTGCGCCCAGTTGCCGCGCGCCAGTGCGTCTGCCGGCGTGAGCCACGAACCGCCGACACACACCACATTGGGCAGGCTCAAGAAGTCCATCGCATTGGCTGCGGTCACGCCGCCCGTCGGGCAAAAGCGCACATCACCAAACGGCCCGTTCCAGGCTTTGAGCATGGCCGGGCCACCGCTCTGCATGGCCGGGAAGAATTTCAGCTCAGACAGGCCATCGGCCTGGGCCATCATGATTTCGCTGCCCGTGGCAACACCAGGCAGCAGCGGCAGGCGCACATCGCGGCAGGCTTGAGCGAGCGCCTGTGTGTAGCCCGGGCTGACAATAAAACTTGCCCCTGCCGAGGCACTGGCTTGTGCGTCTTGGGCGTTGCGCACCGTGCCTGCCCCGACCACGGCCTCAGGCACATCACGGGCAATCGCTTCAATACAAGCCAGCGCCTGCGGTGTGCGCAGTGTCACTTCCAGCATGCGGATGCCGCCGGCCAGAAGTGCACGCGCCATCAGCACGGCCTGGGCGACATCGGTGAGCACAATCACGGGAATGACAGGTGAGTCCTGCATGACTTGCAGGGCTGTCAACTCACCCGCAACGTTCAAATTCAAATCCATGACAAAGCACCCTCTTCTGCAGTCAATGCACTGCGGCGCATGTTGGTAAACAGTTCGCGGCCCATGCCCTGGCTGTCATTTTGGCGCAAAGCCAGCGGCATGATGTCTATCGTTCGCGCAGCCCATTGATCGGCTGTCACCAGCACATTCAATTCTCCCTTGAACGCATCCAGTCGAATCAGATCGCCGTCACGCACTCTGGCCAGCGGGCCGCCCGCTGCGGCTTCAGGCGACACATGAATGGCGGCCGGCACCTTGCCAGACGCGCCGCTCATGCGGCCGTCAGTCACCAGCGCCACCCGGTAGCCCTTGCCTTGCAGCACGGCCAGCGGTGGGGTGAGCTTGTGCAGCTCGGGCATACCGTTGGCCTGCGGGCCTTGCCAGCGCACCACACAAATGACATCTTTTTCAAGCTCGCCAGCGTCAAAAGCATCGAGCAGGCCCTGCTGTGAATCAAAGACGCGCGCCGGCGCTTCAATCACGTGGCGGTCATCTGGCACGCTGGACACTTTGATCACGCTGCGGCCGAGGTTGCCTTGCAGCAGCTTGAGGCCACCGCTGGCGCTGAACGGTTTGGACATGCCGCGCACAATCGATTCGTCTTTTGAATCGCCCGCATCAGCCCATGCCAGTGCCGCGCCACTCAGGTACGGTTCTCGCGTGTACTCACGTATGCCGCCAGCGCGCACCGTCAGCACATCGGCATGCATCAAACCCGCATCCAGCAGCTCCCTGATGACCAGACCCGTACCGCCTGCAGCCTGAAACTGGTTCACATCAGCACTGCCATTGGGGTACACATGCGTCAGCGTGGGCACAACGTCTGACAAATCTGAAAAATCGTTCCAGTCGATGGTGATGCCCGCTGAATGCGCAACCGCCACCCAGTGAATCAGGTGGTTGGTAGAGCCGCCCGTGGCCAGCAGCACGACCATGGCATTGACAATCGCGCGCTCATCAACAACATGGCCGATGGGTGCATATCTTTTTGACTTGATGAGGCCCAAAACGGTACGCGCTGACTCACGCGTCAGCTCATCCCGCAAGTCACCACCGGGCGCCACAAACGCGGTGCCGGGCACGTGCAGGCCCATCGCTTCGAGCAGCATCTGGTTGCTGTTGGCCGTGCCGTAAAAGGTACAAGTGCCCGGGGCATGGTAAGACTTCATCTCAGACGCAAGCAGCTCGCCTCGCCCGACCAGACCCTGCGCGGCCAGCTCGCGGGTTTTGGCTTTTTCTTTGTTTGACAGGCCCGACGGCATCGGCCCAGCCGGCACAAACACGGTGGGCAAATGGCCAAAATGTAGCGCGCCTATCAGCAGTCCGGGCACAATCTTGTCGCACACACCCAGCAGCAAGGCAGCATCAAACATGTCATGCGACAGCGCCACAGCAGTAGACATGGCAATCACGTCACGGCTGAACAAACTGAGCTCCATGCCCGTTGTGCCCTGCGTGACGCCGTCGCACATGGCGGGCACGCCACCAGCCACCTGCGCGGTAGCACCGTGCTTGCGCGCTTCTTCCTTGATCAGGTCGGGGTAGTTTTTCATCGGCGTGTGCGCAGACAACATGTCGTTGTAGGCCGTCACGATGCCAATGTTGGGCGCGCGCTCGGCCACAATTTTGAAGCGGTCGTCTAGCGGGCTGCCGGCCACCGCATGTGCCAGATTGGCGCAACCCATCCGGTCAGCGCCTCTGGCGCGGGTGGCCGCTGTGTTGACAAGCGCCAAGTAGGCCGTGCGCCGCTGGCGGCTGCGCTCGATGATACGCGCCGTGATGCGGGCGACCTCAGGGTGTACAGGTGGATGAGTCATGGGATGAAATTTAAAAAGAGACCACCAATGAATTGGTAACTTAATGACAACTCTGATGGTAACGGGCAACAGCCTGATGGGGCGTGATCCAGGTTACCAAGAAGGTACAGTAAAACGCGCTGTCCGTTGTAAAGTAATGACGTGACACAGCACCCGCCAACCCCTGCCGCTTTGACCGCACGCGACCCGACCCGCATGCTGCAAACCGTTGTCCGTGAATGGGGCGGTGCCAGCGACCTGTGGATTTTTGGCTATGCCTCGCTGATCTGGCGGCCCGAGTTTGACTTTGATGAAGAGCGTTTTGCCACCATTCACGGCTATCACCGCGCCCTGAAGATGTGGAGCCGTCTGAACCGTGGCACGCCTGAGCGGCCCGGTCTGGTGTTTGGCCTGCTGCATGGCGGCAGCTGCAAGGGGGTTGCGTTTCGCATCCCGCGCGCCAGTGTTGAAACGCAACTGCCCGCCCTGTGGGAACGTGAAATGCCCAACGGCGTTTACGACCCGAAATGGCTGCGCTGCCA
The DNA here is from genome assembly GCA_945860515.1 of Polaromonas sp. YR568. GTDB lineage: Bacteria > Pseudomonadota > Gammaproteobacteria > Burkholderiales > Burkholderiaceae_C > Polaromonas. The sequence continues at coordinate 21,100 of CAMARI010000017.1, forward strand.
CACAGCTCAGGGGCCCGTCACCGCCCTGGCCTTCACCCTGTCAAAGCGCAGCCCCAACCACACCGGCGTGCTGCCAGACGACGTTTACCGACAGATTTTTTCAAACTCGTGTGGCCGCTACGGCACCACTCGCGACTACGCCCAGCTGACCTACGACAAGCTCAAAGCGCTGGGCATTGAAGACCATGCGCTGGGCAAGCTGCTCGGGCTGGCTGAGCGCTAAAAAAAGCGTTGTGTGAAAAGCTTTTCCGCTCGCTGCAGGTCATCCAACGTGTCCACGTCGGTGATGCAGCCGACATCATCAAGCTCTATCAATGCTACTGAATCAGTAGTTGCTCGCCCATTTATCAATTGAGCTGCACCCTGATTCCCCTGAAAATTGAGCAGCTCCTGGGCACATTCTGGGCCAAAACGTACCGGGTGGCCACGCTGGCCCTTCACCACAGGCACCGTCACGGCGCGCGGCGCTGCCAAGGCAATCGCTTTCAAGCTAGCGCTGGTGATCAGCGGCAAATCAGCCGGCAGAATCAGCCAGCCGTTGGCATCCAGCGTGGCCCGCACACCCGCGGCAATCGAGTCACCCATGCCCGGCCGTGCGGGGTCGGCAGTGACAACGTGGTACGGCAAGCCACTGGCCTTGACAGCATCTAGGACATGGTCGATCACGCGTTTGCCTGCGAGCAGCGCTTGCAGCTTGTGCGTTGTACCGCCAGAGGCGATAAAACGCTCGCCACGGCCAGCGGCAAGGATGAGTACAACGGGCATTGTTTGGGGAAGGGTCGCATTTGGCATGCAATCTTTATACTTCAGGAATGCCAAACCGAGACCTCCCCATCGCCGACCTGCGCAAAAGCTACGAGCTGGCTGAGCTTGTTGAATCTGCTGCGCTGGATGACCCGCTCCCACAATTCGAGCAGTGGCTGGCTGAGGCGATTGCCGCCAAAGTGCCTGAACCCAACGCCATGACGCTGGCCACCGTTGCCCATGATTTGCGGCCCTCCACCCGCATCGTGCTGATCAAGGGCCTCGACCCGCGTGGACCCGTATGGTTTACCAACTACCAGAGCCGCAAAGGCGTTGAGGTGGCCGGCAACCCCTATGCGGCGCTGCAATTTCACTGGGTGGAGATGGAACGCAGCGTGCGCATTGAGGGCGTGGTCGAGAAAATCTCGCCAGAAGAAAGCGATGCCTACTACCATTCGCGTCCGCTGGGTTCGCGCATCGGTGCCTGGGCCAGCCCGCAAAGCGAAGTGGTGGCGTCGCGCAGCGTGCTGCAAGCCAATGAAGCTGAGTTCAAAGCAAAGTTTGGCGACCACCCGCCCCGCCCACCGCACTGGGGCGGCTATCGCCTCAAACCCGACAGCTGGCAGTTCTGGCAAGGCCGGCGAAGCCGCTTGCATGACCGGCTTCGCTACACGCTGCAAGGCGATGGCGGTTGGCTGCGGGAGCGGCTGGCGCCGTGAGGACCACCCAATCCCCACCATTTTCATTTTTCATCGCCTATTTATCCTTGTATATTCATCAACCTATGCGTAAAATACAAGGATGTTTTTACGCATTAATCAAGCTGTCGTTGCTGATTTCTTAAGCTGGAGCCCCGCCGTTGGCATTCTGGGGGCGCGTCAGGTTGGTAAAACCACATTGGCCAAAGCCTTTGCCAGCCAACCTGAAACAGGCATCTATCTAGACCTCGACAACCCTCAAGCCCTGGCAAAGCTGGCCAACGCCAGCGCGTTCTTTGAGTCAAATCGCCACCGTCTGGTGGTGTTGGACGAGATTCAGAATCAGCCAGAAATACTGCAACAGCTGCGCGGCGAGATTGACGCTGACCGCCGTCCAGGCAGATTTTTGATTCTGGGTTCGGCCTCTTTCAAGCTTCTCAAACAATCTCAGTCACTGGCCGGACGCCTGGCACTGGTGGACATGGCACCGCTGCTGCTGTCTGAGGTGCACAGCACCTTTACAGACACTCAAACACTGTGGCTGCGTGGCGGTTTTCCAAACAGTTACACCGCCAAAACAAACAAGGCGTCCTGGGCCTGGCGTGACGCCTTGATCAGGCATTTTTTAAATACCGATTTGCCCGCATTGGGCATCAATGTTGACCCGCAGCTGATGCATCGGTATTGGCGCATGCTGGCACATTTGCAAGGCCAGCTTTTCAATGCGTCAACCATTGCAAACTCTCTGGGCATCTCGGCATCCAGCAGCACACGCTATCTTGACCACTTGTGTGACACGCTGATGGTGCGCAGGTTAGAACCGCATTTTGTCAATCTGGGCAAGCGGCTGGTCAAGTCACCCAAAATTTATGTACGTGACAGCGGCTTGCTGCACAGCCTGCTGTCGATTTATGAGGTGAACGATTTGCTGGGTCACCCCAGCACAGGCGCGTCGTGGGAGGGTTTTGTGGTCGAGCAAATTGCCAGCCAGTTGCCCAGCGGCGCAAGCTTGTCTTTTTACCGCACCATCGCAGGCACAGAGATAGATGTGGTGGTTGAACTAGGTCAACGAAAAATTGGTTTTGAGGCCAAGTTCTCCAGCGCGCCCACGGTCACCAAAGGCTTCTGGCACGCCTGCGATGACTTGCAACTCGATGCTGCTTACGTGGTGGCGCCGGTGGCTGAAGGCTGGGCCATGAAAGCGCCTGCAAGTGTGATCTCCGTCATGGATATAGTGCACAAACTACAAAATTGAAACCGTCTGCCCTTGCACGGCCGTCAATGCATCTTGCGAGACAAGCGCCGGTGCTATCTCAGCCAACGGCAGCAGCACAAAAGCGCGCTGCCACATGCGCGGATGCGGTACGGTGAGCTGCGG
>CAMARI010000018.1 GCA_945860515.1 Polaromonas sp. YR568
ACTGCGGCAGCCCCGATGGAGCCGGATGCGCCGCCCTTGTTTTCAACAATCACGGTTTGGCCCAGGGCGGTTTGCAAGGGCACCTGCAAAATGCGCGCGACTTGGTCAACCGAGCCGCCCGGCGGGAACACCGCCACCAATTTGATCGGCCCGCGGGCCGGCCAGCTAGGCGTTGTTTGCGCGAGGGCGCTTGTCGCCAACACGGCAGTCGTCCCGATCAGGCAGGCCAAAAAAGAAAAGCGCTTCATCAACATAGTCATCTCCATGATTAAATGATGGCATGGTAAGACCAAATCAACTGCTCCAGCCTACGCGAGAACCCGTAGCACTGCGCCCCGCCGCCACCGTTTTGTTGCTGCGCGATGGCAAGCACGGCATCGAAGTGCTGATGACGCGCCGTTCCATGACCGCCAGCTTTGCGCCGGGCGCTTACGTGTTTCCGGGTGGCGGCATTGATGCCGCAGACAGTGCGGCACACCGCCAATCCACCCGCAGGCCGACCCAAGGTGACCTGCACCTGACGCAAGCTATTGCAGCCATTCGGGAAAGTTTTGAAGAACTTGGCGTACTGCTGGCGCGCCATGCCGATGGAGGCCACGTCACCACCGCCGACATCGCCGCGCTGGACCGAAAAGCGCCGTTTGCCGCGCAGTGCCAGGCGCGCGGCTTGACCTTGGCCGGCGCTGACGTTTTTGTGCTCGCCCATTGGATCACTGACCGTGACTTGCCGCGGCGCTTTGACGTGCCGTTTCTGGTCGCCCGCATGCCAGAGGGCCAAGAGCCTGTGGCTGACGAGTCCGAGCAATTCGAGCCCGAATGGATACGCCCAGCCGATGCGCTTGCCAAGCACGCAGCCGGCAACTTTTTCATCATCTTTCCGACCATTCGTACGCTGGAGCGCTTACAACACTACCCCAGCGTGGACGCCGTTTTAAATGCTTGTGCAGGGGAACACCCGCTGTGGACATCCTGTCCACGGGCCGGCTTTTTGAACGGCCAGACGGCACGCTACATGGAGCATGAATCCCCCTTTGGTGAGCTGGCGCTGACCAGCCCAGACGGGCAGATCGTGCACACGCTGGACTGGCAAACCGATGCGCCCGTCAAGCTGCTCAAAAACCTCATGCGCCTGACCGCCCCCAACCCGGGCGTGATGACCGGGCCCGGCACCAACAGCTATCTGGTGGGCGATGCGCTGTCCGGCTATATCGCCATCGACCCCGGTCCGGCCGATGCCGACCACCTACAGCGGCTCTATCAGGCCGCTGGCGGCGACATCCGCCTGATTGTGTGCACCCACTCTCACCCCGACCATTCACCCGGTGCGCGGCCATTGCAAGCGCTGTGCGAGGCGGCAGGCAGGCGGCCGCTGATCGCGGGCTTGCCATCAGCGGCCACCGCGCGTGCAGACAGCGCCTTCACGCCAGACTGGGTGCTATCTGATAATGAGCTACTCACCCATATATCTAGAGGCGTAGAGCCCGATTTGACACCTCAAAACAGCCAAAACAGGCACACCTTAAAGGTGTTATTCACCCCAGGCCATGCTGCCAACCACCTGTGTCTGGTTTTGCTGGAAGACGGTCTGCTGTTCAGCGGCGACCATATTCTGAACGGCAGCACCACGGTCATCAACCCGCCAGATGGCAACATGAATGCCTACCTGGATTCACTGGACTTGTTGAGCCAGGCCTGCGATGAAAACGCGATCGAATTCATCCTGCCCGCCCACGGCTATGTGATTGGCCAAGCCAAAATCGCGATTGCACACCTCAAGGCGCATCGCCTGAAACGCGAAGCCAAAATCATCGGTGTGATGCAAGCGCTGCCTGAGGGCACGCTGGATGACTGGGTGCCGCTGGCCTACGACGATGTGGACCGGGGCATCTGGCCGGTGGCCAAGCGCTCATTGCTGGCGCATGTGGAGCGAATTCAATCGATGCCCCAGTCGGGAAAATAAAAGTGTGAAGCCCGCCGATAAGCCGGATTTTGTGCGCTGAGGCGTCTTTCAACGCCGCAGTGTGACCGCCATTAATCTGGGCCGGGAGTCGCCTACCCGGCTCGGTGCTACCTACCCGCCAGCTCAGCGGACCGCCTCAATGCTGGCCTATTTGGTATTGCTGCGCGTAGAGATTGCCCGTTTCACCCGGCTTCTCAAGTTGCCCTGACAAGCCGACTCGTCTCTGTTGCTCTGATCCTCACCTCGCGGTGGAGAGGTGTTACCTCCTACGCTGTCCTGTGCAGTCCGGACGTTCCTCCAGTGCGGGGTTTCCCCCACAACAACTTTCGTTGCTGTCCCTTGCAAATTGCTCGAGTTGCACCAGCGGCGGTCTGGCGTGCTTCACGGCGTGATTATCGGTGCAACTTAAAATAGCGGCCTGATCCGAAATACAGATCCACGAAACAGGCTTCGACAACCGACATGATCCGCATCACTGAACTCAAGCTACCGCTTGACCACGACGAACACGCGCTGCCTGCGCTGATCGTCAAAACGCTGGGTATCGCGCCAAGCGATCTCATCGGCCACACCGTCTACAAACGCAGCTACGACGCGCGCAAACAAAAGCTGCTGCTGGTGTACATCTGTGATGTAGAGTTGGCCGCCACGCTCGAAGCTGCGCGGCTCAAACAGTTTGAAGCGCATCCGCACATTCGCCCCACGCCCGACCAGAACTACTACCCGGTGGTGCAACTCAATGCAGCGCCCGCACTAAGACCCGTCGTCGTCGGCTTTGGCCCCTGCGGTATTTTTGCAGCGCTGCTGCTGGCGCAAATGGGCTTTAAGCCGATCGTGCTGGAGCGGGGCAAAAAAGTGCGTGAACGCACGCAAGACACCTGGGGACTGTGGCGCAAAAGTACCTTAAACCCGGAATCGAACGTGCAATTTGGCGAGGGCGGTGCGGGCACGTTTTCCGACGGCAAGTTGTGGAGCCAGATCAAGGACCCGCGGCACCTGGGCCGCAAGGTCATGATGGAATTCGTCAAAGCCGGCGCGCCGCCCGAGATTTTGCTGGTCAGCAAGCCGCACATTGGCACCTTCAAGCTGGTCAAGGTGGTCGAGCACATGCGTGAGCAAATCATCGCGCTCGGCGGCGAGGTGCGATTTGAGCAGCGTGTCAGTGATGTGCTGATTGAAAACGGCTGCATCCGCGGGCTGACAGTGCAAAACCTGAATGACAGCACCCAATACGAGATGCGCGCAGACCAGGTTGTGCTGGCACTCGGCCACAGCTCGCGTGACACGGTGGCCATGCTGCATCAGCGCGGCGTTTATATGGAGGCCAAACCGTTTTCCATCGGCTTTCGCATTGAGCACCCGCAAGGCGTGATTGACCGCGCGCGGCTTGGCCAGCATGCCGGCCACCCGCTGCTGGGCGCGGCAGACTACAAGCTGGTGCACCACGCCGCCAATGGTCGCAGCGTTTATAGCTTTTGCATGTGCCCCGGCGGCACAGTGGTGGCCGCCACATCGGAGCCAGGCCGGGTGGTGACCAACGGCATGAGCCAGTACTCGCGCAATGAGCGCAACGCCAACGCCGGTATCGTGGTGGGCATTTCGCCGGCTGACTACCCCGGCAGTCCGCTGGCCGGCATTGAATTTCAACGCCAGTTGGAGGCCCATGCCTACGCCCTGGGCGGCAGCAACTACCAGGCACCTGGCCAGTTGGTCGGCGACTTTGTTGCCGGCAAGCCGTCCACCCAACTCGGCAGCGTTGAACCGTCTTACAAACCGGGCGTGCTGTTGGGCGATTTACACAGCGCCCTGCCCGCTTACGCCATTGCCGCCATCCGCGAGGCGCTGCCCGTATTTGGTAAAAAGATTCGCAGTTTTGACATGCATGACGCCGTTCTGACCGGCGTTGAGACCCGGACCTCGTCACCCGTCAAAATTACCCGTGGTGACGACTTTCAAAGCTTGAACGTCAAGGGCCTGTACCCGGCCGGTGAAGGCGCCAGTTATGCGGGCGGTATTTTGTCGGCTGGCGTCGATGGCATTGAAGTGGCTGAGGCGGTGGCCATCAGCATCACAAGGCCGCGATAATGCAGGCCATGCAAAACAATGCCAATGAACAGATGACAGAAGCCCCCGATACCGCTGCGCCTGCCGACCCAAAACAAAAACAACACGCTCCGCGCCAAGCGCGCGAGGTGAACCCGGTGCTAGAAAAGTTGTTTGAGCTCTACCCCAATCTCTTCGGTGTGAAGTTTTTGCCGCTCAAACTCGGCATCTTTCACGACCTGCTGGCACGCCACCCGGAGGTGTTCAAGAAAGACGAGCTCAAGCTGGCGATGGGCCAGCATGCCCGGTCGACCCGTTACCTCGAATGCGTCGCCGCCGGACTGGCGCGGCATGACTTGGACGGCGTGGCGGTCGAGCCTGTGGCACCCGAGCATGTGCATCACGCGATTCTGGAGGTCTTTCGCCGGAGGCAAGCCAGGTCCAAAGACGATTTGCGTCCGCGCCTGCGCATGCTTCTCAAGCAGGCGATTGAAAGCTCAGGCCTGGCGCTGGACGATTACGCGGCACGGGTGCGGGTTCAGGACGAGGCGACCAATGCCCTGCTGGACGACGCCATGGCCGAGCTGAAAGCCGAGGCCGCCAAGCGCGAAGCGCTCATGACAACCTTCAAAGCCAGCGGCAAAACCGAAGCAGAGTTTGCCGACATGTATGGCATGGACTTGAAGCTGGTCAGCAGCGTGCTGGCGCGTGTGCGAGCTGAAGAGGCTGCGAAGGCCGTTTTAGGGTATCAAAAGAGCCAGTAGCCCAATAGATACGTGCGCAAGAAGCTACTAAAATGATAGCATTTTTTGCTATTGAATCTGAGCCTGCACAGCCTGCCGCCACTGCTGCACGCTCTGGCCATGGTGCTTCGCAAACCAGTGCGCCAAGGCACTGGAACTGCCAAAACCCAGCAGATGCGCGATGTCCATGACGCTGCGGTCGCCATCTTTTAACTGGCGGGCCACCAGGTCTTTGCGTACCGATTGCAGCACGCTCGAAAAGGTCAGGCCCTCGCGTGCCAGATGGCGGTGCAGGGTGCGGCGATCCACGCCAAGAAGGCTGGCCAGTTGGTCTGCGGTACACCTGCCTTGCGGTAGCAGCACGGCGACCCACTGACGCACGTGGGCCGCTGTACCTTTGGGCGCTTGGGCCAAGGCTTTGTCCAGCGCCGTTTGTATATAGCGCGCCAAGGCGGCGTCTGTGCCAGGCAGTTGAACAACCAGATCAGAACGCAGGCAGACAATGCCGTTGAAGTCAGCGTTGTAGTCCAGTGGGCAGGCAAACAGCTTTTTGGCAAAGCTGTTGTCACTAGGTGGGCGATGCGCAAAACACACCCGGCATGCGCGCCAGGTGCTACCCAGCAGTTCGCGCAAAATGCCATGCATCACACCCACGGCCATTTCGGTCGATTGGCGCATCGGTATCTGTGCATCGGTCATCAGCTCTTCACGAATCACGACAAAAGCACCCGTCTCGTCAATCCGCGTGCTCAATGACGGATTGACCAACTGCAAGTAACGGCACAGCGTGCCCAAAGCGGCCAGGCCATTAGGCTCTTCACGCAGCACCACACTCACCGCGCCTAGATTGGCCAGTCGCCGCCGCGCAGCCAAGCGCAAGCCAAAATCGTCCAGCTTGCTGGCTGTGCTGGATGCCTCCAGCAGGGAACAGGCCGCGTCCAGCCGGATCGGGTGGTCGGGCTCTTGCAGCATGGCCAAACTCAGCCCAGCGCGGCGCAGCTGCGCCGCAGTGTTCAGCCCGAGCGATTCGGCCAGCTCGGCATAACCGTACAGTGTTGCGCTTCGGATGAGTCGGGAAATCCCTGACATAGCCTGTCCCAAATAAACAAATTAATGTCCCAAATTATCAATTAATTTTCTTGCTGGAGCAGATACTTGTTTCACCCATTTTTTGAGGAGACCTCGATGACCGCCACACGTCGCCAACTGATTGCAGTAACTGCCGTATTTTTCTTGTCAGTACCTGGCGCTTACGCCTGGACTGACAAACCCGTCAAGATGCTGGTACCCGCACCCGCAGGCGGCACCATGGACGTAGTGGCGCGCGTCATTGCCCAGCAACTGTCTGCCGACATTGGCCAGCCGGTGGTGGTAGACAACCGCCCCGGCGCGGGTGGTGCCATTGCCGTGCAGGCGCTGCTGCAAGCCCCGGCTGATGGCCAGACCATCATGGTGACGGCTGACAACATCCTCACCGAAATCCCGCATGTCATGAAGATGCCGTATGACCCGCTCAGAGACATCAAGCCGATTGCCACCATCGCCCGTGCAGGCATGGTGCTGGTCGGCGCGCCCAATTTGCCAGCAGACAATACCAAGGCATTGGTGGCCTATGTGAAAGCCAATCCGGGCAAGGTGAGCTTTGCCTCCTACAGCGCGGGCACCACATCACACTATGCGGGCATGATCTTGAATCAGAAGGAAGGGCTTGACATGCAGCATGTGCCTTTTGCCGGCTCGCCGCCTGCCTTGCAGCAAGTGATGGGCGGGCAAATTCAGGTGATGTTTGATGGTATCGTGACCTCCATGCCGCAAATCAAGGCAGGCAAACTCAAGGCCTATGGCGTAGCGGGCAAAACACGCTCAGCGCATTTGTCAGACGTGCCTACGCTGACTGAACTGGGCTACCCCGAGCTCAATTTTGGCAACTGGGTCGGTGTGATTGCAGCAACTGCACTGCCTGTCGACATCACCGCCAAAATCAATGCGGCTGTCATCAAGGCTGCCGATGCACCCGCCATTAAAGGTCGCTTGAATGCGGCAGGTTTTGAGCCGAATACTGCCCTGACATCGGCTGAACTCAGCCAGGGTTTGAAGGCAGACTTTGAGCGCAATGCGGCCCTCGTCAAGCGCTTTGACATCAAGCTGGCGCAATAAGCGCAGCACATGCCATGAGTGCATCACTTGTAACTCGACCCGCCATTCGGGTAGAGCCGTTGACCTGCGCGCTGGGTGCTGAAATCAAAGGCATCAGCCTGGCCGATGCGTCGCGCAGCGATGATCTGTTTGCGCAGATCAAAGCCTTGCTGCTAAAGCACAAAGTGCTGTTCCTGCGTGACCAAGACATCAGCCGCGCCGAGCATGTGGCTTTTGCCAGGCGATTTGGCGAACTGGAAGACCACCCCGTTGCGGGCAGCGACCCGGAGCACCCTGGGCTGGTACGCATTTACAAATCGCCAGAAGCACCGAACGACCGCTATGAAAACTCATGGCATACCGATGCCACCTGGCGAGAAAAGCCGCCCATGGGCGCGGTACTGCGCTGCATTGAATGCCCAGCAGTGGGTGGTGACACCATGTGGGCCAACATGGCGCTGGCTTATGAAAACTTGCCAGCGCACATCAAAACGCAAATTGCCGGCCTGCGCGCCCGCCACAGCATTGAAGCCACCTTTGGTGCGGCCATGCCGATTGAAAACCGCCTGGCACTCAAAGCCCTGTACCCCGATGCAGAACACCCTGTGGTGCGCACCCATCCTGAGACGGGCGAAAAGGTGTTGTTCGTCAACGGCTTCACCACGCATTTCACCAACTTTCATACCCCTGCCAATGTGCGTGTTGGGCAAGACTACACCCAGGGCATGAGCACGCTGCTGCAATACCTCATCAGCCAGGCCATGATTCCTGAATACCAGGTGCGCTGGCGCTGGAGCCCCCATTCAGTCGCGATTTGGGACAACCGCTGCACACAGCACTACGCCGTGATGGACTATGCGCCTTGCCACCGCAAGATGGAACGCGCAGGGATCATGGGCGATGCGACCTACTGAAACTTTGCGGAACAGACCAAGATTTACACGAAGTGAAATTTGCTCTGTCCCCAACCGATTAGATAAATTGAAAGACACACATGAACTTCTTAGACGGTTCGCTGTTCCCCGAAAACCAGCCCCCGCTCATCATCACTGCTGCCCCCTATGCGCCATCGTGGATTCCTTCTGATTTTGCAGAAGACATTCCCGTCACGATGGCGCAGCAAATCCAAAAGGCGGTCGATTGCTATAACGCAGGCGCCGCCGTATTGCATTTGCATGTGCGTGAGCTGGACGGCAAAGGCAGCAAACGTCTGTCGAAGTTCAACGAACTGATTGCTGGGGTGCGCGCGCGCTGCCCAGGCATGTTGATACAGGTGGGTGGGTCGATTTCTTTTGCGCCTGAATCTGACGGGGCCGCAGCCAAATGGCTCAGTGATGACACGCGCCACATGCTGGCCGAGCTGGATCCCAAGCCTGATCAAGTCACGGTCACGGTGAACACCTCACAAATGAACATCCTGGAGCATATGGCCTGGGAAGACATTCAGGGCACGTCGATGGAAGACCCGGCGACCTACAAAGCCTATCAAGAAATGACTGTGCCCGCACAACCGGGCTGGGCCGAGGAGCATATCAAGCGGCTCAACGCAGCGGGAATTCAAAGCGCCTTTCAGTGCTACAACATCAACAGCTTCGAGTCGGTCGAGCGCCTGATGCGCAGGGGTATTTACAAAGGCCCGTTAGTGCTTAACTGGGTAGCTATCAGCGGCGGTATGGACCAGCCCAACATCTATAACCTGGCTAACTTTGTGCGCGCTGTACCCGACGGCGCTGTGCTGACGGTGGAAAGCTCCATGCGCAATGTGTTGCCTGTCAACATGATGGGTATCGCGCTGGGGCTTCATGTGCGCTGCGGCATTGAAGACAACCTCTGGCAACAAGACCGGCAAGCCAAGATGAGCACCGTCAGGCAGGTCGAGCAACTAGTGCGCATGTCAACCGACTTTGGCCGTGCGATTGCCGATGGGCCGCAAGCCAAACGCATTTGCAAGATTGACCAGTTTTACGACACCACTGAGCAAAGCCTGGCGGCCAACGGCTTTGCGCCCAACCCGCCCGGCGGCCACCAAGGTTTTTTGCGCAAGCGTGAACACCTTCAAGCCGCCTGAGATTTTTGGAAAGTAAACACCCATGGCCAAAGCCATTCGCTTTTATGAAACCGGCAGCGCCGATGTCTTGACGCTTGAAACCGTCGAGGTTGGCGAGCCTGGCCCAGGGCATGCACGCGTGCGGCACACTGGCATTGCGGTGAATTTCATCGACATTTATTTTCGTACGGGGCTGTACCCAGCGGTGTTGCCCAGTGGCTTGGGGTCTGACGCGGTAGGCGTGGTTGAGGCGATTGGCGAAGGGGTGAGCGACATCGCTGTAGGTGATCGTGTTGGCTACCTGATAGGCCCGCAAGGCGCTTACAGCGACGTGCGGGTGATGCCAGCGCAATTTCTCATCCGCATCCCGGATGGCGTGCCCGACAGCACTGCAGCCACCCTCATGATGAAGGGCATGACCGCGCAGTACCTGTTTCGCCAGGTCTATCCACTCAAGGGTGGCGAGACCATTCTTTACCATGCAGCCGCTGGCGGCGTGGGCTTGCTGGCCTGCCAGTGGGCGCGCGCCATCGGGGTGACGATGATCGGCACGGTTAGCACCGAGGAAAAGGCCAAATTAGCCAAAGCCAACGGCTGCACCCACACCATCATCACCAGCCAGGAAGACACCGTTGCCCGCGTCAAAGAAATCACGGGCGGCAAAGGCGTGCCTGTGGTGTTTGACTCTGTCGGCAAAGACACCCTGGCCACCTCGCTGGACTGCCTGCAGCCACGCGGCACGCTGGTCAGCAATGGCACGTCGTCAGGCCCAGTGGTCATCGACACCATGCAACTGGCGGCCAAGGGATCGCTTTGGGTCACGCGGCCCGCCATGATGCACTACATCATGCCGCGCGCGCACATGCTGGCCATGGCTGATGAGGTTTTTGACATGGTGCTGAGCGGCAAAATCAAAAGCGAAGCGGTTCAGACATTCGCTCTGGCAGATGCTGCTGATGCGCATCGTGCGCTGGAAGGCAGGAAAACTGCAGGCTCTACCGTACTGATCCCATAAACTGACGTAAAAAAAGGCCTGAAAAGGCCTTTTTTAGGTATCAAATGAGCACACAGGCCAATAAATATGTGCGCTAGCAGCTCCTGATTAAATATCAAGCTTCATCGCATTAAACCTGACCCGGCTGCGCATTTTGCAATGCAGCAATCCGCTCTTCAATCGGTGGATGGGTTGAGAACAGCTTGCCAATGCCGCCGGTGATACCCATGGCCGCCACCGACTTGGGCAACTCACCAGGCACCATGCCGCCCAGACGGGCCAGCGCATTCATCATCGGTTGAGTTTTGCCCATCAGCTGCGCCGCGCCTGCATCGGCCCTGAATTCGCGGTGACGCGAAAACCACGACACCACCATGTGAGCGGCCACACCGAGGATGATGTCCATCACGATGGTCGTGATGTAGTAACCCATGCCGGGGCCATCGTTGGTATTTTTCAGGATAACCTTGTCAACAAAGTAGCCCACGACGCGGCTGATAAACACAACAAAGGTGTTCATCACACCCTGAATCAGGGTCATGGTGACCATGTCGCCGTTCGCAATGTGGGCGACTTCGTGGCCAATAACCGCTTCAATTTCTTCCCGCGTCATGCCTTGCAGCAAGCCGGTCGACACAGCAACCAGGGCAGAGTTTTTGAATGCGCCTGTGGCGAATGCGTTGGGCTCACCTTCAAAAATACCCACTTCAGGCATGCCAATATTGGCTTTGTCGGCAAACTTTTTGACGGTATCCACAATCCAGGCTTCGTCGGCATTTTGCGGTTCGTTGATAACGCGCACACCCGAACTCCACTTGGCCACGGGTTTGCTGATCAGCAGCGAAATAAATGCGCCGCCAAAACCCATGATCAGGGAAAAACCCAGCAGCGAGGTGAGGTTCAGGCCTTGCCCCGTGATGAACCGATTCAGACCCAATACGTTGACAATGATGCCAAGCACTAACACCACGGCGAGGTTGGTCAATACAAATAGAAAAATACGTTTCATAAAATCTCCGAATGGAAGTTGACTCTGCAAATGACAATGTGGGAAGCGGTCAGCCAGACCCAAGGGCTATCAAGAACTGCTGACCGTTAAGAAACTGGAGTTCTCGTTATTTTGCTGATTTTCTGTTTTTCCGGGCGAAATACAAGTATGTCCCCGTAAAAACAAGGGTTCTCGTTGTCTGGCCACCAGCCGGGTACCCCCAAAACGGGAAGTGCTGTGAACGGTTTACTCGCCAGTTTGTCTGCGGTGATGTCGCCTGCCATCCAGGCATCCAAGTCTGCTATTGACTTTATAGCTGGTTGAGCAATGTAAACGTGGGCCGTGATGGGTTTTCTTGGGTAAACAAGCTTTTCAAGAAGCGCGTGGCCAAACAACAGCACCTGCGCCTGAAGCCACATTGGCCGCAACTCAACAAACAGCCGCTGCCAGTCTCTGGCGATCAGCGCGTCCCATAGCGGTTGCGGCGCCAGCAAAAAAGCGGCGTTTTCATCAAACACAGTGAGTGCGTCGCGTACCGGGCCGCGTACTTGTTGCACACCATCGATGGCCAGTTGCGCTGCTTGCAACTGGTTGAGCTTTTTTTTCGTCTCGGGAAAGGTCAACCAGCACAGTCCATTGAAAAAGTCGTGCAGGTTGTCGCGTGTGGGGACGGTTTGGGTCTCAAAGATAAATTGCTCGTAGGCTTGGCCGTCTGGCAACGCAGATTGACTGACGAAGCGAACCGGTGACGGGGCTGCTGAGTTCAGCGCCTGTGCAACGCCACTGTCTGGCACGACCAAAGCCTTGGCTGCATAAGGCGCAAGCCAAGGCGCGGTCCAATCAATCACATGGTGGCTCACACCATGCGCCAGGCCAGGCTTTCCCCGCTGCGCAGCGGCTTGAGCTGGCCTTCTCCAAACGCGAAACTCTCGGGGGGTGTCCAGCTTTCTTTCTTCAAAGTCACGGTGCCGGTGTTGCGCGGCAAGCCGTAAAAGTCAGCGCCATTGAAGCTGGCAAAAGCCTCCAGCTTGTGCAGTGCGCCGGCCGCTTCAAAAGCCTCGGCGTATAGCTCCATCGCAGCATGGGAGGTATAGCAGCCAGCGCAGCCGCTGGCGTGCTCTTTCAAATGCGCGGGGTGCGGTGCGCTGTCGGTACCAAGGAAAAATCGTGTGTTCTCGCTCACCGCCGCTTCAACTAGCGCCAGCCTATGCGTTTCGCGTTTGAGTACCGGCAAACAGTAGTAATGAGGCCTGATACCCCCTATAAATATAGCGTTGCGGTTGTACAGCAAGTGGTGGGCGGTGATGGTGGCAGCGGTGTATT
This sequence comes from Polaromonas sp. YR568, assembly GCA_945860515.1. Lineage (GTDB taxonomy): Bacteria > Pseudomonadota > Gammaproteobacteria > Burkholderiales > Burkholderiaceae_C > Polaromonas. The sequence goes on from CAMARI010000018.1 coordinate 12,235, forward strand.
GACCGGCATCACGCACATAGTGCGCAGCTTCCTTGGTGGTGATGTGCTCGAAAACGATCTTGAGTTCCGGAAAGTCACGGCGCAGCGGAATCAGCTGCGTGTCAATAAACACGGCTTCCCGGTCAAACAGGTCAATGTCAGGCGACGTCACCTCCCCATGCACCAGCAGCAGCAGGCCTTCCTTTTGCATCGCCTCCAGCGTTTTGTAGGTTTTACGCAGGTCGGTCACGCCGGCATCGCTGTTGGTGGTGGCGCCTGCCGGGTACAGCTTGGCCGCCACGACGCCTGCGTTTACGGCCCGTTTGATCTCATCGGGTGGCAAGTTGTCGGTCAGGTACAGCGTCATCAATGCCTCGAAAGACATCCCGGCCGGCACAGCGGCCTGAATGCGGCTTTTGTAGGCCAGTGCCTGTGCCGCTGTCGTCACGGGTGGACGCAGGTTGGGCATGATGATGGCTCTGGCAAACTGCGCGGCCGTGTGCGGCACGACAGTGTGCAGCGCATCGCCGTCGCGCACATGCAGGTGCCAGTCGTCGGGTCGGGTGATGGTCAGGGATTCAATAGCGGTTAGTGTCATGGTTCAAATTGTCGCATTGCCAAGTTATCAACAGTGGCGCATAAAAAAACCCGCTGGCAGCGGGCTTTTTGGGGCGCGCAAGGGTTCAATGCGCCAGAATTTTGTTCAGGAAATCCTTGGTGCGCGGCTGGCGGTTTTCAGGGTGCTGGAAGAACTCTTCGGTTGAGCAGTCCTCCAGAATTTTGCCGCCGACGTCCATGAAAATCACGCGGCTGCCGACCTTTTTGGCAAAACCCATTTCGTGAGTGACCACCAGCATGGTCATGCCTTCTTTGGCCAGGTCCATCATGCAGTCGAGCACCTCGCCGACCATTTCAGGGTCGAGTGCCGAGGTGGGCTCATCAAACAGCATGGCAATCGGGTCCATGCTGAGGGCTCGGGCAATCGCCACACGCTGCTGCTGGCCGCCTGACAACTGGCCAGGGAACTTGTCTTTGTGCAGCATCAGGCCCACCCGGTCAAGGTACTTCAGGCCGTGGGCTTTGGCTTCCTCGGGCTTGCGGCCCAGCACCTTCATTTGCGCCAATGTCAGGTTTTCCGTCACATTCAAATGCGGAAACAGTTCAAAGTTTTGAAACACCATACCGACCCGGCTGCGTAGTTTGGGCAAATCAGTCTTCGGGTCATGCACTGCCTGGCCGTCTACAAAAATCTGGCCTTTCTGAAACGGCTCAAGCGCGTTGATGGTTTTGATCAATGTTGACTTGCCCGAGCCCGACGGCCCGCAAACCACCACCACTTCGCCCTTGTTGATGCTGGTGGTGCAATTGTTCAAAACCTGCACCGTGCCGTACCACTTGGACACTTCTTTCATTTCAATCATCGCCATCTTTTTCTCCAATACGTATTTTTTGTGTTGCCCGTTGGGTCAACAGATCAACGGATGATCGCAATTTTGGTTTGCAGGCGCTTGACCATGTAAGACAGGCCAAAGCACATCACAAAGTAAACCACAGCGGCCAGCAGGTAGGCCTCTTCGGGACGGCCGTAAATTTTGCCGGCGGTGCTGAAACCCTTGAGGAGGTCATACGCGCCGATAGCGTACACCAGTGAGGTGTCCTGAAACAAGATGATGGTCTGCGTCAGCAAAATCGGCACCATGTTGCGAAACGCCTGCGGCAAAATGATGAGCTTCATGTTTTGCGAATACGTCATGCCGAGCGCCCGACCGGCGTTGACTTGCCCCTGCGAAATGGACTGGATGCCGGCGCGCATGATCTCGCTGAAATAAGCTGCCTCAAACGCCACAAAAGTGATGATGGCTGAAATCTCGGCCCGGTTGTTGGTACCGCCCGGTATCGCCGCATAAAAACCTGCGGGTACCAGCAAGAAGAACCACAAGATCACCATCACCAAAGGCACAGAACGCATGCCGTTGACGTAAATGGCGGCCGGCGCCGACAAAAACTTCTTTCCTGACAACCGCATCAGCGCCAGGATGGTGCCCAGAATAATGCCGCCTATCGTGGCAATGATGGTCAGCTGAATGCTGAACCAAAAACCCTTGACGACGAACTTCGAGATGATGTCCCAGCTTAAAAAGGAAAGGTCAAGTCCAAACATGTCAATGCCCCCCGCCGCTTGCGCCCGCAATCACCATGCCCGGGATTTGAACCCGCTTTTCGACAAAGGCGCAGATCCGGTTGACGGCAAATGCAGAGACGGCATACACGAGTGTGACTGCCAGGTAAATTTCAATGCCGCGCGATGTTTCTTCCTGCGCCTGCATGGCAAACATGGTCAGCTCGGCAATGGACACTGCAAAAGCGACCGATGAGTTTTTCAGCAAGTTCATAGACTCGCTGGTCAGTGGCGGAATGATGATGCGAAAAGCCATCGGCAGGAGCACATAGCGATAGGTTTGCGCCGTGCTAAACCCCATGGCCATGCCGGCATAACGCTGGCCGCGCGGCAGTGCCTGAATACCCGCCCGAAACTGCTCGGCAATTCGGGCAGATGTGAAAAAGCCGAGCGCGAAAACCACCAGAATAAAGCTGGGCAGCTCTTTCATGAACGGAAAGATCTTGGGTACCACAAAGTACCAGATGAAAATTTGTACCAACAGCGGAATGTTGCGAAACAACTCCACCCACGCATTGGCCAGCTTGACCAGCCATGGACTGTTGGGCAACGTGCGCAACGTACCGACCAGTGCGCCCACCACCATGGCCACAACCCAGGAAGCACCTGCCACCGACAGCGTCCAGCCCCAGGCATCAAACATCCACTGCAGGTAGGTACGGCCGCCGCCGTCATCGTTTAAAAATACGCTCCAGTCCCAATTCATGAACACTCCATTGTGTTGTTATTGCGTGGTCAGCCGAGGGCTCGCATTCACATTCAGGCGGCTTGAAACGACAAACCCCGCCGGTTGAATCCAATGGCGGGGTTCGTACTCAAACCTTCAACCAGACAGAAAAATTACTTCTTGGCGTAATCTTCCATGGGCTTGTCGTTGGGATTGGCCCAGGCAGCCTTGGTGCTTTCGCTGGCGGCATAACCGACGCGTGTGTTTTTAGGTGGAATGGGCTGCAAGAACCACTTGTCCCACAGTTTGGCCATCTCGCCGGACTTCATCATCTCCTTGACGGTGTCATCGCCAACTTTCTTGAACGCCGTATCGTCCTTGCGAATCATGATGGCAATCGGCTCGACGCTCAGCACTTCACCAACCAATTTGAAATCAGCCGGGTTTTTGGCGATGGCAATATTGCCAGCCAGAATGGCACCGTCCATCACGAAGGCTTCGGCACGGCCAGACTCAAGCAACAGAAAGCTGTCTGAATGGTCTTTGCCAAAAACTTCCTTGAAGTCGATGTTGCTGGCTCGCTCATTCTTGCGCAAGGTCTGAACTGATGTGGTGCCGGTGGTGGTGGCCACGTTTTTGCCGTTCAACTGGGTGATCGATGTGATTCCTGAGTTGGCTTTCACAGCGATGCGCACTTCTTCAACAAAAGTGGTTGGCAGGAAAGCCACGTCTTTTTGACGGGTGGCGTTATTGGTGGTGGAGCCACATTCGATGTCAACCGTGCCGTTTTGCACCAGCGGAATGCGGTTTTGTGACGTCACAGGCTGATATTTGACTTCCAGCTTGCGGCCGGCAGCTTTCTCAAGGTTGGCGATGATCTTGTTGCACACCTCAATGTGAAAGCCGGTGTATTTGCCGTCACCCAGCGTGTACGACAACGCACCAGATGAGTCACGAACACCCATCGTCACCACGCCAGAGGCTTTGACTTTGGCCACCGTATCGGTGGCCTGAGCAAAGGCGCCACAGGTAGCGAACATGGCAAATGAGAGGGCAGCGAGTTTTAATTTCATATGAGATCCTATAAAGAAAAGTAACGACTTAGCATTTTAGGGAGCAGGTTCAGGGTTTGCCCACAGGTTTACCCGAGCTTTATGCACCATTGTGTGCGCCCTACGGCATCTATCACCGATGTAGTGCGCACCTGAATTTTTAACCAACCAAGTCAACAGTCAAGCAGTCTTTGTGCCAGATACGGGCACGGGGATCAGCGTGCAGGACAAGTTTTTTCTCAAAATTCAGTGGTGACGAACTGTAAGTTCGAAGCGTTTGCAAAGCAAATGCTAAATCTCAAACGGTTTATGCGTTTTTTTTATAGGCGATCAGGGTTGCTACTTAGACGCCGTTTTTGGACGGGTTTGGGATTCGAGGTAAGTCCACAGCGCCTGAGCAGAGCTTTTGGCAGCCGAATTCAGCGCTGGGCGTTCCCGGTAAACGCGGATGTCCATGGCCATAGCCAGCCCGGTATCGGACGGCTGGGCCGCACTGACCAGCTTTTTGGCACGCAGCTCCTTTTTTACGGCACTGAAAGGCAAAAACGCAATGCCATGCCCTTCAAGTGCCATGGCCTTCAGACCCTCCGCCATGTCGGTCTCGTACACCCGGTCCAGGTGAATGGCGGTGCTGGATTGCTTCAAAATCAGATCCACCACGCGGCCCAGATACGCGCCCGGTGCATACCCCAAATATGGCAAAGGCTGCCCGGCCCGGCCCGGCAGTTTGTACAGCGGCTCGCCTTCTGCATTGGGTTTAACGTAAGGTGCCAGCACTTCTTGCCCGAGCGTGACCATTTCATAACGGTTCGGGTCAAGCTGGAAAGGCTGGGAGTCGTGATGATAGGCAATCAGCAGGTCGCAGCTGCCCTCCACCAGACGCAGCACTGCATCGTGCACGTTCAGCGCAATCAGTCGGCTTTTGAGGGGGCCAAACTTTTCACTCAAGGAGCTGACCCAGGCTGGGAAAAAGGTAAAGGCCATCGTGTGCGGTACCGCAAATTCAATCACGTCCTGCCCAGCGGATGCATGGCCGCGCAACATGGCCCGGGTGGACTGCAAGGCCTGCAACATTTCAAGCGACTGGTTGTACAGCGTTTCGCCAGCCGGCGTGAGCCGCGTCGGGTACGAGGAGCGATCTACCAAGTCAGTGCCAGCCCAAGCCTCCAGCGCCTGAATTCGGCGCGAAAAAGCCGGCTGGGTGACGTGCCGCAACGTCGCCGAACGGCTGAAACTGCGGGTTTCAGCCAGGCTGACAAAGTCTTCTAGCCATTTGGTTTCCATAACCTGATTATGCAAGTGAGCGGGTGCAGGACAAATACGGAAATTTCAAGAGTCCGCCATCAAGCGCTAATTATTCAGGAGCTGCTCGCGCATATATCTGTTGGCCTGGAGGCTAAAAACGGCCTAAAAACACCGTCCAAAACAGCCAAAAACCCGAATTCAGGGTTGGACGATCCTTTTAGCAGCCGCTACTCCGCACTCTGCTGCAAGTTCCACATCCTGGCGTATTTTTGGTCCTTGGCCAGCAGTTCGGCATGCGTACCGCGCTCCACAATGCAGCCGTCTTCCATCACCAAAATCTCATGCGCATCCACCACGGTGGACAGGCGGTGGGCGATGACCAGGGTGGTCTTGTTTTGCGCTGCGGCTCGCAACTCGCCCTGAATAGCGCGCTCGTTGGCCGAATCAAGCGCCGAGGTGGCTTCGTCGAAGATCACCACTGGCGGGTTTTTCAGCAGCGTACGGGCGATGGCCACGCGCTGCTTTTCACCGCCTGACAGCTTTAACCCACGCTCGCCCACCATGGTGTCGTAACCCTTTGGCGTGCTGGTGATGAAGTCGTGAATCCGGGCAGACCTGGCGGCCTCTTCAACCTGCTGCCTGGATGCGCCCGTTTGTCCATAAGCGATGTTGTATTCGACCGTGTCGTTGAACAGCACGGTGTCTTGCGGCACGATACCAATGGCTTGCCGCACACTGGCCTGGGTGACCTGCTTGATGTCTTGCCCGGCAATGGTGATGCGGCCCTGCTGCACGTCATAAAACCTGAACAGCAACCGTGCCAGCGTCGATTTACCTGCGCCCGATGAACCCACCACCGCAACCGTTTTGCCTGGCGGGATCTCAAAGCTCACCTCCTTCAAAATGGGCCTGGCCGCATCGTAGGCAAAGCTGACATTTTCAAACTTAACCGCCGGCGAAGTGCTGATCTGTATCGGCTGCGCACCGGGCACATCGGCAATCTCACGCTCTTTTTCCATCAGCGTGAACATCTTGTCCAGGTCGGTCAGGCTTTGCTTGATCTCGCGGTAAATCACACCCAAAAATCCGAGTGGAATATAAAGCTGGATCATGAAAGCGTTGACCATGACCAGGTCGCCCAGCGTCATGCGGCCATCAACCACGCCCTGTGTGGCGCGCCAGAGCATGGCTACTAAGCCCACGGCAATGATGAGCTGCTGGCCGGTGTTGAGGATGCTGAGCGTGCGCTGGCTCTTGATGGCTGCTTTTCGGTAGCGCTCCAGGTTTTCGTCATAGCGCCTGGTTTCAAAGTCCTCGTTGTTGAAGTACTTGACGGTTTCGTAATTCAGCAGCGAGTCAATCGCCCGGCTGTGCGCTGACGAGTCGAGCTCGTTCATCTGCTTGCGAAACTTGCTGCGCCACTCGGTCACGGTGACGGTGAAGGTGACGTAGCAGGCCAGTGCGGCCAGGGTGATCCAGGCAAACCACACGTCAAACTTGACAGCCAGAATGCTGAGCACCAGGCCCACTTCAATCAGCGTAGGGATGATGCTGTACAGAGAATACGAAATCAGCGACTGCACGCCGCGTGTGCCGCGTTCGATGTCCCGTGTCATGCCGCCAGTTTGACGCTCCAGATGAAAGCGCAAGCTGAGCGCATGCAGGTGCCGAAAGACCTGAAGCGAGATTTTGCGCGACGCACCCTCGGTTGCTTTTGCAAAAACCAGCTCACGCAGCTCGGTAAAGAGCGACGTTGACAAGCGCAGCAAACCGTAGCCCAAGAGCAAGGCCGCAGGCACCACCAGCAGCGCCTGGGTGTCCCCGGGCTTGATGTTCATGGTGTCGACCAAATTTTTCAGCAGCAACGGCACGCCCACATTGCCCAGCTTGGCACCTACCATGAAGGTCAGGGCGGCGAGTACGCGCCATTTGTAGTCCCACAGGTAGGGGAACAGGCGTTTTAGCGTGTCCCAGTCAGAACGGGCAGGGGCGGCAGGGCCAGTGGTTGTGATCGTTGAATCTGGTGTGGAGGGGGCGCTTGGAGCCATGGAACGCATAAGGGACAATCGCAATCTTTGTTAGTTTTGCTATAGATTGTGCCTATGAACACCGAATCAAGCCGCCAAACAAGTTCTCACGGCACAGAGTTGCCGACGATGCCCACCGTGGCGCTGCCGGTTGACAAAGAACTGGTGCTCAAGGTTATTCCCATGCCAGCGGATTGCAACGCCAACGGCGATATTTTTGGTGGCTGGGTCATGGCCCAGGTCGACTTGGCTGGCGCTGTGGTGCCCGCCCGCTACGTCAATGGCCGGATGGCCACCGTTGCGGTGAACCAGTTTATTTTCAAGCAGCCTGTTCGGGTTGGTGATATTTTGAGCTTTTTTGCCGAGGTCACCCGCATCGGCAACACCTCTGTGACGGTACAGGTCGAGGTGTATGCGGAGCGTTTTCACAGCCAGAAAAAGTATGTGAAAGTGACCGAAGCCAGTCTGACCTACGTCGCCATCGACGATGCGGGCCGGCCGCGCAAAATTGAGAACAGAGTCGAAAAAAATCAGGAAACGATGTAAACCCCGTTGCCGGTGGCCAGCAGCTTGCCGTCAGCGCACAAAAATTCCATGCGCGTGTTGGCAATGCGTGCTCCCAGCCGAATGACATTCACACGAATTTCAAAATGTGTGCTGATGCCGGGCCGCAGGTAGTCAATCCGCAGGTCAATCGTTCCCAGTTTGGAAAACCGCAACGCGTGCTGCTCAAAGGGTTCGCCCGCATAACGGGCACACAGCCCTGCCGTGACCGCGATGCCGCCTGTGGTGTCCAGCGCGGCACTGATCACACCGCCATGCAAACGCCCTTCGCTGAAGTTACCAACCAGCTCGGGCCGCATGGCCATGCTGGCAGACACATGCGTCGCCGTCACCACATTCAACTTCAAGCCCAACAGCTTGTTAAAAACGATTTTTTCTTCGAACAGGTGTTTCAGGCTATTGACGGTGTCGATATCGATGTCAATGTCCATCTCAGCGGTTTTATTTAGCGGAGCAAGTGATGGTTGAGTCATGCGTGTGATTGTCACCCATCGCCTCCGCCTGCTTGCTTGTACGCATGGTCTTGATCCCTCAATATCGCAAGCTGCTGCCCGCCGACTGGCAGGGCGCGCGTGCTGACAGACACAAAGCCATGTCTGTTGGTCAAGGTTTAAACACTTGATGAAAAACTGGGCAAAATGAGTTGCTAAAACAAATGAGCCGCCCAAACGCTAGGCGGCTGGCTCCCCGCCACGCTAAAACCAACCAGACACTGTCATGACCCCCCATTCATCAAGCCAACCGGTCGCCATCATCACGGGGGCTGCGCGCGGCATTGGCCTGGCTTGCGCCAAATGGTTTTTGGCGCGCGGCTACCGGGTTGCGCTGCTCGACATTGACAACGCAGAGCTCCAACAGGCCAGCGCAGCCTTGAGCGAATCCGCACGCGTCTTGGCACTGCCCTGTGATGTGGCTGATCCAGCCTCGGTCACAACGGCGATAGACAGGGTCAGCGGCACATTTGGCCGCATCGATGCGCTGGTCAACAATGCAGGTGTCGCGGTTTTCAAGCCGCTGCTGGAGCACACCTTTGAAGAATGGCGGCAGGTGATGGCGGTCAACCTCGATGGTGCCTTTTTATGCACCCAGGCCTGTGCGCCAGTGATGCTCAGAAATGCCGGCGATCAGGCCAAAGCTGCTGGCGGCTGTGGTGCCGTTGTCAATATCGCGTCCATTTCAGGCTTGCGGGCCAGCGCGCTGCGGGTGGCCTACGGCACCAGCAAGGCGGCCATCATCCATTTGACAAAACAGCAAGCCGTCGAGCTGGGCAACATAGGGATTCGCGTCAACGCCATTGCACCCGGCCCGGTCGATACCGCCATGGCCAAGAAGGTGCATAGCGCAGCCATACGGGCCGACTACGCTGATGCCATTCCGTTGGCGCGCTACGGCACGCCTGAAGAAATTGCAGAAGGGGTCGGGTTTTTATGCAGCCCGGCGGCCAGCTATATCAATGGCCAGGTGCTGGCTGTCGACGGCGGCTTTGACGCAGCTGGCATTGGTTTGCCGTCGTTGCGATAACAATAGCGCGCTAGATCTTTAGGAGCTGTTAGCAGACATATCCATTGGCTCGGAAGGTCTTTCGCCAATGACTTGAGCTGTTGACTTAAACCTGTGAAAAATCAGGCTTGCGCTTTTGCATGAACGCTGTAAAAGCCTCGCGCGCAGCAGGCTCGCTGAGCATTCGCCCAAAGCTCAGACTTTCATCGTGAATCCGTTGTTTGACCGCACTGGCGCTGGCTTGCTTCATCAGGCGCTTGGTTTCGATAACGGATGACAACGGTTTGGCGGCAAGCTTTTGGGCTTGTTGCTGGGCCAAAGCACTCGCTTCAGCAGGCGGCACGATGCGGTTGATCAGGCCCATCTCCAGTGCCGTTTCAGCAGTAAAGGGTTCACCCAGCAGCAGCGCCTCGGCGGCTCGCGGGTAGCCCATCAGTTGCGGTACCAGCAAGCTGGAACCAGCTTCCGGGCAGAGCCCCAAGTTCACAAACGGCATCGAAAAGGCCGCGTTGTCGCCTGCGTAAATCAGGTCACAATGCAGCAGCAGCGTGGTGCCAATGCCCACTGCGGGGCCACAGACAGCGGCCACGATAGGCTTTGTAAAAGCGCTGATAGCGTACAGAAAACGAAACACCGGCGCGTCTTGTGTCGAGGGCGGCTTGTTTAAAAAATCGCCAATGTCATTGCCCGCTGAAAAAATCGTTTCATGGCCCTGAATGACCATAACGCGCACAGCATCATTGCTTTCAGCTGCAATCAGCACATCAGCCATCGCCGCGTACATGACGGCAGTGATCGAATTTTTTCTGTCCAGGCGGTTGATGGTCAGGCTCAAGACGCCCGCGTCCAGGTGGGTGAGAATTTCGGGGATGGGGGAAGTCGTCATCGGTGTCTCAGGTTGTGCAACAGGTGAAATGTCATGAGTTTAAAGCGCCCGGCCGATCAATCCAGGCCGCCGCTATTCCTTGTAATAAACCAGCTGCGTACTGGTCGCCAGCAGGGTGCCATCTTCAGACCACAACTGCGCCGTCTGGTCAAAAAACCCGTAGCGAAAAGCCTGTGCCTGGGCCAGGCCCAGCAGGTAGCCGGTGCCCACATCTGACAGCTGGGCCTGGCTCGCATGAAAGTAGGTGGTCATCGACACGGTGCCAGCGGCGACCCGTTTGGCACGGCGCAGCCAGACTCTAGGGTAAAACACATCGGCCATGGCGGTCAGGGAGGCAAAGTCCAGCGGGCGCGGTGGCTCGTCGCGCATCCACAGCTGCGTCAAACTGTTGGCCTCGCGGCCATCAAATTGCGCAGGACTCCTGCCATGAACGAAGCGTATATCGTATCGGTCGAACCAGACCGGCGCACCGTCGCGACGATCCTTCGTCGCCGCGTTCACTGGCGTCACGACTGGCATGGGCATGTCATTGGCATGCCAGGTATCGCGCTTCAGTGCCGTCATGACGGTGGCGGTCATGGCGACTTCTGGCTGGCCGGTGGAATTGGTTTGACTCAAGGCAATCACCCAGTGCTGGGTCGAGCGACTGGTGCGGGCAGGCGTGGCCGTGACGGTGAACGGGCCTTGCGTTGTCGCGCCCGCGTAGTTGACGGTCAAGGCGACCGGCTCACCCAACAATGCCGGGTGCTGCATGACGGCCCGCACTGCCAGGGCCGCCGTGTAGCCGCCGAACGGGCCCACCATGTTCCAGTAATCAGGGCTGGTAGCGCCGGCGAAACTATTGGCAGCTTCGCCTGGCATCAGCTGCAGGGCTTGGTCAAACGGGTGATGGGTCATTTCTCAAACGCTCTATCTTTGATAGCTGGCTACTCATACATTCATTGTTCTGGAGGCCAGAAGCTTACCCTTTAGCTTACCCTGCAACATACCCTGAAACGACCCTTTCCGGCGGTTTTCAGCCCATTTTTGACTAAACCCGCTCAAAAATACCCGCAGCGCCCTGCCCCATGCCCACGCACATCGTCACCATGCCGTACTTGAGCTGGTGGCGTTGCAAGGCATGGATCACGGTTGCCGCACGAATGGCACCTGTGGCGCCCAGCGGATGGCCGAGGGCAATCGC
>CAMARI010000019.1 GCA_945860515.1 Polaromonas sp. YR568
TGAGGTCGTCTGACATGGCGGTGCTGTCGTCCAGCGTGAAGGTGATCGGCAGTTCGCTGGCTTTGCGCTTCAAAATGGCCAGCGGCATGCGCGGGCCCTGCGAGGCTCGGGCGAAGATGAAAACGGTGTCGTCTGGGTTGACTTTACTCTTCATGGCGGGCGACAAGCTGACAACGCCTTGAATGTTGGCGGCAACTAGAACGGGTGTTGGCGCTGCCTTGGCGACTGCTGGCGAGATGCCATTCTGACCCAACGCGAGCCGCGCCTCCTCAACGCTGCTGGCCAAGCCTTTGGCAAAGTCGCTGCCCGGTGGCGCCAGCCCTTGGGCCTTGCTCCAAAACTGAACCGCCTTGGCAAACTCTTTTTTCTCAAACGCGGCGCTGCCCGCCAAAGCCAGGGCTTTCAGGTTGTTCGGGTCCAGCACCAATGCACGCTCAAACAATTTGGTGGGCTCGCCCAGCATGCTCTGGCCTTGCAGCATGGCCACCACGTCGGCGTGATCGGCCAGCATCTGGGCGTTGCCGGGGTTCAGCTCCACCGCGCGCTTGTAGGCTTTGTTGGCTTCAGGAAACTTTTGCATCGCAGCGTACGACCGGGCCAGCATTTCCCATGCCTTGGGGTCGGGCGTCTGGTTGGCGGGCACGGCCTCCAGGCGGGCAGCAAATGCGCTGACCATTGCCTCAATTTGCTCAGGCGTGGGCTCGGTGTCTGCCTTGGCCTGCAGATTAACCGGGTCCAGCGCCTGGATATTGCCCAAAAAGCCGTAAATACCGATGGCCAGCAACGGTATGGTCAAGCCAAGCGCCCAGGCAGTGCGTTTTGACCTGGCTGGGGCCACGGCAGTTTCAGGCGCGCTTTCTTCTTCAAGGGCGCGGCGTTCAATCTCACTTTTTGCAAGTGCCAATTGGTCGGCATTGATGCTGCCCGCTGCAAAGTCAGCATCAAGTTGGGTGAGTTGGCTGCGCAGAACGGACAGGTTGGCCTGGGCTGCGGTGTCAGTTGGTTTTTCGCTGTCGATTTTTGACCTGAGCAAGGCAGGCAGAAGCAGCACAAGGGCCAACACCAGCAGCAGGGCGGCGGATATCCAGAAAGCGATCATGTTTTAGTTTTGATGTGGGTTGGCCAGCAGTTCTCTGGCTTTGGCGATGTCGGCGTCGCTCAATGCCGCAGGCTGGACGCTGCGCCTGCGCCGCCTGACGTTCAGCACCAGCATCAGCAGGGCAATTGCCAGCAAAGTAAACGGCCCCAGCCACAGCAGCACGGTGGTGGTTTTAAGCGGTGGACGGTACAACACAAAGTCGCCGTAACGCTCGACCATGAAATCCAGAATCTGCCTTTGCGACTGGCCCTGGGTGAGCTTGATGCGGATCTGGTTTTTCAGGTCAACCGCCAGATCGGCATGCGACGCGGCTATGGTTTCGTTTTGGCAGACGAGACAACGCAGCTCTTCGGCAATCACCATCATGCGGGCTTCAAGGGCCGGGTCTGCCGATGTGTTGGCCGCGACTTTGGCTAGCGCATTCAAGCTTGAGCAGATCAACAAGGCGATGAAGAGATACCTGAGCATTTAACCGGCCGAGAGTTTTTTAACCAGCGGCAAAATCGTGTCCCGCAATGCCTCGGGCGTGACCGGGCCAATCTGCTTGTAGCGAATCACGCCCTGCTTGTCGACCACAAAGGTCTCGGGCACACCGTACACGCCCAGGTCAATCCCTACCAGGCCGTCAGCATCGACGAGTGACTGCACATAAGGGTTGCCAAAATTGGCCAGCCAGGCCACCGCCGCAGGCGACTTGTCTTTGTAGTTCAAGCCGTAGATGGACACCTGCTTGGTTTTGGAAAGTTCGACCAGTACCGGGTGCTCAATGCGGCAGGCGACGCACCACGATGCCCAGACATTGAGCAGCCAGACCTGGCCCAGCATGTCTTGCGCGGCGATGGTCTTGTCGGGTTGGCTCAATACCGCCAACTTGAATTGAGGCAGCGGTTTGTTGATCAGGGGCGAGGGTACTTCACGCGGATTCAGCGTCAGGCCAATGGCTAAAAAGCCAACCAGCACGATAAAAATACCCAGCGGCAGGAACCGCTTGAAGGTGGTGCTGCTCATCAGGCCTGAACCACGGTATTGTCTTTGGCTGCGATAGGCGAAGTTGCCAAGGGCCTGGCAGATTCAACAGCAGGCGCTGCTTTTTTAGCCGCCACCTTCGCCGCACGGTAGCGCCGGTCCAGCACCGCCAGCAAGCCGCCGAGGGCCATCAACACGCAACCAAACCAGATCCAGTTGACAAACGGTTTGTGGTGCAGGCGAACGCTCCACGCCGTGCTGCTGACGGGCTCGCCGAGTGCCACATACAAGTCTCTGGTGATGCCCCGGTCAATCGCCACTTCTGTCATTGGCATGCTGCGCACGGTGTAAATGCGGCGTTCGGGGCTGAGGGTGGCAATCGTCTTGTCGCCATCCGTCACGGTCAATGTCGCGCGTGCTGACGTGTAGTTTGGGCCCTTGGCCTGCACCACCTTGTCCAGCTTGAAGGTGTAGCCGCCGACGGTCGCTGTTTCACCGGGCTCCATACGCACATCGTTTTCGCTCTGAAAACTGCTCACCACGGTCACACCAACAATGAACACCGCAATGCCAAAGTGCGCCAGCAGCATGCCGTAGTAGCTGCCGGGCTGCGCTGCAAAGCGGGCCAGCCAGCTGGGCGAGCGGTGCTCGCGCACTTTGGTGATCAGGTTCAGCACAGCCGTGCTTGCCACCCACACCGCCAGCAGCAAGCCCAGGCCCGTCATGGGCGTCCAGCTGCCCAGCAGCATCGGCGCGATGATGGCACTTGCAATGCTGACGCCAATCGCCCAACGCAGGCGCTTGGCCAGGTCCATCACTTCAGCCTGGCGCCAGCGGGTCATGGGGCCAACACCCATCAAGAACAGAGCAGGAGCAATCAAAGGTACAAAAACGGCTACAAAATACGGTGGGCCCACTGACAGCTTGCCCATGCCAAGTGCGTCAATGACCAGTGGGTACAGCGTGCCAAGGAGAACAGCCGCAGCGGCCACCACCAACAACACATTGTTGGCCAGCAGCATCGATTCACGCGAGACGGGCTCAAAGCTGCCGCCCAAACCGACACGCGGCGCGCGCCAGGCAAAAAGTGCCAATGACCCACCAATCACAACCACCAAAAAGCCCAGAATAAAGACACCGCGCGCTGGGTCAGTCGCAAAGGCGTGAACGGATGAAAGCACACCTGAACGCACAATGAACGTGCCCAACAGCGAGAGCGAAAACGTCATGATGGCCAGCAGGGCGGTCCACATTTTGAAGCCGCCGCGCTTTTCCGTCACGGCTAGTGAGTGAATCAGCGCCGTACCGACCAGCCAGGGCATAAAGGATGCGTTTTCGACCGGATCCCAAAACCACCAGCCACCCCAGCCTAATTCGTAGTACGCCCAAAAACTGCCGAGTGCAATGCCCACCGTCAAAAAGCACCATGCCACCGTCGTCCAAGGGCGCGACCAGCGCGCCCAGGCGGCGTCAAGTCGGCCTGACAACAGAGCCGCAATCGCAAACGCAAACGCCACCACAAAACCCACATAACCCATGTACAGCATGGGCGGGTGGATGATCATGCCGGGGTCTTGCAGCAAAGGGTTCAGGTCTTGCCCGTCGGGCGCGGCAGGAAGCAGGCGGATAAACGGGTTAGACGTCAGCAGCGTGAACAAAATAAAACCGCAGCTGATCAAACCCATCACGCCCAGCACGCGCGCCACCATGCGGTCATCCAGCTGCTTTGAAAAAATGGACACTGCCAACGTCCAGCCCGCCAAAATCAATGCCCACAGCAATATCGAGCCTTCGTGGTTTCCCCAAACGGCGGTGAATTTGTAAACCAAAGGCAGCATGCTGTTGGAATGCTGCGCCGCCAGCTGAACCGAAAAGTCGTTGGTGACAAACGCATAGGTCAGGCAGCCGTAGGCTATCGCTACAAACACAAATTGCCCGCGTGCTGAAGGCCGCGCCAGCGCCATCCATGCGGCGTTACCTTTGTGTGCGCCAATCAATGGCAGCACGCTTTGGGACAGCGCCATCATGAAGGCCAAAATAAGGGCGAAGTGGCCGAGTTCACTGATCATGGTGGCTTGATGGTTGGTTCGTTTAAGTGGCTAAGGGCTAAGGGACCAAGGGCTAAGCTGATTAGGGGGCTTGTTTGAGGGTAGCGCTGGTCTGTTGCGGCTTGCCCGCTGCAGCGTTTTTCAAGGCTTCGGCGGCTTCGGGCGGCATGTAGTTTTCATCATGCTTGGCCAGTACCTGGTCAGCCCTGAAGAGGCCGTCGGCGCCCAGTTTGCCCTGCGCCACCACGCCTTTGCCTTCTTTAAACAGGTCGGGCAGCAAGCCGGTGTAGGTGACAGGAATCGTCTTGGCCAGATCGGTGACCACAAAACGGGTTGTCAGTCCTTGAGTTTCACGCTTGATGCTGCCTTCTTCCACCAAGCCGCCAATGCGAAAACTTCGGCCCTGCGGCGCTTCGTTGGCCGCAACCTGCGTGGGGCTGAAGAAAAACACCAGATTGCTGTTGAAGGCGTTCAGCACCAGCGCGGTAGCCACACCCAGGGCAGCAAGCCCGCAGGCAATCGCTATCAGTCGTTTGCTTCTTGGTTTCATGACTCGAATTGTCCCGTATCTGATACGCCCTGCTCGCGCGCCTCGGACAAAAGCGCACGGCGCTTGAGGTTAAGTGTCACGGGCTCCATGATGCAAACCAGCAGGCAAGCACCCATAGACCCCCAAACATACAGACCGTAGCCGCCCATCGCTAAAAAATCACTGGCGCTATTCCACATCACATGACCCCCATCTCGGCACGCGCCCAGGCGGTGTGGCGTTCACGTTCAAGAATAATGACCCGCACCCGCTTGAGCACCACTGCAATACAGTAAGCCCAAAAAGCCAGTGCCATGACCAGCATGGCAATCAGCATGGGTGTGGCCATGCTCGTGCCTTTAAAGCTGACGGATGCGCCCTGGTGCAGGGTGTTCCACCATTTGACTGAAAAATAAATGATCGGCACGTTCACCACGCCAATCAATGCCAGTAGCCCCGCAGCGCGGTCGGCCCGGCGCACGTCATCAATCGATGCATGCAGGGACATGAAACCGATGTACAAAAAAAGCAGAACCAGCTCAGATGTCAGGCGCGCGTCCCAAACCCACCAGGTTCCCCAGGTGGGCTTGCCCCACAGCGCACCCGTCCAGAGCGCCAATACCGTCATCAGCGCACCCGTTGGGGCCAGCGCGCAAGCCATCATGGACGACAGGCGTGAGTTAAACACCAGCCCGACGCCCGCCCAGCCGGCCATGGCGACGTAAATCACCATCGACATCCAGGCTGTGGGCACGTGGACAAAAATAATCCGGTAGGCTTGGCCCTGCGTGGCATCGGTGGGCGCCACCCACAGGCCCAGGTACAAGCCGTAGGCGGCCAGCAGCAGGCCAGCTACCGTAAACCAGGGCATCAGGCGGCCAGCCAGTGGGTAAAAGCGCTGCGGCGCGGCAAATTGAAACCAGTTGATCTTGTTGGTGGGCACTTGTCTTGATTCCTAAATCGTCCGTGTCATTTTATGCAGCCTGCTAACGCACAGGGTCTGCTTACTCCATCGAAATCCGCAGTGCCGCAGCCGACACCCAAGGTGCGGCCAGCAGCCCGACGATCAGCAGCGCCCCCAGCAACGAGAAATGCCCTGCCACACCCAGCCCGGCGGTGTGCGCCTCGACCGCACCTGCGCCAAAAATCAGCACCGGAATGGTCAAAGGGAGCACCAGCAAGGACAGCAAGACACTGGAGCCACGCAAACCGACCGTCAGGGCAGCGCCCATCGAGCCTACCAGGCTCAAAATGGGCGTGCCCAGCAGCAGCGACAGCACCAGCACCCCGGTAGCCGACGCGGACAAATCAAACTGCAGGGCCAGCATGGGGGACAGCAGCACCAGTGGCAGGCCGGAGCCGACCCAGTGCGCCATCGTTTTGCCAAATACGAGCAGCGCCAGCGGATGGGTTGACAGCAGCATCTGTTCTAAAGTTCCGTCGGCGTGGTCGTCGGCAAACAGACGCGGCAGCGACAGCATGGATGCCAGCATCGCTGCCACCCACAAGACACCGGGCGCCATGGTGCGCAGCAATTGAGGTTCAGGCCCGACGCCGAGCGGGAACAGGCTGACCACCATGACGAAGAAAATCAGCGTTGACAAAGTATCGCTGCGCCGCCGCAAGGCCACGCGCAGGTCGCGCCGCAGCACCACCATCAGGCCCGTCATCAGGCGGGGTTTTACACTCATAGCGTCAAGTCCAGCTGATTTGCTGAGGCAATGGGCATGTCCTGGTGACTGGTCAGCACCACCATGCCGGCGTTTTTCAGATGGCCCTCTATCAGGCCGGTCAGCCATGCGTTGGCGGCAATGTCTAGTGCATTAAAGGGTTCATCAAGAATCCACAGCGGGGCGTTTTGGCTCAGGGCCAGGCGCGCCAGGGCACTGCGCCTGCGCTGGCCTTGGGACAGGCGGCGTGCAGGGGTGCGCGCATGGCTGCGCAGCCCTGCACCTTCAAGCGCTGCCAACGCTGCCGGCAGGGTGGGGGTGTGTCCACCCAAGGCGCACGCGTCGAACAAATTCTCAAGCGGCGACAGTTCATCTTTCAAAGCAGCCGCGTGACCCAGGTACATCAGGTCCTGCCCCATCGTGTCGCGCTGCACGTGTAAGGGTTTTCCATGCCACAGCACCTGACCGTTGGTAGGCAGCAGCAAGCCGCACAGCATGCGCAGCAAACTGGTCTTGCCTGCCCCATTGGCACCGCGCACCCGCAGCAGTTCGCCCGGTTTGACAATCAGCGACAGGCCGCAGAACAACTGGCGGCTGCCTCTGGTGCAGGCCAGGTTGTCCAGTTGGAGACCCTGGCTCATGGCTTGGCCTGAACAAACGGGACGCGATGAAAAAAGCCCAAAGCTCAACTCCATAAAAAATCGATTGTCGCGTGAATTGTCACGTGATGGACCAGCCGACTGCCCTCGCGTTAAAGCGGGTTGACGGTTTCTTGAAATGTGTCTATATTAATTGACAGTTAATGTTGACAATTAATATTTACACTCAACTGGAGCACCTATGAAGGCCATCACCCACATCGAACAATCCTTGGCCGCCGCACTGGCTATCGGCGAGGAGCCGGGTTGCCCGCCCAAGCTGGCCAACGCGGTGCGACATGCTGTGTTTCCGGGTGGGGCGCGTATCCGGCCGCAGCTGTGCCTGGCGGTGGCGCATGCGTGTGGCAACGACGATCCCTTGCTGGCCGATGCCGCAGCAGTGGCCATTGAACTGCTGCATTGCGCCTCGCTGGTGCATGACGATCTGCCGTGTTTTGACGATGCCCCCACACGCCGTGGTCGTGCTTCGGTGCATTGGGCGTATGGCGAAAGTCTGGCGGTTTTGGCGGGTGACGCCCTGATCGTGCTGGCTTTTCAGACCCTTGGCCTGGCCGGTGGCCAGTCACCCAAACGCATGGCCGAAGTGCTTGGCGTGGTCGCCAAAGGTGTCGGCATGCCCTTTGGTATTGTGGCGGGGCAGGCCTGGGAAAGCGAGTCACGGGTGTCGCTCACGGCTTATCAGCGGGCCAAGACGGGAGCCCTTTTTGTCGCGGCAACGGCCGGCGGTGCTTTGGCCGCAGGTGCAGACCCCAAGCCCTGGGTTGCGCTGGGCGAGTGGCTCGGTGAGGCCTATCAGGTGGCCGATGATATTCGCGATGTGATGGCAGACCCAAGCTTGCTCGGTAAGCCGGTGGGCCAGGACCTTGCACTGGGCCGCCCCAGTTCGGCGATTGACCTCGGACTGGGTGGCGCCATCGCTTACTTCGAAAAACTGGTGCAGTCGGCTATCGATTCGGTGCCTGAATGCACCAGCCGCGAGGCGATGCGCCAGCTGGTGCGCCTGGAGTCAGAGCGCCTGGTGCCGCGCGAGGCCTGCGACAAGTTCAGGCATGTGCAGGCTGTGCAGGGTGGTGCGTCCTCTGTCAAAGGCGTTGCTGCCTGATGCGAACACTCGACTTGGCCAAGCCGCTGGACGGGGGGCATAACAGGCCTGCCTGGCGTGATCGGCTGGATGCGTGGATGGACAGAAAGCTCACCGACCCCGGTTTTTCACGTTGGGCTGCCGCAAACGTGGTGACCCGCTGGATCACACGCAGACGCGCGCAGCAGGTGTTCGATGTGATGGCTGGTTTTGTGTATTCGCAAGTGTTGTTGGCTTGTGTGCGTCTGCGCATTCTTGAGCTTGTCAATGAGTCGCCACGCACGCTGGACGAGCTGGCACAAATTTGCCATGTGCCCGCATCGGCCTTGCAGCGTTTGATCAATTCTGCTGTCGCGCTTAGGTTGCTGTCGCTGCGCGGGCAGGGCCGCTACGGCTTGGGAGCGCTCGGTGCACCCGTTGCTGGTCACCCAGGCATACGCGCCATGATTGAGCACCACGCTGTGCTGTACCACGATATGCAGGACCCGGTAGCCCTGCTGCGTGACCAGGTCAGTGATGGACAAATGATGGCCTACTGGCCTTATGTTGAAACCCATATTCAAGACCTTGGTGACACCGGGCAGCCGCAACAAGCCCCGAGAGCCTGGGAACAGGAAAAAGTGTCGCGTTATTCGCAGCTCATGTCCGCGTCGCAGCCCTTCGTGGTGGACGAGGTGTTGGCGACCTACTCATTTGCTAGGCACCAATGCGTGCTGGATGTGGGTGGCGGGCAGGGTACGTTTGTCAGCCGTTTGGCGGGGCATGCACCGCACCTGAAGCTCAAGTTGTTTGACTTGCCCCAGGTCGCTGCGCTGGCGCAGGACAACTTCAGGAAGAAATCTCTTTCTGACCGGGCAGACGCTTTCGGCGGTGATTTTTTAAAGGATTCGCTACCTGAGGGCGCGGACCTGGTCACGCTGATACGTGTTGCGCACGACCACCCTGATGCGCATGTCAACATCATTTTGCGCGCCATTTTCAAGGCTTTGCCTGCGGGCGGCACCTTGCTGCTGACCGAGCCAATGGCCCAGGCCAGCGACGAGGCGCCGCTTGGTGATGCTTATTTCCATTTCTATCTTTTGGCGATGGGCTCGGGCCGCCTGCGCACCGTCAAAGAGTTGAGCGACATGCTCGTGAACGCGGGCTTTGACCGCGTCGACGTCATGGCCAACGCCATGCCTTTGCAGACGCGAATTCTCGTGGCTCACAAAAAATAAGTGTTTACCCTAGATTCGACCAAACAACGTCAATATTAGTTGACACTTTTAAACGTAAACGTAAACTGACATCATGCAAGCCGAAGCGATCGTATTCACAAGCCCGAAAAACCTGGACGACCAGATTCTGGAATTGGCTGGCTTTTGCAAGCAAGCACTCAATTTTTCCTTTGCACCAGCCTTCATGGGCGATAAGCCCTCGAATGCAGCCAGCACCTACGAATCGCTGTTGCCGACGTAGCCTGCTTAAAAATGATTTTGAATTGGAAACACCGCACATGAACCCGACGACCATCATGATGAAAGACCTCCGCGCAGAGGCGGCTATTGAGCCAACGCCAATGAAAACGGGCGAGGCCAACAAGGAAACGCAAATCATCGCCATTTATGGCAAAGGCGGCATTGGCAAAAGCTTCACGCTTGCCAACCTCAGCTACATGATGGCCCAGCAGGGCAAGAAAGTTTTGCTCATTGGTTGTGACCCGAAGAGTGACACCACCAGTCTGTTGTTTGGTGGCCGGGCTTGCCCCACCATCATTGAAACCTCGTCGAAGAAAAAACTGGCTGGCGAGGCTGTTGCGATTGGCGATGTGTGCTTCAAACGGGACGGTGTGTATGCCATGGAGCTCGGTGGTCCTGAAGTCGGACGCGGTTGCGGTGGTCGCGGCATCATCCATGGGTTCGAGTTGCTTGAAAAGCTCGGTTTTCACGACTGGGGTTTTGACTACGTGCTGCTCGACTTTTTGGGCGACGTGGTGTGTGGTGGTTTCGGCCTCCCGATTGCCAGGGACATGTGCCAAAAAGTCATCGTGGTGGCCAGCAACGACCTGCAGTCGCTTTATGTGGCCAACAACGTTTGCTCGGCTGTTGAATATTTCCGCAAGCTGGGCGGAAATGTCGGCGTCGCGGGCATGGTCATCAATCGTGATGACGGGACTGGCGAGGCATCAGCTTTCGCTGAAAAAGTCGGTATTCCTGTGCTGTCAGTCATTCCCGCCAATGACGACATTCGCCGCAAAAGCGCCAGCTACGAAATCATTGGCCGGCCCGACTCAGTCTGGGGCCCGATGTTTGCGCAGCTCGCAGAAAACGTGGGTACGTCGCAGCCGATTCGTCCCAAGCCCATGACGCAAGACCAACTGCTGGGTTTGTTCTCGGCCGATGTGGTGGGCCGCAATGTGGTGCTGGAGCCAGCCACGCAGTTTGATATGTGCGGCAAAAAAGAAACTGTCAAAGAAACGCTCGAAGTCGTTTACGACGAAGTCTGAACTGAAGAAAAGTCATGAGCACAGTCATCCCGATCATTCCGATGCCCACGGCGCCGATCAGCACGGCCCTTGAAGGCGACGGTATGGGTTGCCACAGCGGCGGTGAGGCCATGCTGGCAGCGGCCAAGTCGGCAGGCAAGTCTGAAATTCTCGAGCAATACGCTAAAGACTACCCCAAAGACCCCAAAGCAGGACCACATGACCAGCCCCAAAGCATGTGCCCTGCGTTTGGTTCCTTGCGCGTGGGTTTGCGCATGCGCCGCACCGCAACCATCTTGTCGGGCTCAGCCTGTTGCGTGTATGGGCTGACATTCACCTCGCATTTTTACGGTGCCAAACGCAGCGTCGGCTATGTGCCGTTCAACTCTGAGTCCCTGGTCACCGGCAAGCTGTTTGAAGACATCCGCGAAGCGGTGTTTCAGCAGGCTGACCCTGCTTTGTACGACTCGATTGTGATCATCAATTTGTGCGTGCCTACCGCCAGCGGTGTGCCTTTGCAAATTTTGCCAAAAGAAATCAACGGCGTCCGCATCATTGGTATTGACGTGCCAGGCTTTGGGGTGCCAACCCATGCTGAAGCCAAAGATGTGCTGGCTGGGGCGATGCTCAAATACGCCCGTACCGAGGCTTTGGCTGGACCAGTCCAAGCGCCGCGCAACGGCAAGTCTGACAAGCCGACCATCACCTTGTTGGGTGAAATGTTTCCCGCAGACCCGGTCATCATCGGCATGATGCTCGAACCCATGGGTTTGTCAGCAGGCCCCTCTGTACCAACGCGCGAATGGCGCGAGCTATATGCCGCACTCGACTGCGCAGCGGTTGCCGCCATTCACCCGTTTTACACCGCCAGCGTGCGCGAATTTGATGCGGCAGGTCGTGCCATTGTGGGCTCTGCACCGGTGGGCTATGAGGGCACGGAGGCCTGGTTGCAAGCGATTGGCCAGGCGGCCAATATTGCACAAAGCGACATTGACATCGCCAAAAACAAATTCTTGCCTGCGATCAAAGGGGTGCTTTCCAAAACCCCCATCAAGGGCCGTATCACGCTGAGTGGCTACGAAGGCTCTGAGCTTTTGGTCGGTAGATTGCTGATTGAAAGCGGCGCTGACTTGCGCTACGTTGGCACGGCCTGCCCACGCACTGCATGGAACGAAGCCGATGTTCAGTGGCTGGAAAGCAAAGGCGTGATGGTGCAGTTCCGCGCATCGCTGGAGCAAGACTTGGCCGCAGTGCATGAATTTAAACCTGACCTGGCAATTGGCACTACGCCAGTTGTTCAAGCAGCCAAAGAGTTAACGATTCCGTCGCTGTATTTCACCAATCTGATTTCTGCCCGTCCTCTGATGGGTCCGGCAGGCGCTGGCTCTCTGGCTACGGTGGTGAATTCAGCCATCGGCAACAAAGCACGTTTTGAGGAAATGAAAGATTTCTTCGGCTCCACCGGAACAGGGCATGCGTCAGGTGTCTGGGAGGCCGCACAAGGCATTCCTCAAGACCGACCGGAGTTCAAGGCTGAGCAACGCCGACTTGCCGTGAAGATGGCTAAAAAGCGCAAAGCAGAGGAAATGATCTGATGTTGGTTTTAGATCACGATCGCGCTGGCGGCTATTGGGGCGCGGTGTATGTGTTCACCGCCATCAAAGGCTTGCAGGTGGTCATTGACGGGCCAGTGGGCTGCGAGAACCTGCCCGTCACATCGGTGCTGCATTACACCGATGCACTGCCCCCGCACGAGTTGCCAATTGTGGTGACCGGTTTGGCTGAAGAGCAACTGGGCCGTGAAGGCACCGAAGGCTCCATGAGGCGAGCGCATGCTGCGCTTGATCCCGACTTGCCTTCTGTTGTGGTGACAGGCTCCATCGCCGAAATGATTGGCGGCGGCGTGACCCCTGCGGGTACCAACATTCAGCGGTTTTTACCTCGAACGATCGATGAGGACCAGTGGCAGTGCGCCAATCGTGCCATGTTCTGGCTCTGGTCAGAATACGGCCTCAAGGAGGTGCCTGCGCGCAAGCCCGCCTCTGAGCGCGCTCCGGGTGAAAAGCCCAGGGTCAACATCATTGGTCCGAGCTACGGTACGTTCAACTGCCCCAGCGACTTGGCAGAAATCCGCCGCTTGGTCCAAGGCATTGGCGCTGAGATCAATATGGTGTTCCCACTGGGCAGTCACTTGGCCGACGTCTCGCGCCTGGTCGAGGCCGACGTGAACATCTGCATGTACCGCGAGTTTGGCCGCATGCTGTGCGAGGCGCTGGAGCGGCCCTACCTGCAGGCGCCGATTGGGCTGCACAGCACGACCAAGTTCTTGCGCAAGTTGGGAGAGCTGCTCGGGCTAGATCCTGAGCCCTTCATCGAACGCGAAAAGCACACCACGATCAAACCCATCTGGGACTTGTGGCGCTCTGTGACGCAAGATTTTTTTGGCACCGCCAGCTTTGCGGTGGTGGCCAATGAAACCTACACACGCGGCCTTCGCCACTTCCTTGAAGAAGAAATGGGTTTGCCCTGCAGCTTTGCTATAGCGCGCTGCCCTGGTGCAAAAACCGACAACGCAGAAGTGCGCCGGCTGACCACCACCAAAACGCCTTTGGTGATGTATGGCAGTTACAACGAGCGCATGTACCTGGCCGAATGTGGTGGCGGCGGCATGATGAAAGCAACTTTTATTCCTGCCTCATTTCCGCTACCGATTATTCGCCGCCACACCGGCACGCCATTCATGGGCTACGCAGGCGCAACTTATGTGATTCAAGAGTTTTGCAATGCGCTGTTTGATGCCTTGTTTCATATCTTGCCGCTGGGCACTGATTTGGACAAGATTGACTCGACACCCAGCCGTGTCAATTCAGACAAGCCCATCACCTGGAGCGCCGAGGCACATGCGCTCCTTGAAGAATTGATTGAGGCCGAGCCGGTACTGGTTCGAATTTCAGCTGCCAAGCAAATGCGTGATCGTGCTGAGCGCGATGCCCGCCAATCTGGCAAATCAAGTGTTGAGCTTGACCGGCTTTCAGAATTGTTTGGGCATTCAAAAGTGGGAGCGGCTGCATGACCTGCAACCGCCTCGCCTTGAGTTCTCCTACAAGTATTCAGGCTTGCCTGAATGCAAGTTCGCCGCAGCAACCCTGCTGTGGCAATTCGTTCCTTGCTTTCGGGCAGGGTCTTGGCCGCAAGGCTTTTTAAGTGAGGTATTGACGATGAATCAAAGTGCTAACCCGACAGGGTTGTCTGACTCAGAGTGCCAGGAATTTCACAGCTACTACATACAAGGCTATGTGGCGTGGGGTGTGGGCGCGATGATCGCCCACAGCCTGGTGTGGATCTGGCGTCCCTGGTTCTAAGAACCAACTCACGGAGATAAATATGACTTACTTACATGCTCAGCACGCTAACAGCGACGTTCAAGCTCCCCTCAAGGAGTTTCGCTACCTGTATGTGGTGCTTTTCTGCGTCTTTTTATTGCTTGCAATGATGGGCCAGATGTTGTTCATGGATTGGCGTAACTGGCTGCCAGGGGCAGAGGGAACCAGACCCATGCTGGGCAGCGTGAAGTCGGCTGTTTACACCGTGATTTCCCAACTCAGCTAACACTAAAGGAAATATTATGTGGCGTATGTGGCGTATGGTAGATCCCCGCAAGGCGATCATCCTGACAGGCTTATTGATAGCCTTCATTTCGACGAGCATTCACCTGGTTCACATCAGTGGTGATCGTTACAACATCAACACGTGGCATCCTGACACCGTCAAGGCCGCGAAAGCCGCCAACAACGCGGCGATGCCTCCGTCGAAGTAACGGTAGCAAATTTTGTTACCGATGTGGTGAGCGAAGTCAGGCCCTCGTGGCCTGCTTCGCACACCCTACCCAAGAATTAGTTTTAACAGTTTTTAATCCGAATCACGCACACTCGCGGATCGGGCAGAGGAGCCAACATGGCCATGTTGAGTTTTGAAAGAAAGTACCGCGTACGCGGCGGCACCCTGATTGGGGGTGACCTGTTCGACTTTTGGGTCGGCCCGTTTTACGTTGGCTTTTTCGGAATTACCACCGCCTTTTTTGCGGTTCTAGGCACTGTCATGATCATGTGGGGCGCTGCCATGGGCCCAACCTGGAATCCTTGGCAAATCAATATCGCACCACCAGACATTTCAAATGGACTGAAGATGGCGCCGATGATGGCCGGCGGCCTTTGGCAAATCATCACGGTTTGCGCTTTGGGAGCCTTTGTATCCTGGGCGCTGCGAGAGGTCGAAATTTGTCGCAAGCTCGGAATGGGCTTGCATGTCCCGATAGCATTTGGTTTTGCCATCTTTGCGTATTTCACCTTGCAGGTCATCCGACCGGTGCTGATGGGTTCCTGGGGTCACGCTTTTCCTTACGGCATTTACAGCCACCTGGACTGGGTCAGCAATACCGGCTACCAGTACCTGCACTTTCATTACAACCCGGCGCACATGATTGCGGCGACTCTGTTTTTTGCCACCACCTTGTCATTGTCTTTGCATGGCGCGCTGGTCTTGTCGGCGACCAATCCGGGCCATGGGCAAGTCGTCAAATCGCCTGAGCATGAAGACACCTTTTTCCGCGATGTGATTGGCTACTCGGTGGGCACGCTTGGTATTCACCGTCTTGGGCTGTTTCTGGCCCTGGCGGCGGTCTGGTTTTCTGCCCTGTGCATTGTTATCAGCGGGCCATTCTGGACGCGCGGCTGGCCTGAATGGTGGGGCTGGTGGCTGAACATGCCCATCTGGGGTCATTGAAGAGACACGAGGAAAGAACAAGAGGTAATAACATGGCTGAATATCAAAATCTTTTTACCACCGTGCAGCCCACCGGGCCTGCATCCTCCGGGGTTCCGCTGCCGCCCGAAGATTCCCAGCGCATCGGCACACCATTTTTTCTGCACCTGGCAGGTCGTTTGGGCAATGCGCAAATTGGCCCCGTCTATCTGGGTTGGCTGGGCTTGGCATCGCTGTTATTTGGCACGCTGGCCTTCAACATCATTGGCTTCAATATGTTGGCCCAAGTGGACTGGAATCCATTGCAAATGATTCGCCAGCTGTTTTGGTTGGCGCTTGACCCGCCAGCGCCCAAATACGGTTTGAGTATTGCGCCACTCAATGACGGGGGTTGGTGGAATATTGCTGGATTGTTTCTGACCGTGTCACTGATTTTGTGGTGGGCTCGCATGTACCGCCGCGCTCGTCAGCTCGGCTTGGGCACGCATGTGGCTTGGGCATTTGCTGCTGCCATTTGGCTTTATTTGGTCGTCGGATTTTTCCGCCCTGTGCTGATGGGCAGCTGGTCTGAATCGGTGCCCTTCGGTATCTTTCCGCACCTGGACTGGACCGCCGCCTTGTCCTTGCGTTATGGCAACCTTTTTTATAACCCGTTCCATGCGCTGTCGATTGTGTTTTTGTATGGCTCTGTCTTGCTGTTTGCCATGCACGGCGCCACCATTTTGGCGGTAGGCCGCTACGGTGGTGAGCGTGAGATAAAGCAGATCATTGACCGCGGTACCGCTTCGGAGCGCGCCGGCCTCTTCTGGCGCTGGACCATGGGGTTCAACGCATCGATGGAGTCTATTCACAGGTGGGCCTGGTGGTTTGCAGTGCTCTGTCCGCTGGTCGGTGGTATCGGGATCTTGCTCACCGGCACGGTGGTTGACAACTGGTACCTGTGGTCTGTTAAACACAATGTGGTGCCAAGTTACCCCGCCATGTGGGTGCCCACCATTGACCCAGCTTTGATTGGAGTAAAACCATGATCATGCGTACCACCATCAAACTGCTTCTGGCAAGCACTGCAGCTTTGCTGCTGGCAGCTTGTGAAAAGCCGCCGATTGCGGTGTCTCAAACCGGTTTTCGCGGTACGGGCATGGAGCAGGTGTACAACCCGCGGATCCTGGCAACCCAGGCGTCCCTCAACAAGGCGCCTGAGGTGTCTGCTGCTGTGGTGGATGTGCCTGGCGGTCCTAAAGCCGGCGCAATTTACCAAAACGTCAAGGTGCTGGGCGACCTGTCTGTGGGAGAGTTTGCCCGCACCATGAGCGCCATCACCGAGTGGGTCTCGCCCCAGCAGGGTTGCAATTACTGCCACGTGGCCGGTAACTTTGCCGACGACAGTGTGTACACCAAAGTGGTGGCGCGCAAGATGTTGCAGATGACGCAAAAAGTCAACTCCGGCTGGAAGCAGCACGTGGCTGAAACCGGCGTGACCTGCTACACCTGCCACCGCGGCAACAACATTCCCAAAGAGATCTGGTTTGCACCCCAGCCTCAAAAATCTGCCGGTGGCAGTATGGGGAACGATTTCGGCCAAAACCGGGCAGCCAAATCTGTGGGTCTGTCATCCTTGCCGTACGACCCTTTCACCCCATACTTCCTGGACAACAAGCCCATTCGCGTCAATGGCAACCAGGCTTTGGCCATGACGGGAGCCGCAGCTAACCGCAGTTCCATCAAGCAGGCTGAACACACGTATGGCACGATGATTCACTGGTCTGAGGCGCTGGGCGTGAACTGCACGTACTGCCACAACACACAGGCTTTTGCAGAGTGGGGTGCCAATGCAACGCCGCAACGCGCGACTGCCTGGTACGGCATTCGGATGGCGCGTGAGTTGAACAACGAGTACATGGTGCCGCTGACCAGCGTGTTCCCAGCCAATCGGCTGGGGCCAACTGGTGACGTCGCAAAAGCCAATTGCGCCACTTGCCACCAGGGTGCCTACAAGCCGCTCTACGGCGCGGCCATGGCCAAGCACTACCCTGCGATGTATGCGCCGGTCAAAGCGCCTGATGCTCCCGCCGCTGCACCTGTCGCTGATGCTGGGCAAGCGGTGCCGGCTGCTGGCAAGGTTGAGGTTTCATCCAGGTAATTTGTTTTTGGCCCATGAGCCCTGCTGAGCTTCAGGCTCAGCGTGGGCGGTCACTTTTTGTATGCCGCCCACAGTTTTATTGCAAGCATCAGCCACCGAAAGCTCACAGCCCCAAGCTGCGGGCACGGTGGCTGTGTTTTTATTGGCCGACATTGCGCCCAAGCACCGTTTGTGGGGTTACGCCCGGTTTGTGATCGGGCGCTTTGCGATGCGCCATGTGCCGGGACTGGTGATGTCCAAAGTCATGGGCAGTGGTGATGGCGGCGGATTTGGCCTCAAACCCAGCAGCTCGAGACAAGCGCTGTTTTGCCTGTTCACCGACGAGGACAGTGCTGACGCATTTTTGAAATCACCCATCGCCTTGGCGTATGCGCAACGCGCGCAGGAATTTTGCAGCGCGAAGCTGCGTGCTTATTCATGCCGGGGCGCGTGGTCTGGCCAGTCGATTGCCGTGACGGCCAGCCCACCCGACAGCGGCAGCGGGCCGATTGCCACACTGACACGCGCCTCTATTCGCCCCATGAGCGCGCGTCGCTTTTGGCGCATGCAACCGGCCAGCGAGGTGTCGCTCAATGAGGCCAGTGGTTGCCTGATGGCCACCGGCGTCGGCGAGGCACCATTTTTCAGGCAGGCTACCTTCAGTTTGTGGGCCAACACGGCCGCGATGGATGCTTACGCCCGCACCGGCGCGCACCTGGCCGCCATACGGGCGGCGCATGAAGGCGCGTTCTTTTCAGAATCCATGTTTGCGCGTTTTGTGCCCCTTCAGCTGTCCGGTCGCTGGCGTGGGCAGTCCTATGGCTGAACCGGCCGTGCCGCCAAAAAAGCAGCTCACCCAGTTGCGTGACAAGCACGTCATCGTGGTGGGCGCTGGTGTGGGTGGTCTGGTCAGTGCGCTGTTGCTGGCACACAGCGGCGTGCGCGTGACGCTGGTTGATTCGGCGCCCGCGCCCGGGGGCAAGATGCGCCAGGTCAACGCGGGTGGCGCACTGATTGACTCAGGCCCTACAGTCTTCACCATGCGCTGGGTATTTGAACAAATCTTTGCGCAAGTTGGCTGCAAGCTGACTGACCTGGTCAAGCTGGAGCCGCTGGATATTTTGTGTCGTCACGCCTGGGGCAACACGGGTCAGCGTCTGGATTTGTTCACCGATGTGGCCCGTTCAGCCGATGCCATCGCGCAATTCAGCTCGCCTGATGAAGCCCGGCGCTTTATCGCTTTCTGCCAGAAAGCCAAAGACATCTACCGGCATCTTGAGGGGCCCTACATTCGCTCGTCGCGCCCCACACTGATGGGCATGGGGGCAGATCTTGGCCCCAGCGGTCTGGCTGCGCTCGCCAGCCTGGGGCCGTTTGCCTCGCTGTGGCAGTCGCTCGGCCATTATTTTCATGACCCACGTTTGCGCCAGTTGTTTGGCCGTTACGCCACCTACTGCGGCGCGTCGCCCTGGGCGGCACCGGCCACGTTGATGCTGGTTGCCCACGTTGAGCTCGACGGTGTCTGGTCAGTTGATGGCGGCATGCACGCCCTGGCCAAAGCCATCGCAGCGCAGGCCGAGCGCCAGGGCGCAAGCCTGCGATACAGCACAAGCTGCCAGCGCATTTTGGTGCGTGATGGCCGAGCCTGCGGCATTGAACTGGCCGGCGGTGAGCAACTGCAGGCCGACGCGGTGGTTTTTAATGGCGATGCCAGTGCGCTGGCCCAAGGCCTTTTGGGCGAAAGTGCGCGCGCCGCTGCCAGCAACACGCCGCTTGCCAAACGCTCCTTGTCAGCCGTCACCTGGTCTGTCAATGCGCCTACATCGGGCTTTCCGCTGGTCAGGCACAACGTGTTTTTTGACGACGACTACAAGTTGGAGTTTGACGACATCTTCAAGCGGCGCAAGCTGCCCAGCCGGGGCACGGTGTATGTGTGCGCCCAAGACCGGACCGACACAGTGCAAGCGCTCAGCGGCAGCGAACGCCTGCTGTGCCTGGTCAACGCGCCTGCCACCGGCGACCAAAGCAGCGGCCATCAGTTAACCCCCCCGGAGATCCAATCATGTCAGGAGCAAAGCCTCAAACTGCTGGGCCAATGTGGCCTGGCGCTGGACTTGACAACAGCCACAGCCCATTCAGTGATCACCACGCCGCGGGACTTCAACCAATTGTTTCCGGGCACGGGCGGGGCACTGTACGGCCCGGCATCGCACGGATGGATGACGCCCTTTCAAAGGCCGAGCTCGGCCAGCAAACTGCCGGGGCTGTACCTGGCGGGGGGCAGCGTGCATCCGGGGCCGGGCGTGCCGATGGCGGCGCTGTCGGGCCAACTGGCGGCCGCCACAGTACTGGCGAGCCTCGCTTCGACCAAACCGTTGGGCCGGGTGCGTATCTCTGGTGGTACGTCGATGCCATCAGCGACGACGGCCAGCACGCCCTGAGCATCATTGCCTTTGTTGGCAGCGTTTTTTCGCCCTACTACGCCAGTGTCTTCGAAAAGCAAGGCTCTAAAGTGCAGGCCGGCAACCACTGCGCCATCAACGTGGCACTGTACAGCCCCGGCCAGCGCCGCTGGACCATGACCGAGCGCGGCTACCGCAGCGTCGAGCGCAGCGCCGACCACCTGCGCGTTGGTCCGAGCCAGTTGGCGTGGCGCGGCGACCAACTGGACATCGCCCTTGACGAAATCAGCGTGCCAGTTCCGCAGCGGGTGCGCGGCAAGGTGCGAGTTTATCCGCAGGCGCTGTGCAGTTACACCAACGCGCTGGACGATGCAGGCCGCCACCGATGGGGGCCGATTGCACCCTGCGCCCGCATCGAGGTTGACCTTGCCAAGCCTGGCCTGCGCTGGCAAGGCAACGCCTATCTGGACAGCAACGAGGGCGACGAGCCGGTGACCGTGCCGTTTAAAACCTGGGATTGGTCGCGCGCCCGCATGGCCGATGGCAGCACCGCCGTGATCTACGACGTGACGCAGCTCAGCGGCGCGCGCACCCTGTTAGCCGAGCGTTTCAAACCCGATGGCAGCTGGGAGTCGTTTGACGCGGCACCCAAGCGCGAGGCCATGCCCGCCACCCTGTGGCGCATTGACCGTGGCATCCGGGCCGACGCGGGCACCACCAGCGAGGTCATCGACACCCTTGAAGACACCCCGTTTTACGCGCGATCGCTGCTGCGAACCCACCTGCTTGGCGAGCAGGTCACGGCAGTCCACGAGACGCTGGAGCCGCAGCGCCTGAAAAGTCGCGTGGTGCAAATGATGTTGCCGTTTCGCATGCCGCGCCGGGCTGGGGGTGGATGATGGTCATTGCCAACGATACCGTCAAGGTCTTGCATGTGCTGTCAGCCTGCCTGTTTTTGGGCAATGTGGTGGTCAGCGGCACCTGGGCCTTTCTGGCCGAGCGCACGCGCAATTTTGAAGTCGTCTCCTTCAGCAACCGGCTGGTGCTCATCACCGACCTGATGTTCACCCTGACAGGCGCGCTGCTGGTGGTCTACACCGGCTCACTCATGTCGCAACGTTACGCAGGCGCGCCGGCAGAATCGCAGGCGTGGATCAGCTGGTCGTACATGCTGTTTGGCTTGTCGGGGGCGATCTGGGCGCTGGTCCTGGTGCCCATCCAGTTGCGCCAGCGCGTGCTGCTCAAACGGCATCTCAGCATCACGCCTGAATACCTCAAGCTGTCGCGCATCTGGCAAATCAGCGGTGCCATCGCCACCGTCGTGCCACTGCCGATTGTGTATTTGATGATCGTCAAGGGGATCTGATTGACCTCCGTTCGCGGCCTGGTCGTCCTGATCACTGGCGGCGCGTCGGGCATCGGTGCGGCTACGGCCAAAGCCCTCCAGGCGCAAGGCGCGATACCGGTGCTGATCGACTGCGCCGAGCAGCAGCTCAAAGCCACCGCCGCAGAATTAAACGCGACATCGTTTTGCCTCGACGTGACCGACCTGGCGGCTTGTGAGGCCGCCGTCGCGCAAACCTTGGCCACGCATGGCCGGATTGACGTGGTCTGGGCCAACGCGGGTATCGCCTCATTCGGCCCCCTGTTGTTAACCGACTTGGCCGGCTGGAAACGCTGCATAGAGGTCAACGTCTTCGGCACGCTCAACATGGTGCGCGCCGCGCTGCCAGCCGTCATTACCCAGCGCGGCTACGTGCTGGCAACAGCCTCCGTCTCCAGTTTTGCCAACCCGCCCGCCGTCTCTAGCTACGCCGCGTCCAAAGCCGCTGTCGAGGCGATGTGCAACTGCTGGCGCATCGAGTTGGCCGCGCACGGCGTGGGCGTGGGCACCATCTACGCATCCTGGGTGCAAACCCCGATGGTCACCGAGAGCGACATGCTCCCCGCTTTTATTCGCCTGAAAAGCACCATGCCAGCCCCTTTGCGCCGGGCCATGCCGGTAAGCGATGCAGCAGACATGATCGTCCAGGGCATCCAGCGCCGCGCCAGACGCATCTGGGTACCGGGCTGGCTGCGGCTGCTGCATTGGCTGCGCGCCGCCTTGCACACACCGCTGGCCGAACGGTCCTTGCTGCAAGCGGCCCCCGAGATGGAAAAGCTCTTCGAGCAAACCATCGCCATCAGCGGCGTGAAGGCCTCATCCGTCGCCCCGCGAGAGCTTGCGCGGGAGCAGGCGCGTTGAATACAGTCAAGCTGGCTGGGACTGAATCG
The DNA here is from genome assembly GCA_945860515.1 of Polaromonas sp. YR568. Lineage (GTDB taxonomy): Bacteria > Pseudomonadota > Gammaproteobacteria > Burkholderiales > Burkholderiaceae_C > Polaromonas. The sequence continues at coordinate 22,073 of CAMARI010000019.1, forward strand.
TCAGACGCTAAAAATCAATTTTGCATCTCGTTTAAAAAGTCCTGAAGCTCAATAGATAAAAGGGCTTTCAGGTCCTGAATAAATAGCGGAAATTCGCTTTAAATCACAGGCGCATTCATCACCTTGCCTGCGGCAATCAGGGCATCAATCTTCGCCATCATTTCTTCAATTGTCGCGGTGTAGGGGTCAAAAGCGGTTTGTTGGGGGTGGGCAGCCTCTTCATCTGACAGCTGGCCCATGTCCACATGCGCCATGGCCCATTTGCCGTAGCGGCGCCTGCTGATGCTTTCTTGCTGGTGAAGCTTCAAATGGTGATGCCGTTTGTCAAGCGCGATGCGCGCGTACAGGGCCTCTACCTGGCTGCGCTCGCCTTCGAGCACCTGCAAATACAAGCCGCGTCCCTGGCACAGCACGCCAGTGATGCCATTGGCCGGGTTGTGCGCCTGCGCGCTGCGCAGGATGGTTCCGGTGACCGCCGTGGTGACCGGGCCTACAGCGGTACTCACATAAATAATTCGGCTCAGCATGGTGCGTTCATAGTGGTTTGCTCCTTGGCTAGCGCTTCGGTTCAGGCGTGATGGTGCCGTACCGGCGAGTCACTGCGGTTGGGGCATTTGTCTTTGGTGCAGTTAGCGTAAATCGACAGCGAGTGGTCGGCGATGGAAAAGCCTTTGGCCTTGGCCACCGCATGCTGGCGATTTTCAATTTCTGCGTCGTAAAACTCTTCAACCTTGCCGCAGTCCAGGCACACCAGATGGTCATGGTGCTGGCCTTCGTTCAGCTCATACACGGCCTTGCCAGACTCAAAATTACTGCGATTGAGCAAGCCCGCCTGTTCGAACTGCGTCAACACCCGGTAGACGGTGGCCAAGCCGACGTCAGAGCGTTCTTCCAGCAGCACCCTGAACACGTCTTCAGCGGTCATGTGGCGCTGCTTGCCCACCTGAAAGATTTCCAGAATCTTCAGCCGCGGCAAAGTGGCCTTCAGGCCCGTATTTTTCAGGTCTTTGATGTTGCTCATGTGTTTGTCCTCAGCCAAAGTGCGCCCCCGCCCGCCAAGCATTGCAAAATACCCAGCCGCTACAATGAATCATCATATCGCTACCGGCTCCCTCATGACCGAAACACACCGCTCTACCGAAGCTCCAGCGCGCCCGTTGTTTGGCCTTGCGGTGCTGTCCTGCCTGACGCTGGCC
>CAMARI010000020.1 GCA_945860515.1 Polaromonas sp. YR568
GCAAAAGCCGTTTTTTTTCCACGCAAGTTGAGCTTGCGCACCACAGAGTCCAAGCCCAAGTGGCCGTTTTCACGCATGGTGACGATGGCGCCTAAAAACGTGATCCAGATGAACAAGAACCGCGACACCTCTTCCGAGCTGATGATGCCGTCGTTAAAGCCATAGCGCAGCACCACGTTGCCAAACACCATGATGACCATGGCCGACAGCATGATAACCAAAATGAACTCAGCCATCTTGAAGAAAAGGTCGTTTATTTTTTTCATACGTCACTTACAAAAAAGCCCCCTCCAAAGAGGGGGCGTGCCGTCACTCAAACCATCACTTGGTGTCTTCAATCGCCTTGAGCAGCACCGGACCATTTTTCTCACCAAAGGTCTTGGCGATTTCGGCTGACACGATTTTCTGGAATGGGGCCATGTCCACGTTCTCGATCACTTGCATGCCAGACTTCTTCAGGTCGGCCACCACTTTGCCCGCGTTGGACGCGTTCAAGCTGCGCTGGTAAGTGGCCGCTTCACGTGCAGCATCCACCACCACTTTTTGGTAATTGGCCGGCAGGCTGTCGAACTTGGCTTTGTTCATGGCCACAACCAGAGGCGAGTAAACATGGTTGCTCACCGTCAAGTGCTTTTGCACTTCGTAGAACTTGGACGACCAGGTGACGTTGATCGGATGCTCTTGCGCGTCAAAGGTGCCGGTTTCCAGTGCGGTGTACAGCTCGGAAATCGGCATGGGCGAGGGGTTCATGCCCAGCAGCTTGAAGGCTTGGATGTGGTACGGATTGGGTGTGGAGCGGATCTTCAGGCCCTTCAGGTCTTCGGGCTTGTTGACAGGGCGCTTGTTGTTGGTGAAAGCACGCCAGCCGTTTTCCCAATAGGCCAAGCCCTTCATGCCGTGGGGGGTCAATTCGTTCAGTACGCCGGTACCCACAGCGCCGTCCAGCACGTTGTAGGCGTGTTGCGCGTTGCGAAACACAAAGGGCAGCTCCATGGCGGCCGTGTTGGGCACGATGCCGTTGAAATTGGAGGCGCCGCTGGAGACAATGTCGATCGTGCCACCGCGCACACCGTTGATCATGGCCGCGTCGTTGCCCAATTGGTTGGCCGGGAAGACGGAGATTTCTACATCACCGTTGGTGCGTTGTTTGACCAGTTCAGCCAGCTTCAAGGCGGCGGCGTGCTGGCCATCGGTGGCGTTGACCGCGTGGCCCATTTTCAGATTGAACTTAGCAGCATAGGCGCTGGAGCCGACGGCAGCAACGAGGCAGGCGAGAAGGATGCGAGAAAGTTTCATGGTTTTGTCTCCTGGTTAAAAAAGTTTTTTGTATCAATCGGTGGGCAGCGCGTATTCGTCCGCGCTAAAGACGGTGTGAAACACAGTGCCATCGAACATGGCGATCATGTCTTTGGACACTTCCTTGCTTTTCATACGTACCTCGGAGGCCAAAGCAATCGCTATCGATTCGCGGCTCGGGTAACGAACTGACAAGACCATGCCAAAGTGCGGGTCGGCCACATCACTTTCGACTTGGCGCAGCACGCGCACTTCTTGTGCGCCAGGAAAACGGGTCCAAAGCGGGACGAGATTTTCGCGGATGTAGCGGTTGAACGCGCCCTCCATACCGGGTTTGATCTGGCCTTGGAAGAATGCACAGCGGATGAACATGAGGAAACCTTCTTAAAAATCAGATGGCAGGGTGGCGGTGATCGTTCAAGGCCTGAATTGCTTTCAGAACCATGTGGTGCACGGAGTCGTTGATGGGCAGGTGAATCACATCGGTCTCATCGGCTTGGGGTTTTTCAAGGGTGCCGAACTGGCTGCGCAGCAAGCCTGCCTGCATGTAATGACCCACACGTTGCTGCATGCGGTTTTGAATCACATCGAAATCGCCATCGAGAAATAAAAAACACACATCGCCCGCTTGTTCGCGGATGCGATCGCGGTACACCCGCTTGAGCGCCGAGCACGCCACCACGCGGCCTTGCGTATGATCTTGCGACAGGTAAGCGCTGATGCGGTCCAGCCAGGGCCAGCGGTCGGCGTCTTGCAAGGCAATGCCTGCGCGCATCTTGGCCACACTCTCGGGCAGGTGCAGGTCGTCGCCGTCAACCATGTCCAGGCGCAAGTGCTCGCTCAAGGCCCCAGCGATGGTCGACTTGCCACAACCTGACACCCCCATAACGATCAGGCGCAAAGGCGTCATGCTCATGACTTGGGCTGGGCTGTCACTTGGCCATGGCCATGCACTCGGGCACCGGCGAGATCAAAGGCTGGCCTGAGACACCCGCCAACATGTTGGCAAACGCCAGATCAGCCATGGCTTGTCGAGTTTGGCTGGTGGCGCTGGCGATATGTGGGGTCAGTACCACTTGGGGTAGGCTCCAGAGCGCTTGGGGCACATGCGGTTCGCTGGCAAACACATCAAGGCCCGCGCCCGCGATGGTGGCGTTTTGCAGGGCTTCGATCAAGGCCTCTTCATCGACCACGCTGCCACGCGCCACGTTGATCAAAAAGCCGCTTGGGCCCAGGGCCTTGAGCACATCAGCGTTGATCAGGTGCTTGGTGCCTGCGCCGCCGGGCGTGATGACCACCAGAAAATCCACGTTCGCGGCCAGCTCTTTAGCCGTTACGAAGAACTTGAAGCCCGATTCGGGTTTTTCGCTACGAGCGGTGTAGGCAATCGACATACCGAAAGCCCGCGCCCGCAGCGCGATGGCTTTGCCAATGCGGCCCAAGCCAACAATGCCCAAACGCGCGCCAGACACCCTGCGGCCCAGTGCCATGGGACCGTTGGGCCACTGGCCAGCACGCACAAACTGGTCGGCCTGTGGAATAGCACGGCCTACCGACAGCACCAGTCCCATAGCCAGATCGGCCACATCGTCAGTGAGCACGTCCGGGGTGTGGGTCACAGGAATGCCGTGTTCGATGGCTGCTTGCACATCCACGCCGTCGTAGCCCACGCCAAAAACCGCCACCACTTTGGCGTTCGGCAGTTGTGACAGCAAACTGCGTGGCACGCTGGACTCGCCCGTGCCCGCAACACCCACAATGCGCGGGCCCAAAGCAGCAAAAGCGGCAGGCTCGGTCAAATGGGTGCGGTCGTGCACCGTGTAGACCGATTCCAGTGCTTTTTGATAGAAGGGGTGGAGTTTGGCCACAGCCAGCACTTCGGGTTTTGACAAAATAACTTTCCTTGAATGACAACGTTGAACAGCGCTGTCCAAGAGCAATAAAAATGAGGTTCAGATGGTGTAGCTTTGCAGTGGTATTGACAAAAACCTGACTGCGATCAGCCTATTGATCACTCGCCTTGGAATAAAGCTAGCCTATCGGAGCCGGTAGCCTATTTTTCTACGGATTAACCCTTGCCCACCCCGCGCATCCGGATTGAAGAGGCTGCGGCGCATATGTTGCTGACGCTGTGACCGCGAGCCCCTGCTCGCAAATGCTCGCCAATGCTTGTTCAGCGCGGGCCGTGCAAAACGTTGATCAATGGCTCATCGCGGCTCAATCGCTCAATGTTATCGGCCAGGGTTTCTTGGCGGCGTCGTACAGTGCCTGCCGTCCAGCCCGACATATGGGGCGTCATAAGCACGTTGTCCAGCGCCGAAAAGTCGTATTGCGAGGGCGCGCATTCGGTTTGTGTGGGGGTGGGGTACTGGTACCAGGTATCGATCACCGCGCCGCCAATCCGGCGCGCCGCCAGCGCGTCGTAAAGAGCTTTTTCGTCGATCACCGCGCCGCGCCCGACGTTCATCAGCACGGCATCGGGCCGCATGGATGCGATCGCGCGAGCATCCACCAATCCCTCGGTGTTTTCAGTCAACGGCAGGCTCACCACAATGGCGTCAGCCGAGCCCATGAAGTCGTGCAGGCCGTCAAGCGTCCAGCTTTGGTCCACGCTGGCGTGCCCAACGGGGCTGCGGTTGGCCACATGTACCCGCATGCCAAAAGCCTTGGCGCGCAGCGCCACCGTTCGCGCAATATGACCGAAGCCCAGCAGGCCAATCGTTTGCGAACCCAGCTCGGTGCGCAAAGCGGCCTTTTGGCCGGCCCAGTAAGTCCAGTGCTGTCTGCGCAGGTCCTGGTCAGCACGGGATAGGGGGACATGACGCATGAGCAGAGCGGCAATCACGTACTCGGCGATGGCGTTTTCGTGGCCAAAGCAATTGGCCAGGCTGCAGGAAGCGGGCAGCAAGGCGGTGTTGACTGCGTCGGTGCCAGCCGCCGGCGCATGGAAAAGCCGTGCTTTGAGTGGCACCGGCAAGCTGTGGTTCAGTTTGATGCCGATCACCACATCAGCGCTTTCGTAATGCGCGCGCTCGCCAGCTTGATCGAGTGCATCGCTCACATCGACGATCTGATGTTCAGGGTCAATGAGCGCATCAAAACCTTGGCGGAAATTGGCGGCGTTTTGGCCATGGAAAACGATCTTCAACGGTGTTGATTTCATGGGGTTTCGGTCGGTTTTGCTTTGCAGGTACGTTCAGACCCGTTCCAGCACCACTGCAATGCCCTGCCCCACACCAATGCACATGGTGCACAGGGCGTAGCGGCCGCCGGTGCGGTGCAGCTGGTTTACGGCAGTCGTAGCAAGCCTTGCGCCGGATGCACCCAGCGGGTGACCCAAAGCAATGGCACCGCCATTGGGGTTGACGCGTGGGTCGTTGTCTTGCAAGCCCAGCAGCCGCAGCACCGCCAGGCCTTGGGCAGCAAAGGCTTCGTTAAGCTCGATCACATCCATCTGCGCCAGCGTCAAACCCGTCAGCGCCAGTACTTTTTGCGTGGCAGGTGCAGGGCCAATGCCCATGATGCGTGGTGCAACGCCAGCAGTCGCCATGCCGACAATGCGGGCGCGTGGGGTCAGCCCGTTTTTGGCGGCAGTAGCTTCGTCAGCCAGCAACAGCGCACAGGCCCCGTCATTGACGCCAGACGCATTGCCGGCGGTCACGCTGCCATCGGGTCGCACAGCGCCTTTGAGTTTGGCAAGCGCTTCCATGCTGGTTTCACGCGGGTGCTCGTCTTTGCTGACGATGACGGCGTCGCCTTCGCTACCGGAGGGGCCTTTCTTTTTCTGTGGGATGGTCACCGGCGTGATTTCTGCATCAAAGTAACCCGCCTTCTGTGCGGCAACGGCTTTGAGCTGGCTGCTCAGGGCCATCTTGTCCTGGTCTTCGCGGCTGATGTTGTAGTCTTTGGCCACGTTCTCGGCCGTCTCAGGCATGGCGTCCACGCCGTATTTTTCTTTCATCAGCTTGTTGACGAAGCGCCAGCCAATGGTGGTGTCATAGATCTGCGCGGCCCGGCTGAAGGCGCTTTCGGCCTTGCCCATCACAAACGGGGCGCGACTCATGCTTTCCACGCCGCCCGCAATCATCATGGTGGCTTCGCCCGACTTGATAGCGCGTGCTGCCGTGCCAATTGCGTCCAGGCCCGAGCCGCACAGCCGATTGATGGTTGCCCCTGGCAACTCCATCGGCAAGCCTGCCAGCAGCGTTGCCATGTGGGCGACGTTGCGGTTGTCTTCCCCGGCCTGGTTGACGCAGCCATAAATCACGTCTGTCACGGCCAGCCAGTCCACCTTCGGGTTGCGCGCCATCAGCGCTTTTAGCGGAATGGCACCCAAGTCGTCGGTGCGCACGCTGCTGAGTGCGCCGCCATAGCGGCCAAAAGGGGTGCGGATGGCGTCACAGATAAAGGCGTGGTTCATGTTGATAGGTCTCCAAAGGTAAAACGGATACGGCAGTGGCTCAGCAGCGATGGCTAAACGGCAATGGCTAAACGGCAATAGGCAGGCCAACAAGCTTTTCAAGCTCGGCATGCTCAAGCCCGTCGACCTTGTCAATCAGCTTGAGGCCTTGCGGCGTGCAGGCCAGCGTGGCCAGCTCGGAGTAAATACGTTTGACGCAGCCAATCCCGGTCAGCGGGTAGCTGCATGCGGCAACCACCTTGCTCACACCCTGCCTGGTGAGCAAGTCCATCATCACCCAGGTTTGCTTGGCACCAATGGCCAGGTCCATCGCGCCGCCCACTGCCGGTATGGAGCCGGCCTCGCCCGTGCTCCAGTTGGCCAGGTCGCCGGTGCTGGACACCTGAAACGCGCCGAGCACGCAAATGTCCAGATGACCGCCGCGCATCATGGCAAAGCTGTCGGCATGGTGAAAATACGCACCGCCACTGAGCAGCGTCACGGGCTGTTTGCCGGCATTGATCAGGTCATAGTCTTCATCACCCTCAGCAGGTGCAGGGCCCATGCCTAAAATGCCGTTTTCGCTGTGCAGCAGCACCTCTGTCATGGCAGAAATGTGGTTGGCGACCAGCGTGGGCATGCCGATGCCCAGATTGACAGTGGCACCTTCGGGAATGTCCTGGGCCACGCGTGCTGCAAGCTGGTCTTTGCTGCGTTTTTGATAACTGGTTGTTGGAGTCATGTTCAGGCTGCCTTTTTCAAACCACCGGCCTGGGTTTTCACCCGGTCAATTTTGACGATGGCGTGTACGAAGATACCGGGCGTCACAATGTGCTCTGGGTTCAGCGCGCCCAGTTCTACCACCTCGTGCACGGTGGCTACGGTTTTTTGGGCAGCGGTGGCCATGATGGGGCCAAAGTTTCGCGCGGCCTTGCGGTAGGTCAGGTTGCCCCAGCGGTCGCCCTGCTCGGCCTTGATGAGCGCTACATCGGCATGAATGGGGAACTCAAGAACGTAATGTTTGCCCCTGATTTCGCGCGTTTCCTTCAGGCTGCCATCGGCATTCTTAGCCAGCTCGGTGCCATAACCTGTGGGCGAGAAGAAAGCCCCAATACCCGCGCCAGCAGCACGTATACGCTCGGCCAGATTGCCTTGCGGCACCAGTTCCAGTTCAAGCTTGCCAGAGCGGTACAGGTCATCAAACACATAGCTGTCAGCTTGGCGCGGAAAGCTGCAAATGATTTTGCGCACGCGCCCCGCCTTGAGCAGCGCTGCAAGCCCCGCGTCCGCGTTACCAGCGTTGTTGTTCACCACTGTCAGGTCCTTGGCGCCCTGAGCAATCAGCCCGTCGATCAGTTCGTCAGGAATACCCGCCGTACCGAAGCCGCCAATTAAAACGGTTGCGCCGTCTTTCACATCCGCCAATGCGTCCGCAACTGAGCGGGCAATTTTGTTGATCATGCTTGTCAATCTCCAGCAACACGGATGGACAACACGACGGCCCATCAGCGCAATTTCCACTTCTGGCCTGTCTGGGGCCCGCGGAAATAATAGCCCACGCGCGCAGGAGTAGCGGGCATTGACGCGGAAATCAGATTTTCAGGACGCGCATCTCGGTGTTTTTGGTGAGGCCAAAGCCGCTTGCAACGCGTGATATTCTTCAAGAATGTTCACGCCTTCCCAAGCCGATGTACGGCGTTTTTTTTGCACTGTTTACGCAAAATCGCTAGCCGGTCAACCGATGGAGGCGATTGAAACCCTGGCCGGTCAGTGGCTGGAGGAACACCCCGAATACCACGCCGATGTTGCAGATGCCGACGTTGCACTTGAAAAAATGTACGACGTTGAAGGGGGTAAAACCAACCCGTTTTTGCACTTGTCGATGCATCTGTCGATCAGCGAGCAATGCTCCATTGACCAGCCGCGCGGCATTCGGCAGGCGGTTGAGCTTTTGACGGCCAAGCGCGACTCACTGCACGACGCGCACCATGAAGCCATGGACTGCTTGGGCCAAATGGTGTGGGAAAGCCAGCGCGCAGGCCGCCCACCTGACGGTGCGGCTTACATAGACTGCGTTCAGCGCAGGGCGACGAAGGATTAATTCAGTACAGGCATAAAAAAACCGCTGTTTTCAGCGGTTTTTGATTGGGATAGCCAGCTTATCTGAATTGGCTCTGCGACACGGTTTTCAGTTCGCCGTCGAGTGATGCCAAATAGCTGGCAATCACTTTTAGTTCAGCATTGGTGTATTGCTTGGCCATGCCCGCCATGATCGCGTTGCCACGACCCACCTTCGCGTTGTTTTCAACTTTGTAAGACTTCAGGGCCACCAGCAGATAGTCTGCGTGCTGTCCGGCCAACTTGGGATACGACGGGTCAATTGGCTTGCTGAAGTTACTGCCGTGGCAAGACGAGCAATTGGCCTTGGCCAGCAGTGCCTGTACTTTCTCGCCAGGCTCTTTTGATGGCTTGTCAGCCACTTGCTGAGCGCCAGCGACCACGCCGCTGGCGCTGTAGAAAGCGGCCAAGTCAGCCATGTCTTGGTCTGACAACGTTTCTGAAATGCCGCGCATGCTGGGGTGCTTGCGCTCGCCTTTTTTGTAAGCGTTGAGAGACGAAACAATGTACTTGGCAGATTGTCCGGAAATCATGGGAACTTTGTAGACTTCAGGAAAGCTGGCCTGGTAGCCCTTGATGCCGTGGCAACCAACGCACATGGCGTTTTTGGACTCGCCTGCCTTGGCATCGCCCTTGATGTCTTGAGCCAGAGCAGAAATCGTCACTAGGGAGACAACCAAAGCAGAAATCTTGATTAACAGCTTGTTCATTTTTCGCGCACAATTAGAAGAGAATCCGGGTAGGAAGGTTTTTTTAAACACAACCTTTGATTATATCGGGGCGATACATGAAAGACCGCCCGCTCTGAGAAATACCGGAAAATCCGTACAAATTCATTGCAACCGTCACCAGAACTGAACGACTCATGAAATTTCAAGGCTCCAAGAACTACGTCGCCACGCAGGACCTGATGCTCGCCGTCAACGCTGCCGCCACCCTTAAAAAACCATTGCTCGTCAAGGGTGAACCCGGGACAGGCAAAACCATGCTGGCGGAAGAAGTAGCTGAGGCCATGGGCATTCCGCTGCTGCAATGGCACATCAAGTCGACCACCAAGGCCCAGCAGGGCCTGTATGAATATGACGCCGTGTCACGCCTGAGAGACTCCCAGCTATCAACGATTGACGGCGGCGAGAAGGTTAAAAACATCCATAACTACATCGTCAAAGGCGTGTTATGGCAAGCCTTCACGTCAGAGACGCCGGTGGCGTTGCTGATCGATGAAGTCGACAAGGCTGACATTGAGTTCCCGAATGATTTGCTGCGCGAAATCGACCGCATGGAGTTTTATGTGTACGAAACGCGTGAACTCATCAAGGCCAAGCACCGGCCACTGGTGTTCATCACCTCAAACAATGAAAAAGAGCTGCCGGACGCATTCTTGAGGCGCTGCTTTTTTCACTACATCAAGTTTCCTGATGCGGACACAATGCGGCAAATTGTGGACGTGCATTTTCCGGGCTTGAAAAAAGAGCTGCTGGCAGCCGCGATGAAAACTTTTTATGACGTGCGCAACCTGCCCGGTCTGAAGAAAAAACCATCCACCAGCGAACTGCTGGACTGGCTCAAACTGCTGGTGGCTGAAGACATTCCGCTCGAAGCCCTGCAAAGCAAGGACGACAAGGTGACCGTGCCGCCGCTGGTGGGTGCTTTGCTTAAAAACGAGCAGGATGTGACGCTGTTTGAAAAGCTGGTGTTCATGCAGCGTAACAACCGATAAAGAATCTAAAACACGATGACTCAAAAATCGATGCTTGCGGAAGGCCTGGCCGACGCCATCGGCTTTGTTGTCGGCGCGCTGATGGGGTTCTGGCTGGGCAAACTGCTGGGGCTGAATATTTTTGACCCTGGCTACAGCAACAGCAGTCTGGTCGCCATTGGCCTGGCGGGCTTGGGCGGTGGCTTGGGCGTACAGGTTGCGCGGCGAGTGCGAGCGACCCACTTGGCAAAAAAAGCGAAAAAAACGGAAGAAGACTGACGATGGCTTTTGTTGAACCTGTCACTTTGCAGGCGCGCAACATACGCCTACTGCCCTTGAGCCTTAAACATGAGGAAGGCCTGCGGGCGGCGGCCAGCGACGGGCAATTGTGGAAGCTGCGCGTGACGTCGGTGCCCGAACCGCATGAAGTACGACCCTATATTGAAACTGCGCTTCGAACAGACAACCGTTTTGCCTTTGCCGTACTGGATGCTATAAACGGCCAAGTGCTGGGCTCCAGCAGCTATCACGATATTTTGCCGGCCGTCAAACGGGTCGAGATTGGTTACACCTGGTATGCAGCGCGATGCCAGCGAACCCATATCAACAGCACCTGCAAACTGTTGCTGATGACGCATGCTTTCGAAACTCTGAGCTGCAACGTGGTGGGCTGGCGGACAGACAATTTCAACTTCGCGTCACAACAGGCCATCGAGAGGCTAGGAGCGCAAAAAGACGGCGTGATCAGAGGCCACGCGATGCGCCGCGACGGGACCATCCGCGACACCGTCATGTACAGCATGCGCGCCGGGGAATGGCCTGAGGCCAAGGCGCAACTGCTTTACCAACTGGACAAACCACGCAACTGACATCTGATGGACATTTCGCCATGCTGATTGATTTTTTCTACACCCTTCGTTCGGCCAAGCTGCCTGTTTCGCCTAAGGAATACCTGATGCTGCTGGAGGCTTTGCAAGCGGGCGTGGTAGGGCCTAACAGCGCGGCTGCTTCAGATGGCGAGGTCGGTGAAGGCGCGTACGAGATCGACGATTTCTACTATCTGAGCCGCACCATCCTGGTCAAGGACGAAAAGCACTACGACAAGTTTGACCGCGCCTTTGCCGCTTACTTCAAGGGGGTGAAGATGCTGGCTGACTTCACCAAAGACATTCCCCTGGAATGGCTGCGTAAAAATCTGGAGCTGGAACTGAGCCCCGAGGACAAAGCCAAGATAGAAAAAATGGGTTGGGACGAGCTCATGGAAACGCTCAAAAAACGTTTTGAAGAGCAAAAAGAACGCCATGAAGGCGGCAGCAAAATGATTGGTACCGGCGGCACCTCGCCGTTTGGGGCGAACGGTTACAACCCGCAAGGCATACGCATTGGCCAGGAGAAAAGCCGCAACAAGAGTGCAGTGAAGGTATGGGACCAGCGCGCTTACAAGGACTACGACGACACGCAAGAACTGGGTACCCGCAACATCAAAGTCGCGCTGCGCCGCCTGCGCAAGTTTGCGCGACTGGGCCATGTTGAAGAGCTGGACTTGCCCGACACCATTCATTCGACAGCCGCCAATGCAGGCTGGCTGGACATCAAGATGATTCCCGAGCGGCACAACAATGTGAAGGTGCTGCTGCTGATGGACGTGGGCGGCACCATGGACGAACACATTGGCCGGGTCGAAGAAATGTTTTCCGCGGTCAAATCTGAATTCAAACACCTGGAGTTTTATTACTTTCACAACTGCGTGTATGACTTCATGTGGAAGAACAACCGCCGCCGATTCAGTGAAAAGTTTGCCACCTGGGACATCATTCGCAAGTACAACAAAGACTACAAACTGATTTTTGTCGGCGATGCCACCATGAGCCCGTATGAAATTTTGCAGCCCGGTGGCAGCGTGGAATACAACAACGAAGAAGCGGGTGCCGAATGGATGCAACGCCTGACCAACGCCTTCCCAAAATTCGCATGGATCAACCCTGAACCCCAGGGCGTGTGGCAATACCGTCAGTCGATCAGCGTTATTCAGCAACTGGTCAACCAACGCATGTACCCGCTGACTATCAAGGGGCTGGAAGAGGCGATGCGACTGTTGTCAAAATAGTCAGCCCTTACAATGCGCACCTGTCAGCCGCCATAGTTCAACGGATAGAACGAGTGCCTCCTAAGCGCTAGATACAGGTTCGATTCCTGTTGGTGGTACCAAAAATATGTTTGGCTCACAACATATTATTTTTCGGGACATCACTGAGGCGTCAAGCTCTTGTCAACAGCTATTTTTTGCCCTACCAAGCGCTTTGCATCCATCTCGCTCGCAGTCTGCGGTTAGCGAGAAATGAGATCTACAAACAGTCGCTAAGCAGCCATTGACACCCAGTGTAAGTCGCGCGATAGCCCTTTCTTGACCCCCTCCAAAGCGCACAATTAAATAGTGGCAACACTTGGGATACCACCATTTGGACATCGTCATGAAGATCAATTTCAAACTCCTGCAGACATTTCTGGCCGTCGCTGAACACTCCAGCTTCAAAAAGGCCGCGGATGCCCTGTTCATTTCGATGCCTGCAGTGAGCATGCAAATCAAGCAGCTTGAAGAGCAGCTAGGCGTTGCTCTCTTTCAGCGGACGACCAGGAAGGTTGACCTCACAGCCGAAGGTGAGCAGCTCATGATCACTGCCCGAAGAGCGATGGCAGAACTTGAGTCCGGTCTTGCTCGTCTTCAGAAAATCGTCGATGTCCAGCAGGGCCATCTGTCGTTTGGATGTGTGCCAACCATCGCAAGTACCCGTTTGCCTGCGATTCTTACTGAGTTTGCGAAAAAGTATCCTGGTGTGTCGGTGCATGTGAAGGAACTGCCACAACGTGAGCTTCTGGAGGCCGTTCGGCGAAGCGAAGTTGATTTCGGTATATGCCCTGTGGAGGAAAAGAGCGACCTAGATTTTTCGATGATTTTCATCGATGAATACGTGGCCTTGCTGCCGAAAAGTTACGACGACAAGGGAAGGGCAGGCATATCCCTGCGCGAGCTTTCGAAGATGCCCTTGCTGACGCTTGGCACGTCCACCCTTTTTCGGGAACATCTGAATGAAGCGCTAAGCACAAATGGGCTGGTGTCAGAGCACAATTATGAATTTACACATGTCACAACATTGGTGGCTATGGCCGAGGCCGGTCTGGGTATTGCAATTCTCCCCAGGGTAGCCATACCCGGTAAGACAAGACTAAAGACCGTCAAGATTATCAACCCGGCCTTGACCCGAACCGTCGGAATTGTGAAGATCAAGGGACACACACTTTCGCCGGCAGCAGCACGACTGGTTGACCTTTGCAATCAGCAACTCGCTTCAAAATAGCATTGTGCGCTGCACGACCGGCCAAATAAATCACGCGTACTGAAGAATCGCTAAGATTATTTGACTTGTGATTCAGACCGTAGCTTCTTACATTCTGGGTTGATGAATATCCATTTCTGGGTATTTGTGCGTCGGTTGCAGAAGCTATAAGGAACAAATATGCAGGTAAAACGGATCGCAGGAGCACTGGGTGCGGAAATTCTTGGCGTTGATCTTTCAAAAGGCCTGTCCGATAGCCTGGCTCGCGACATCAGGCAGGTTCTGCTGGATCATCAGGTGATCTTTTTGAAAAAGCAGGACTTGAGTTCCCAGCAGTTTCTTGATTTTGCCAAAGCAATGGGTGAGCCAATCGAATACCCTTTTGTTAAAGGCCTTGAGGGCTTCCCGCACATCATCGAGGTCAAGAAACTCGAACATGAGAAAGTAAATTTCGGCGGTATCTGGCATTCAGACACCACCTATCTGGAGGAGCCGCCCATGGGATCCATGCTACTTTCCCGCGAAGTACCGCCCTTTGGCGGTGACACCATGTTCGCCAACCAATACCTTGCATACGAGTCGCTTTCTAGCGTGATGAAGAATATTCTGGACGGACTCGTCGGCATCAGCAGTTCGGCACGTGCTGACGTTTCAAAAACCCGGGAAGACCGTATCAAGTCAGATGGAAAGGATGTCGTCCCACGGGAGTTCAAGGCAGAGCATCCCATCGTGCGGACCCACCCGGAAACCGGTCGGAAAGCTTTATATGTCAACACCGCCCACACTGCTGGCATCAAGGGTATGGCGAACGAGGAAAGCGTACCGATTCTTGAGTACCTGTTTCAGTACCAGGTCAAGCCGGAGTTCACCTGTCGCTTCCAGTGGGAGCCCAATGCAATTGCCTTTTGGGACAACCGCTGCACCCAGCACAACCCGGTCAACGACTATCACGGCTTTCGCAGGGTCATGAACCGAATCACCCTCAAAGGCGACAAGCCCCATTGATCCAGCTAAGCCGCGACGCCAGTGTGCGGCGGTTTCTGCATGCATGGTCCCAAACCGCCTGATGTTTTAGATATTGAACTGCAGGCCGACTTGCTTTAACCTGCTGACGAAGTTTCTGGAACCCACCAGCGGCAGCATCGTTTTCAATGGGCGCGACATCACCCGCATGGCCCCCGCTGACGTGGCCCGGCTGGGCATGGTGCGCAGCTTCCAGATCTCGGCAACCGCACTGAATGTGAACTCGTCAGAACCACGAAAACTAAACATTAGCGCTTGAATCGCCTCGTCCCGAAAACAAGTTGGATTATTTTTAGTGCTCTCTGTCATATGCAACTTTTTTGTGGCTTTTTGTTCATGCATCCGTTGGCCTAAAGACCTAGAACCAACACCAAAACGGCATGAAAAACACTTTTCCATGCCTTTGAATGCAATGATTTGCCTTCAAAGGCTTCACATCTCCTGAATTTGTTTAAAGTCATGGGTCGCGCCCGGTCCTTGGCGTTTCCTCAAACTTCAAAACAACATGAACCCACCAGACAACACACACCTCAAAGTTAGCTTGCTGGAAGCCGAAGAAGCGCGCCGCCTGGCGATGCTGAACAGCAACACCCAAAAGCTGGACACGCTGATGGCCGACAGCCTGGTTTATGTGCATTCCAGTGGCATCATCGACGACAAGTCGGCCTATCTGCATCTGCTGTCAAGCGGAACGGTGAGATATGAAACGGTGGCGTTTGACCGGCTGAATGTCCAGTTGATCGGTTCGGTGGGCCTGATCACCGGCACGATGAAAGCCGGCCTGATGCGCGCGGGCAACCGCAAACAGATTACCACTGCCTACATGGCAGTCTGGGAGCACACCGGCGGCGACTGGCTGCTGCATGCGCTACAGTCCACCAGCTTGCCGGCCGCTGCCTGAATGTGGGCTGCCCGATGATGCCGAAATACATTTTCAAAACGCTTGTCCTTGCGCTGGCGCTGGTTTTGACCGGTGCGGGCTCGCTGCAGGCACAGACTTACCCCGACCGCGTCATCAAGCTCGTCGTGGCTTACCCGCCGGGCGGCGGTAACGACACGCTGGCCCGGCTGGTTGCGCAGCGGCTGTCAACCACGCTGGGTCAACAGGTGATCGTTGACAACAAGCCAGGTGCTGGCGGCAACATTGGCACCGAACAGGCCGCCAAAGCCAAGCCTGACGGCTACACGCTGCTGCTGGGCTTTGTAGCGAACATGGCGATGACACCCAACTTGGGCAAGGTCGGTTATGACCCGCTGACAGGATTTGTGCCCATCAGCATGGTGGCGCAGGGTTACCAGGTCCTGTCGGTCAACCCGACTTTCCCGGCCAAGTCAGTGGCTGAGCTGATTGCGATTGCCAAAGCCAAGCCCACCAGCTTGAACTACGGCTCGGGCGGCGTCGGCACACCACTGCATTTGGTGGGTGAGTTGTTCAAGCTGCGCACCGGCACTGACATTCAGCACGTGGCCTACAAAGGCAGCCCGCAAGCCACCACAGCGGTGCTGGCGGGCGAGACACAAATGGTGTTTGGCAGCGTGGTGGCCACCTTGCCCTTTGTGCAATCAGGCAAGCTGCGCGCATTGGCTGTGACATCACCCAAGCGGATTGATGCCGCACCCGATGTGCCGACCCTGAATGAACTTGGCTATCCCGGCATTGAAGCGAGCTCGTGGTACGGCCTGTTTGCGCCTGCCGGCACACCAACTGCCATCGTGGCGCGCATCAACACCGAGATGGTCAAGCTGGCACAAGACCCCGAGTACAAGCAGCAACTGAACAAGTACGGCCAGGAAGCCATGGCCAGCACGCCCGACGAGCTCAAGCGCTATGTCAAATCAGAATTCGACACCTGGGCACGCGTGATCAAAACCGCCAACATCAAGGCTGAATGAATTGAACCCTCTAGCACTCACCATGGCCTTGGGGCCATACGACCAGACCCGCGACGTCACCGACGGCAGCGTGCTGATTGAAGGCGTTCAGCTGCGCACCCTCAATTTACCGATTGAGGAAATTTTTTACCGCTTCACCATGCATCGGGAATGGGATATTTCTGAAATGTCGATGGGCAAGTACATCGCCCTTCGGGCTCAGGGGGACACGTCGATGACCGCCTTACCGGTGTTCGTGTCACGCGCGTTTCGCCACTCGATGTTTTATGTCAAGGCTGGCAGCGCTGTTCAACGCCCCGAAGACATGCACGGCAAGCGCATCGGTATCCCTGAATGGGCTCAAACCGCCGGTATTTATGGCCGGGGTTACCTGAGCGACTATCTGGGCCTGGATTTAGCCAGCATTCAGTGGGTGCAAGCCGGGGTCAATCAGCCAGGACGTGTTGAAAAAGTACGCCTGACCTTGCCAGCAGGCATCCACTACACCAGCGCCCCCGACAAGTCACTGAACCAGATGCTGCTGGACGGCAGCGTGGATGCGGTCATGACTGCACGACCACCAGCTGGTTTGGGCCAAGGCATCGAGCGCCTGATGCCTGACTACCAGGCTTTAGAACTCGCGTATTTCAAGGCCACGCGCATCTACCCGATCATGCATGCGCTGGTGATCAAAACCGCCGTGCTGGACGCACACCCCTGGGTGGCCATGAATGTGTACAAAGCCTTTATGCAGGCCAAAACGCAATCGATGGCGCGGCTGTCAGACATCACAGCGTCCCATGCGCCCCTGCCCTGGCTGGCCGACTATACCGGCCGCCTGGAGGCCGTCTTTGGCGCAGATTTCTTCCCCTACGGCATTGGCCAGGACTCAGGCGGGCAGATCAACCGCGCCACGCTGGCGGCCTTCTGCAAATTTGGCCATGACCAAGGGGTGTGTGACCGCTTGCTGAGTGTGGAAGAGCTGTTTGCCAAAAACGTGCTGGGCAGCTTCAAAGTGTGACCCAAGCAGCGTTTTGAGCACGGGTGCCATGCCTACAATTGTGTCCTATCAAGGAATTTCACAATGAGCATCAAAAGCGACAAATGGATACGCCGCATGTCCGAAACCACCGGCATGATCGAGCCGTTCGAGCCGGGACAGATCCGTCAGGCAGACGGCAAGAAAATCATCAGCTACGGCACCTCAAGCTACGGCTACGACATCCGCTGTGCGCCAGAGTTCAAGGTGTTTACCAACATCCACAGCACCGTGGTAGACCCGAAAAACTTCGATGAAAAAAGCTTTGTTGATTTCTCGGGTGACAGCTGCATCATCCCGCCCAACAGCTTTGCGCTGGCTCGCACGCTGGAATACTTTCGCATCCCACGCAATGTGCTGACCATCTGCCTGGGCAAAAGCACCTACGCGCGCTGCGGCATCATCGTCAACGTCACCCCCTTTGAGCCGGAATGGGAGGGCTATGTCACGCTGGAATTTTCAAACACCACGCCTCTTCCCGCCAAAATTTATGCAGGCGAAGGCTGCGCGCAGGTGCTGTTTTTTGAAAGCGACAAAGACGACGTCTGCGAGGTGTCGTACAAAGACCGGGGCGGCAAGTACCAGGGCCAAATTGGGGTGACGCTGCCGAAGGCGTGATCTCGCCTGGTGCATGGAGACCAGCCGTGGTGCTGATTTGAGGACTTGCGCGCCAGAACAGTCAGTAGGCTATGCCGCAAAAGCCGCTGACAGCACATTTTTCATATCAGCTAGCCGTTATTGATTTGCCAGCTGTTATTGACTGAGCCAGCTTGCGATTGATCGCAGGCGGCGGGCGCGCGCTTTAAATTTCAGGTTAGCATTTACAGCATGAAACTGCTGCGTTTATATCAACCGCGCAATCCCTTGTTCTGGTTCATGCTAGCCTTGAATGTGCTGTCGTGTGCGCTCGCGTGGATTGTGCAAAACCGAGCTCTCAATACCCTGGGCATGCTGCTGGTGGGCGGGTTTGCGCTGGCCAATGCGCTTCTTGGCATGTGGCTGATGTGGCGCTTGATGAACACCGTGCCACCTGAAAACCAAGACCGGTAAACAAACGCATCAGTTCAGTGCGCCGGCGCCAATCACCGCGTCTTGTTTCGTGACCAATGCGCATGCTACAGCCAGCCGGAGTCCGCGCACCATGTCTTGCAGTGGCATGCAGGGCAGGCCCTGTCCCGGCAAATACGGCAGGTGTACAAAGCCGCCGCGCGTGCTGCGGTTTCGCTGCCTTTTCAAGGTGTGCATGAGCAGATAAAACACATGGTTACAGACAAAGGTGCCGGCTGTTTGCGACACCTCGGCGGCGATGCCAGCCGTCATCAGCGACTGCTGCATGGACTTGATGGGCAGGCTGCTGAAATACGCGGCAGGGCCGCGCATGGCAACAGGCGCATCCACTGGCTGCGCGCCAGCGTTGTCCGCAATTCTTGCATCATCCACATTGATGGCGATCCGCTCCAGCGAGAAGGCCGGCCGCCCGCCCGCAAGACCCAGGCAAATGACCAGCGACGGCTTGTGGGTGCGCAGCAGCTTCAAAAGGACACCCTCCGAGCCCGCGAAAGTGGTGGGCAACTGAGCAGCCACGCAGCGGTGGCCGTGCACCACATCATCATGCAGGGCTTTTGCTGCCAGCCAGCTGGGGTTGACTGAGTCACCACCAAAGGCATCGAAGCCTGTCAGCAAGACTGTTGGCAGTGAACTTGTGGGAACTGGTTGCGGCATGGCTATAGTGTGAGGTGCAAGGCGTCGCTGTCGCCCTCATAAAAAGTGCGTGACTCGAACATGGCGCCCGGCTTGCCCAAAGCGCCAAAAGTTGGGTACGGGTTTAAACACAGCTCAACATCAAGGCTTGCGAGACCTTCTCACGCAGGGGCGGGTTAAGGGCGGGGTGGTGCAGGCCGGACAGCAGGTGCCACGGTGATCAGCACATCATTGCCGCCAAAGCTGGTGCCCTGCATTTGGATGTTGGCGACCCGATCGCCCTTGGTAAAGGTCAGCAAACTGGTTTTTGAAAACGAGCTTGATGTCAGCGTCCAGCCAGATGCGGGCATGCCGTCTTTAAAGTAGGTAAACACGGTCTGCTGTTCGCCCGCCACACTCAAACTGATGCGCCCTAGCCAGGTGCTGGCAGCACTCATGACAAGCGTGTCCTGTTGCTTGATGACTGCGCCTGGTGGCAAAGGGACATCGCCTGAAATCTGCTTGGTTGTCGCCTCGGTCACCGTGCTGTCTCCGCCCAAAGCCGGGCCACCGATGGTGGTGCAGCCGGATACGCAAACAGCGGTAAGCAGAGCGAACAAAAGCTTGGTGGTGGTCATAATTTTTAGAGGGCTTAGGATTCAGATTTTTCAGTGTGAGACGTCTCAAAGCGGCTTGTGAATTGTAGCTTTCGGTTCAGATTGGCAACAAGCCGTGACATTTCAACGGGATGTTGGCGCGCCTATGCCCGTTTTTGGGATCGCTTGGCCGGAAAAGTCACTAACGCTTTTTCTTTTCATCAGTCGGCTCGCTAGAGGCTCTTAAACGATTGCCCCGGTGCAATTTCCTTATTTAAGGGCAGGGGGGCGCACCTCGCGGCAACTGGCAATCGGTACTTACGACTATCTTGTGTCGCCTGGGTGTACCATCCGAAAAGTTGTAGTTTGCTGGCCTCTTTTTTCACCTCTTTTCATTGAACCACTGGCAGTCAACCCGTTATGCCCAACTCCAAGAAAAAAATACTTGCGCATTTGCATCAAGAGGTCTATTGCCATTTGGGCGTTTCACCGGTTCATGGTCTCGGGGTTTTCGCGATTCGATCCATTCCAAAGGGCGTAAACCCGTTGCGGTCGCGCCTGAAGTTTGATGAAATGAAATTTACGCATTCCGAACTTAAATCTCTGCCGCGCAGCGTTCGCAAAGAAATTGATATTTTTTGTTACTACGACGATGACCATGTGCTGATTCCGTCGATTGGGCTCAACTCGATGAACATGTCCGTGTATCTCAACCATTCCAAGACGCCTAATGTCCAGTACAAAAAGAATGGCCAGTTGATCACCCTGCGCGCGATCAAAAAAGATGAGGAACTGATGATGGATTACGACATCAACTTCGGGGCGGTCCACACCTTCGAATAAAACTGGGAAATCAGCCTACGCTGGCGCGGTAAACCTGGTTCCATTGCGATGGTTTGAAGTCGGTATGCAAGGGAGAGCTGAGGTCCAAAGCCAGAGGGTGGTCGGGGTCGGTCATAGCCAAGCCATAGATCGGCTCCAAGTCCGTCACAAAAAGTGATTTGTACCCGTAGCCACCCACCGGCCCTAGGTTGTAGTACTGGTAGCCGTGGTTGGCGGTCCAGCGCGCGGCCAAAAGGCAGGCGTATATGCCCGGTGAGCGGTTTTTGTATGCAAGGTTCCACTGGCAAAAGCTGCCATACACCTGGCTGCGTTCGGGCAACAGCATGGACACATCAGACAATACCAAATCGCCGTTGTGCGCATGCACTTGCAGGATCAGGACGTCGAGCTTGCGCACATAGTCCACAAAGCCTGTCACTTCTTTGGCGTCGATTTCGTAGGCGCTGAAGTGTTCAGCACCGAGCGAAAAAATGTCGTCCGCGCTCAGATCTTTTCCAGGCACCAATTTTTCGCTCAGGGTAAAGTTTTTGAATAGCTTGTCTAGATCCGAAAACTTGCGCTTGCGCCGTGGATCCGACCAAAATTCCTGGGATGCGGCATGGACCAAGCCGTACTTGTCATTGATCGGGACGCCGTAGTTTCCTTCAGGCGGCAGGGCATAGACCAAAAATGGTTTGCGAGCCGTGGCCAGCATTTCGGGGGTTACGTTGATGTAGGGGCACAGCGCGTCCCAGCGGCTGGTGAAATACATGGTTTGTTCATGGAAACTTTCAACGCACAGGTTATCGGCAGTCCAGCTTTGGTATTTCAGCGACTGGCTCTCCGAATCCATAACCGTGTCGCAGGATGCGCGAGCGACGCTTTCCGGCGGTTGAAAGTCAAAACGCATGGAGCTAGCCTTTCAGCATGGTCTTGGTTCGCAGCGGCAGCAGGTCAAAGTAATCCGAATCAACCCGGTAATTCGCTGTCAAAAACTTGCGGTCGGACTTTTTGAGTGCTTGGAGCTCAGCGTTCATGGCTGCAAAATGCGCGGACGCGTCGCTGTCCGGTTGTTGTAATTCCAATTGGTATTGCGGCATCAAGGGGCATTCGCTGTCGTAGTAGAACACCTCGGTCTTCGGCTCGAACGCCAGCGGGTACAGCTTGCAACTCAGGGGCTTGGTGTCACCCAGCGTACAGCCGGCGGCACCTAAATGTTCACACTGGGTCTGTATGCAAACGCTCCCAAGTGAGCCTCGTTCTTTAGCGGTCAAGGTGATCTCTAACGGCGGGAAACCAGCGTCTACATGGCAGCAGCGCCTGCATTGCGCGCAGTGGTCAAACAGCATGAGCTTGCAGCACAGCCAAGGTGCCAAAGCACGGATAGGTGGAATGCAACATCAGCCCACGGTTGCGGCAAAACCCACGTCGTTTGGGGTCGCCGTTTGGGTGGCGTGTGTCTTTGTTCAGCATAGATGGGCTTCTTGCTAAGTTTTGATTCGACTCAAACAAAGTATCCATTATTTTCATCAGTTTGTCATGAATTTATTGAATCACATGAATCACTTGTTTCGGTGCTTTGCAACGTCTCCGACGAAGAGGTGGTAGCCAGCTGGGCAGAGAACCTCTACTGGCAATACTTCTGCGGCGAACAATACTTCCGCCACGACCTGCCGATCGACCCAAGCCTCATGACAGGGTTTCCCAAGCTGGGAAGACAACTCAAACGCAGAAAGGAAAGCAAGAGACAGGATCGCCCTTAGACTTATCAACAACTGACGAAGTAAATTCTTCTTTAAACCACTGGCTCAGCTGGACGCGAGAACCAACATCCTCGTCTTGGGTGACGTCGATACGCTTTGGCCCGAAGCTGACTACGGACTATGAACACAATAGCACGGGCAAGTCCGGACCTGCGTACTCACCGAAGTCCGCGTCTTTCATGTGCTTGAAAGACGTTAAAGCAAAGGACGCAGCGTAGACAGATGAACGTCTCATGCAACCATGTAGCCACCGGCAGACGCAGCGATTACGGCACCGGACAAAAATGCAAACGGATCTGAAAAAAGCGCCATCACAGGAATCGCAATTTCGTCGGGCTTCGCGTATCGCCCCATGGCAATTGAACGCTCGATTGCACTACGATACGCAGGGTCGCGAAATCCTCCCGAGGTCCAATCCGTCCGTGACCGGAGCGCCCGCCTTGAAGGTCATTGAGGAGCATGGCTACATACCCCACGTCAAAGGTAGAGGGCAAGAAGCTGACGAGCTCAAACGGGATCCCGAGAAAAAGGCCAGACGTTGGGTCGTAGAAGTGGCGCACGGTTGGCTCAACCGGTTCCGCAAGCTATTGGTGCGGTACGAGAAACTCGACCGAAGCTTCCTTGCGCTAAACCACTTGGCCGCGTCCATCATGGCATTCCGGAAAATCAAACGTGACGAAAACGTTATTTACGGATAAGTTCTTAGTGTTCCGTTGTGGTTTGGTACAGAAGCGTGCGCTTGGGGTAGCGCGGGTTGTAGTGTTTTGGTTTGCAAAACTTTATTGCACCGTGATGTTGGCACTCTTAATGGTGTTGGCCCAGCCGGCAGTCTCTGCCCGAACCAATTCTTGAAGGGCGGCGGGTGGCAGGAAGCGTATCTCTAGCCCAGCGGCCTTTGCCTTGGAAATCACATCCGGAGTCTCAACCGAAGCTTTGGCGGCCGCAGCCAGGCGATTGATTACCTCGACCGGGGTTGCAGCCGGTGCGAATAAGGCAACCCAACCCTCCAGTTCAAACCCAGGCAGACCTGCCTCAGCGGTGGTTGGAATTTGCGGTAGACCGGGATGGCGAGACTTTCCCGTCACTGCAATGCCCTTGAGCTTACCGGCCTGGATGTGCTGCAGAACCGAGGGTGGGGTGGTGATGAACAGCTGCACCTGACCAGACAGCATGTCCTGGATGGCCGGGCCTGAGCCTCTGTACGGCACATGCAATATGCTGGTTGAAGTCTGGGCCTTGAAAATTTCGGTGCCCACGTGGGCCAAAGAG
>CAMARI010000021.1 GCA_945860515.1 Polaromonas sp. YR568
CTGGCGCTGGCCCGCACGCTGCCTGATGCCGTGCGCCCACAAGACAAGAAAAACCGGATTGATTTGACCGACATCGCGCTGGTGACGATTGACGGCGAAGATGCGCGCGACTTCGACGATGCCGTGTATTGCGAACCCGCCAAAGTGGGGCGAGGCAAGGGCTGGCGCTTGCTGGTTGCCATCGCTGATGTGAGCCACTACGTGGAAACAGGTAGTGCGATTGACGTTGACGCTTATGACCGTGCCACCAGCGTGTACTTTCCGCGCCGTGTGATCCCGATGCTGCCTGAAAAGTTGTCAAACGGTTTATGTTCTCTCAACCCCAATGTCGAGCGCCTGTGCATGGTGTGCGACATGCTGGTGACCGCCAAAGGCGACGTGCATGCCTACCAGTTTTACCCGGCAGTGATGTTCAGCCAAGCTCGCTTTACTTACACCGAAGTTGCCGCAATCTTGGCCAATACCCGCGGGCCAGAAGCGGCGCAGCGCAAGAACCTGGTACCGCATCTGCTTGATTTGCATGATGTCTATCAAGCGCTTTTAAAAGAGCGCGGCGTGCGCGGCGCGGTTGATTTTGAAACCACCGAAACCCAAATCGTCTGCGACGAGGCCGGCCGGATTGAAAAAATCATTCCACGCACCCGCAACGTGGCGCACCGGCTGATTGAAGAGGCCATGCTGGCTGCCAATGTGTGCTCGGCTGACTTTATTGCCAGCAGCAAACACGTGGGTTTGTTTCGTGTGCACGAGGGCCCAACGCCCGAGAAAAAGGATATGCTGCGCAACTACCTGAAGGCTGCGGGTATTGGCATGACGATCAGCGACGACCCGACGCCGGGCGAGTTCCAGCAAATCGCCCAGGCCACCAAAGACCGGCCCGACGCCCAGCAAATCCATTCAATGCTGCTGCGCTCGATGCAGCAGGCGATCTATACGCCGATGAACAGCGGCCACTTTGGCCTGGCCTACGAGGCCTACACCCACTTCACCAGCCCGATTCGCCGTTACCCGGATTTGCTGGTGCACCGCGTCATCAAAGCGGTGCTGAACAAAGCCAAATACCAGTTGCCGAGCCTGCCAACGCCGGGCGAGGCTGAAGCCAAGCTGTCCAAGCGCCTCGCATCCAGGGTGAAAGACCCAGAACAGAAACCGAAAAAAGCCAGCGTGGACGAGCTGGCCTGGCAAGCCGCCGGCCTGCATTGCAGTGCCAACGAGCGACGCGCCGACGAGGCCAGCCGCGACGTGGAAGCCTGGCTCAAATGCAAGTACATGCGCGAGCACTTGGGCGAAGAGTTTGGCGGTGTCGTCACTGCGGCCACTGGCTTTGGCATTTTTGTCACGCTGGACGCCATGTATGTGGAAGGACTGGTGCACATCACCGAACTGGGGGGTGAATATTTCCGCTTTGACGAAGCCAAGCAGGAACTTCGCGGCGAGCGCACTGGGATTCGCTATGCCATCGGCACGCGCGTGCGGGTGCAGGTCAGCCGGGTGGACCTCGATGGCCGCAAGATTGATTTCAGGTTGATCAATGAAGGCGAGGCGCTGCTGGCCGTTACCAATCGCGCCATGAAAGACAAGACCGGCGGTCACACAGGCGAACTGCCTGCACAGGAACGCGGTGTGTCCCGTGATGGCAAGGGCAACAGGCGCGGGGGTGCTGGAAGCAGCCCAAGCCGAGGTTCGGGCGCATCCGGTTTAGCGTCGTCAAGTCGCACCGAGCGCGGCTCTGGTGGCTTGCTGCTGTCGCCCATCCAGGCCTTGAAAGCCGCCGCTAAAAAGGCTGCTGGCAAAACGTCGAAAGCCGGGCGTAAGCAAGGCAAAAAGCCGCGTCGCTAAAACGGTCTTACACAAGCAAGGTATCTCATGCTGATTCGCGTGCTGTCTTTCCTGCTGGAAAGTCTTTTTTTCGTGCTGATTGCGTCCGCACTGCTGCGCGCCTGGATGAACTGGACACGCGTCAACATGCGCGCCCAACCCGGTATTTTCGTCATGGCGGTAACGGACTGGCTGGTCAAGCCGGTGCGCTTGATGCTGCCCAAAGCCTTGGCGCAATCCAAAATCGACTGGGCCAGTCTGCTGACAGCGTTGCTGTTTGCCCTGGTCTTCGGCTTGATCTGGCTGTTGCTTTTCACCGTGGTATCAGGCGGCCTGGGTTTGGACGCGCTGGAGCCGGCGATGTTCCTGACCTGGCTCGGCCTGGCCTTCAAGCTGCTGCTGCGTGTCGCGCTGCAAACCCTGATGATTCTGGTCATCGGATTTGCGATTTTGTCCTGGGTGCAACCGGGCTCGCCTGCCTACAATTTGTTGGGTCGCCTGACCGAGCCGCTGCTGGCCCCCTTGCGGCGCGTGGTCCCTTCAGTAGGCGGCATTGATTTATCTGCCATTGTGTTGATACTGGTGCTGCAAATTGGCTTGATGGTGCTGGCCTAGATCGAGGCGGCTAAATCGAAGCTGCTAGATTGAGGCCGCTAGAGCGGAGGCAGTCAGTGTCTCTGCAGGACGTGTTCTTAGCCATTCGTCTGATGCATGACCATGCGCAAAAACAGCGCTGGCAGCCGCATCAAAAGCCGTTAAACCGCCAGCAAGCCTGGCACCAATGATGCCGGCCAGCACATCGCCAGTACCCGCTGTGGCCAGCAGGGCGTTGCCGCTGGCATTGATGCAACTGGTCTGACCCGGCGCTGCGATCACGCTACCAGAGCCTTTCAAAACCACCACCGCCTGATACACCTCGGCGAGCTTTGCTGCAGCCTGCAGGCGGTCAGACTGGACGACCGAGGTGGTGGTTTGCAGCAGCCGAGCCGCTTCCAGCGGATGCGGGGTGAGCACCGTGGCGAAACCATGTTTATCGCGTGCCGCCCTTGCTTTGAGCAAGCTTTGAAGCTGCGTGTCGTTCGCAATGGCATTGAGCGCATCGGCATCCAGCACCAGTCGGCTTGCCACCGACAAGACCTTTGCTAAAACCCCTTTGACGGCATCGCCCCCGCCGCAGCCACACACCACCACCTGCGCACGCAAATCGAGTGCATCAGGGCCGCGAAACATCAGCTCTGGCTGAAGCGGATTGACGGTGATGGCGCTGTCGCCCAGCAAAGCCACAAACACCCGGCCAGCCCCGGCATGCAGCGCTGCGCTGGCGGCTAGCAGCGCAGCGCCTGCCATGTGGCTACCGGGCCTTGATTCGCCACCCAAAATGGCGACATCGCCAAAGCTGCCTTTGTGGCTGCTGTGCAGCCTTTGCTGCTGGATACGGCTGTCTGCACCCAACAGCCTGGCGCTAGGCGGTTCCTTGGCTGTCAGGTCAATGCCCAGGTCGTCAAACCACAGCTGGCCAGCGTTGTCACGGCCTTGACCTGTGAAAAATCCGGGTTTCAGGGTCAATAAAGCGAGGGTAAATCGTGCTCCAGACCAATCAATATCAAAGTGAGCAGCTCCTGAATGAATAGCGCTTTTTGTTCCTTTGTAGGCTCCTGTATCGGCATTCAGTCCACTGGGCAAGTCCACCGCCAGGCAGGGTGCTGCGCTTTTCGCCATCAGGTGCAGCCATTGCAGCATGCGGGCCGTGCCTTCACGCGCAGGGTCAAAAGTTCCACCAATCCCCAGCAGTGCATCTATACAAAAGTCAAAATTTTGCGGTGGCCCGTCAGTCAGGGCGACACCTGCTGCGACAGCTTTTTGATAGGCGGCTTGGGCATCTGGCGGGAGGGCGTTTTTGTCTGTACCGGTCCAGGTCACGACGACTTTCTTGCCCCACTGGTGCAGGTGCGTGGCCGCCTCAAAACCATCGCCACCGTTGTTGCCAGGACCACAGGCTATCCAGATGCGCCTAGCATGCGGGGCCACAGCCATCGCCAACCGGGCCACTGACAGACCCGCCCGCTGCATCAGGGTGTGGGGCGGCAGGCTGCTGGCGGCACGCTGTTCAATACGGCGGGTGGCGGCCACGTCAAAAAGCAGCTGGCTGTGATCCGTGGTTATTTTTTGTATCACGCAGCGGCCTCTGGCGTTGCTTTGGACTCGCCTTTGCGGGATCGCTTGTCACCGGTTTGCTTGATAAAACTGAACATGCCCATGGTGGTTCCAATCAAAAACAGGCCTTGGCAGCATGCCAGGCCAGCGCGGGACCACCGCCCGAATAGTGCGACTGTATCGCCCCGACATGACGCATTTCCGATCAGTGGCGAGGCGCTGTGCAGTCGTACCAAAGCTTGCGGCGCCGGCCTACAAATACAGATTCAGCCCAGCCGGTCAATGCCCAAACCTTCCATGTCGATGTCTGGAGTCTTGCCCGCCATCACATCCGCCAGCGCTCGCGCGCTGCCGCAACTCAGTGCCCAGCCGCTGGAGCCGTGCCCCAAATTGAGCCACAGCCCCGCAATACCGCTGTCACCAACCAACGGCGGGCCGTCTGGCAGCATGGGCCTTGCGCCTTTCCAGAGTTGCACGCTGGCGCCTGTGTTGGCGATCTGAGCCGCGCCGGGAAACCAGTCATGCAGCACTTTGTAAAGGGTTTGAACCGAGGACGCGCGGTGTTTGCCTAAAGACCCGCCAATCTCGGCGCTGCCCGCCACCCGTACCCGGTTGCCGAGCCGGGAAATGGCCACTTTGTAGCGCTCGTCCATCAAGGCACTGCGAGGCGCATTGAGCGGCTCACGTATCGGTGCGCTGATGGAATAACCGTAAACCGCCGTCATGGGAATCTTCAGGCCCAAAGGTTTGAGCAGCGCAGCTGATGCCAAGCCAGCGCACATGACGACTCGGTCAAACTGGCGGGGCGAGTCTTCGCCTGCTATCAAGATGCTAGCTGCACCCGCAGGATTTAACTGGGCTACTGTCGTACTGAACTCGAATTTGACGCCCGAATCGCGCGCTTTGTCCTTCAGCAGCAGCGCAAACTGGCGGCAGTTGGCCACTTCGTCGTCGGGCAGATGTATGCCGCCTAAAAATTCGGTATCCGGGTTGATGGCGGGCTCGATTTTGCGCACGGCTTCGGCATTGATCTCGCTGAAGGCCACGCCTGCATCACGCAGAACCTGCAAGCCAGGCTGCACCAGACGGCTGTCTTTTTCACTGCGCAAGAGCACGGTGTACCCGTCGCTACGGTCGTAATCCAGCTGAAGTACTGTCGTCAGGTGGTGTAGTCGTTCGCGGCTGTAAAACGCCAAGCGCTGTAGTCTGGCGCGGTTGGAAAGGTAGGTTTCCAACTTGCAGGCGCGCCACCATTTCCACATCCAGGCCAGGTCACTACCTGACAGCGGCAAACTGAGCTTGACAGCCGCATGGCGGCTGAGCAGATTGCCCAGCACCTTGCCAGGCATGCCGGGCGCAGCCCAGGGCGTGACAGAGCCTGGCGCCACAACGCCTGCGTTGGCAAAGCTGGTTTCTTCAGCGGCCGCGCCGCGCCGCTCAAACACGGTGACTTCATGGCTATCTGCGGCCAGCTCGTAAGCCGTGGTGATACCGATGATGCCTGCGCCTATGACGGCGATCTTCATGCGGCTTTTTTCAGATCAACCGGGTTGAAAAAGCGTGAGTTCATGGTTTGTTATCGTTTTAAAGTGCTAAATATGGCTTAAAGCCAATGAATACATGAGTACGTAGCTATAAAGGTTATAGCGTCTGATTCAGGCATACCTCGACCTGCAAGGCTGCGTCCAGCACGGCGTCGTCGTGCAGGGCAGCGTGCCACAGCATCAGGCCCACAGGCAGTTCGCCGGGGCGGTGGCATGGCAGGGAGATGCCGCAACCGTCGAGCATGTTGACCACCGCCGTGTTGCGCAGCAGCAGGCCATTGACCCTGAAAAACTCGGCATCATCGCCCAGCACGCTGGCAATGGGCGGCGCAACCATGGGAACGGTGGGCGACAGCACCGCATCAAAACCCTGCAAGCGCATCTCCATTCGGATTATCCAGTCAGCCCGGGCTGCAACCAGATCGACGTAGTCGTTGGTCGTCATGCTGGCGCCGCGCAAGATGCGCAGGGCCACGCGAGGGTCGTAGTCTGCCTGGTGTTCGGCAATCAATGTGCGGTGCCAAGCATAACTTTCGAACGCTGACAAGCCACCTGTCGCGTTGATACTGGCGAGTTCGCTGATCTCGTTCAGATCTATCTCTTCAATCTGCGCCCCGGCGGATCGCAGCAGCGCGAGGGTGCGGTCAAAAGCGCGGGCCACGGTGCTGTCCAAGCCGTCTTGCATCAGCGTGCGGGCAAGAGCAAAACGGCAGTTCGCCAGTGGTTTTTCGGCCAGGCTGACACTGCGCGCAGCGATCACCTCATGCACGGTCACAGCGTCACGCACCGAGCGGGTCAAAGCGCAAACCGTGTCCAGGCTGGTCGACAAGGGCAGGGCGCCTGTGGTGGGCACCAGCCGCGCGGTGCTTTTAAAGCCAACGATGCCGCACAAAGCCGCCGGAATGCGAATCGAGCCGCCTGTGTCTGAGCCCAGGCCGACCAGCGCTGCGCCTGTAGCGACTGACACTGCCGCGCCCGACGACGAGCCGCCAGGGATGCGTTCAATCTTTGCGTCAGCCGGGTTGACGGGCGTGCCGTAATGCGGGTTGACGCCTACCCCTGAAAAAGCGAATTCCACCATGTTGGTGCGACCGGTCAAAACCGCCCCTGCTGCCCGAAGCCGCGCCACAGCAGGGCAGTCTGCTAGGGCGGGCGGGGCATTTTTCAGCACTTTTGAGCCTGCGCTGGTGACCTGACCCTGCACGTCAAACAGGTCTTTGACCGATACCTGTATGCCTGCTAGTGGGCCGGCCAACGGCTCTGGCTGTGTGTATCCGGCAGCGCTCGGCATGTAAACATGTCGGCAAGCCGCACTGGCGGCCATTTTTTGAGCATCGGCCAGCAAGTTTGCAGCGCTGGTTTGGCCGCCAGCCAGGGCCTGGCGCGTGGAACGAATATCGGTGAGGCTTGTAGGCATGAGAGATGGACTTTTGGGTGCTATAATCGACAGGCTTTGCGGGTGACAAACACGTCGCTTGCGAAGCAAATCGCAAATCAGCCATTCAAGGTGTCTCCGGTCATATGCCAAATATGCATTCCCGGAGATAAGCGCTGATTTTAGACACAACCTTAGGAGTATTTACTATGTCAACGACCATGCGCGAAATGCTGGAAGCTGGTGTCCATTTTGGTCACCAAACCCGTTTTTGGGACCCCAAGATGGCTCCGTACATCTTTGGTCATCGCAACCGAATCCACATCATCAACCTCGAGAAGTCGCTGCCGATGTACAACGAGGCGATGAAGTTCGCCAAGCAGTTGTCAGCCAACCGCGGCACCATTTTGATGGTGGGTACAAAACGCCAGGCGCGCGAAACCGTCGCCATGGAAGCTCGACGTGCCGGCGTTCCGTTTGTTGATCAGCGTTGGCTGGGCGGCATGCTGACCAACTTCAAAACGGTCAAAACATCCATCAAGCGACTGAAGGAAATGAAGGCCCAGCAAGAAGCCGGTCTGGACACCATCAGCAAAAAAGAACAGCTCACCTTTAAGCGCGAAATCGAAAAGCTTGAAAAAGACATCGGTGGCATTCAGGACATGGCTGCCCTGCCGGATGCGATTTTCGTGATTGACGTGGGTTTCCACAAAATCGCGATTCTGGAAGCAAAAAAGCTCGGTATTCCATTGATCGGTGTGGTTGACTCCAACCATTCACCTATCGGTATTGATTACGTGATCCCTGGCAATGATGACTCATCCAAGGCCGTTGCGCTGTACGCACGCGGCATTGCTGATGCCATCATCGAAGGTCGCGCCAATGCAAGCAATGAAGTGGTCAAAATGGTTCAGCCCGAGAGCTCCGACGAATTCGTGGAAGTCGCCGCCGCTTAACTCTGGCTGGTTTTGCGCCAGACGCGCTGGACGCTCTGGACGCGGAGAAGGGGGGGCTCGCGTAGCCCCTTTTTTACAAGTTAAAGATAAACCGACAGGAAGAATTTGAAAATGGCAATTACTGCAAGCATGGTCGCCGAGTTGCGCGCCAAAACCGATGCTCCCATGATGGAGTGCAAAAAGGCCTTGACCGAAGCCGAAGGCAATTTTGAAAAAGCCGAAGAAATCTTGCGCGTCAAACTGGGTAACAAGGCTGGCAAGGCCGCCTCCCGCGTGACCGCCGAAGGCGTCATTGCTTACCATAACGAGGGGGGCGTGGGTGCGCTGGTTGAGATCAATTGCGAAACTGACTTTGTCACCAAAAACGACAGCTTTTTGGCTTTCACTGATGCCGTAGCGGTCGGCATTGTCAAAAATAATCCTGCTGATGTGGCTGCCATTGGCGGCATGCCCCTCAGCCTGGACGGCTTTGGCCCGACGGTTGAAGACGTGCGTAAAGGCCTGATTGGCAAAATCGGCGAGAACATGTCGGTGCGCCGCTTTCGGCGTTTTGCCAGCGGCAAATTGGCTTCTTATCTTCATGGCACGCGCATCGGTGTGGTGGTGGAGTTCGATGGTGATGAAACTGCCGCCAAAGACGTTGCCATGCACGTTGCAGCCATGAAGCCCGTGTCATTGTCCAGCGACCAGGTGCCTGCCGAACTTGTGGCGCGCGAGCGCTCGGTGGCTGCGGCCAAGGCTGCTGAAGACGCATCTGTGGCAGTGGCTGCAGGTAAGCCTGTTCAATCCCCTGAAATCGTTGCCAAGCGCATCGAGGGTGGCGTGCAAAAGTACCTGAAAGAAGTCAGCTTGCACAACCAGACTTTTGTTAAAAATGACAAGCAGACGGTTGAGCAAATGCTTAAAGAAAAAGCAACTGCTGTCAAGTCCTTTACTTTGTATGTGGTGGGTGAAGGCATCGAAAAGAAGGTCGACGACTTTGCCGCTGAGGTCGCAGCGCAGATTGCTGCTGCCAAGGCGAGCTGAGTATTTTTCAAGCCGGAAGGCCGCTAAACTTGTTATTTGACTAACTCCAGAAAGAGCCTGCATGCCAGCCTACAAGCGAATCTTGTTAAAACTGTCAGGTGAGGCCTTGATGGGGGATGACGCCTTTGGTATCAATCGTGCCACGATCGTGCGAATGGTTGAAGAAATCGCTGAAATAACTCGCATGGGCGTCGAGGTGGCGGTGGTGATTGGTGGTGGCAATATTTTTCGTGGGGTGGCGGGCGGCTCGGTCGGTATGGATCGTGCTACCGCTGACTACATGGGCATGCTGGCAACCGTGATGAACGCACTGGCTCTGGGTGACACCATGGACAAAGCGGGTCTGACGGCTCGCGTGATGTCGGCCATTGCCATTGAGCGTGTTGTCGAACCTTATGTTAGGCCCAAAGCACTGCAGTACCTCGAAGAAGGCAAAGTGGTGATTTTTGCAGCTGGTACGGGTAACCCGTTTTTCACGACTGACACAGCCGCGGCTTTGCGTGGCGCTGAAATTGGCGCTGAAATTGTGCTCAAAGCCACAAAAGTCGATGGGGTGTACTCGGCTGACCCGAAAAAAGACCCGAATGCAACGCGGTATGCCAGCATCACCTTCGACGAAGCGATGGCTAAAAATCTCGAAGTCATGGACGCGACTGCCTTCGCCCTGTGTCGCGACCAAAAGTTGCCTCTCAAGGTATTCAGTATCTTCAAGCATGGTGCCCTTAAGCGTGTGGTGCGAGGCGAGGACGAAGGTACCTTGGTGCATGTTTGAGGCGTTTGTCGGACGGGCGCACACAAAAGCTTTTCTGAATTCAGTATCCGGAGTTTGAAACATGAGCATTGCTGAGATCAAAACCACTGCCGAGCAAAAAATGCAGCAGTCGATCGATTCATTCAAAAGCAGTTTGACAAAAATTCGTACGGGCCGCGCCAATCCTGGCTTGCTGGACACCGTGCAGGTCGACTACTACGGTTCCATGGTTCCCATCAGCCAGGTGGCCAATGTCTCGCTGTTGGATGCCAGAACCATCAGTGTCTCCCCATGGGAAAAGGGTATGGGAGCCAAAATCGAAAAAGCCATTCGTGATTCAGACTTGGGTCTGAATCCTGCTGCACAAGGTGACCTGATTCGGGTGCCGATGCCGGCCATGACGGAAGAGCGCCGCAAGGAATTGACGAAGGTGGTACGTGGTGAGGGCGAACACGCCAAAGTGGCTATTCGCAACTTGCGCCGTGATGCCAACGACAATGTTAAAAAGATCGTCAAGGACAAGCTGGCGTCTGAGGATGACGAGCGCCGCTCGCATGACGAAGTGCAAAAGTTTACCGATCGATTCATTGCTGAAGTCGATAAATTGGTTGCATCAAAAGAGCAGGACATCATGGCGGTGTAGTCTGACACGACCATAGCTCACAACGCACCCTTCTATAGCACATGTCACACCCTTCGGTTCCGCACCACATCGCTATCGTCATGGACGGCAACGGTCGCTGGGCAACGGGGCGCTACTTGCCCCGGGTTGCTGGCCACAAACAGGGTGTGGAAGCGCTGCGGACTTGTGTTCAGTCTTGTGTTGACCGTGGGATAGCGGTCTTGACGGTATTTGCCTTTTCATCAGAAAACTGGAGCCGTCCCATCGAGGAGGTGTCTGGCCTGATGGAGTTGCTCGGAATGGCTTTGACCCGCGAAGTGCCGCACCTGCAGGCCAACGGTGTGCGCATGCATTTTGTGGGCAATCGTTCGCAGCTTTCAAGCAAGGTGCAAGCCGGGCTGGCCCAGGCAGAACTCGATACGGCGCAAAATCAGCGCCTTATTTTTAACGTCTGCTTTAACTACGGTGGGCGTTGGGACATCGCTCAAGCGGCGCAAAAACTGGTGAAAAACGGTCAGCCCATCACCGAAATGGCTCTTGACAGAGCGATGGCCTTGGCGCACGTCCCCGACCCGGATTTGCTCATACGCACGGGTGGCGAGCTACGCATCAGCAACTTTTTGCTGTGGCAGTCCGCTTACTCCGAGTTTTACTTCACCGATAAGCTGTGGCCCGATTTTGATGCGGCTGCCCTCGACGACGCGATTGTGTTTTTCAAAACACGGGAAAGACGGTTCGGCATGACCTCTGCGCAGCTAAAAACCCATGACCAGCCGCATCCCGCCAAGGTTCACGCTGTGAGGGTTGCCTGATGCTAAAGCTGCGGGTGATCACTGCGCTGATCCTGCTGGCTATTTTGCTGCCCGCCATGTTCTACACAACGCCTGTGCCATTTTGTGCGGTGGCACTCATATTGATTGCCGCTGGCGGCTGGGAGTGGGGTCGCCTGAATGCCATGGGTTCAACGGTCAGCCTGTTGCTGGGCCTGATCATGGCCATATTGTGCGGCTTGACCTGGTATGCGGGATGGCTAGAAAAGCCCTTACCTGTGCTGTGGACGCTGGCTGGTGGGGCTTGGGTTCTGACGGGAGGGGCCTTGCTGCGTGCGGGTGTGACCGGTTGGCCTCGCATTCCGAAAGCGCTTCGCTTGGTCGGCGGTATGGCAGCCCTTTGGTTGGCCTGGCTGGCGGTGGCGCAGGCCCGCGTGATGGGCATTGATTTTTTGCTTTCGGTGTTGTTGTTGGTGTGGGTGGCAGACATTGCCGCCTATATTTGTGGTCGCGCATGGGGAGGGCGATTTAGCCAAGGCAAGTTAGCACCAGCCATTAGCCCGGGCAAGAGCTGGGAAGGGGTGTGGGGCGGCATAACGGGCGTGGTTGTGTTGTCGTTTGCTTGGGTGTTTGTGGGCCGCTGGTTAGCAGGTTCGGCCGGCACAGGATTTTCTGGCAGCCTGTACTCCCGCCTGTGGGATCAGCACGGGGCGCTGGTGATGCTTTTGGCGGTCGTTTTCCTGTCGGTGATGAGCGTTGTGGGTGATTTGGCAGAGTCATTGGTCAAGCGCAGCGCAGGCGTCAAGGACTCAAGCGGTTTGTTGCCTGGTCATGGCGGCGTGCTTGACAGGGTGGACGCATTGCTTCCCGCTGTACCGCTTGCCATGATGCTGATTCATTTGTAGAGCATATGACTTTCAAAAAAAAACTAGCCGTGACTGTGTTGGGCTCTACCGGCTCTGTTGGGGTCAATACGCTTGAAGTGATAGCGGCTCATCCTGAGCGCTTTGACGTCTTTGCACTGAGTGCAGCGACCCAAACAGAGCTGATGCTGGCGCAATGTGCTCGTTTCAAGCCGCGTTATGCGGTCATGGCCAGCGTGCAACATGCGCGGGCACTCTCTGAAAAATTAAAAGCTAATGGGCTTGCGACTGATGTTTTGCAGGGGTCAGACGCTCTTGAAATAATAGCGGCGCACGAAGAGGTTGATGCTGTGATGGCGGCTATCGTGGGCGCTGCCGGGCTGGCTTCGTGCATGGCTGCAGCCAAAGCTGGCAAGCGCTTGTTGCTGGCCAACAAAGAGGCACTGGTTGTGGGGGGTGAAGTGTTCATGCAGGCTGTGCGGGCTGGCGGTGCCCAGTTGCTGCCTATTGACAGTGAGCATTCTGCGATTTTTCAATCCTTGCCTGAAGACCCATCAACATGGGCCGAGCGGGTTGAAAAAATCATCCTGACAGCTTCTGGGGGGCCTTTTCTTACCCGCGATGTGGCCACCTTGCGGAGTGTGACGCCAGACGAGGCATGTGCGCATCCCAACTGGGTGATGGGACGCAAAATTTCGGTGGACTCTGCCACCATGATGAACAAAGCACTGGAAGTGATTGAGGCCAAATTTCTTTTTGGCCTGGAACCCTCCAAAATAGAGGTGGTGATACACCCCCAAAGCATCGTGCATTCGATGGTGCAGTACATGGACACGTCAGTGGTTGCGCAACTAGGAACACCCGATATGCGCGTGCCGATTGCTTACGGCCTGGCTTGGCCTGGCAGGGTTGTCTCGGGTGCCAAGGCGCTGGATTTCAAAGCGATGGGCAATATGAGTTTTGAAGCGCCTGATCACGACCGGTTTCCTGGTCTGCAATTGGCCTGGGATGTGTTGGCTGCGTCGGTTGGCACGCCTGCTGTTTTGAACGCCGCCAACGAGGTTGCCGTAGCTGCCTTTCTCGACAAAAAAATACGTTTTGACCAGATTCATGCATTGAACCGTGCGACCCTTGATGCTGTAGCCGCACCGCCTGTCGGTGGGATAGAAGATCTTCTAGAACTGGACGCCAAAGCACGCGCATTCGCACATCGCCTGGCCCATTCCATGGCGTGCTGACATGTTGACATTGCTGGCTTTTATCGTTGCGCTGGGTATTTTGATTGCTGTCCATGAGTATGGGCACTACAGGGTCGCTGTCGCCTGTGGCATCAAGGTTCTGAAGTTTTCGATTGGCTTTGGCAAGCCGATTTATACCTGGCGACTGAAAAACAACCCAACAGAGTTCTCGATTGGCATGCTTCCCTTGGGTGGTTACGTCAAGATGCTTGATGAGCGCGAGGGACCTGTAGATGCCTCCGAGCGTCACCTGGCTTTTAATACCCAACCCCTGAAATTTCGCGCTGCGGTCGTTGCAGCGGGTCCAGCGGCCAACTTGCTTCTGGCGATCTTGTTGTATAGCCTGGTCAATTGGATTGGACTTCAAGAGCCCAAAGCTCTGCTGGCCAGCCCTGTTGCGGGCTCTGTTGCCGAGCGGGCTGGCCTGCGCGGACAAGAATGGGTGAAGCAGGCGGCCTTTGAAGATGAGGTATTCGAAGAGGTTCGCTCCTTCGATGATCTGCGCTGGCGCTTGACGCAGGGTGCGTTGACTGGCCGCGATGTTCGTCTGGCGGTCAGCGACGATTCGGCTGCGCAAGATACGCCAACGCGCGAAGTGCTTCTCAAATTAGCTGATTTGAAAACCAGCGATGCAGATGCGCAGCTGTTTCGCAAGATAGGAATTTTGGGGCCATGGACTCTGCCCGTGATAGGCGAGGTCATGGCAGGCGGTGCGGCAGCCAAAGCCGGTCTGCTGGCTGGCGACATTGTGGAGCGCGCCGGTGCAACTGCCATTGTTGACGGCCAGCAACTTCGTGAAATCATACGCAGCAGCAAGTTTGCGTCGGGGGCACAAACATGGCAGGTTTTACGGGCTGGTCAAAAGCTCGATATTTCAGTCACACCCGAACCGCGCCAGGAGGGCCAGATCAGCGTGGGCCGTATAGGTGCCTTCGTGGGATCTCCTCCTGAAATGGTCACTGTGCGCTATGACTTGTTGGATGGCCTGTGGCAAGGCGCAGTGCGAACTTGGGAAGTCTCTGTTTTGACGCTCAAAATGATGGGCAAAATGGTCATTGGTCAGGCATCGCTGAAAAATCTGAGCGGCCCGCTCACCATCGCCGACTATGCGGGCAAATCGGCTAGCTTGGGCTGGACGGCTTATTTGCTTTTTCTGGCCCTGATCAGTGTGAGTTTGGGGGTGCTCAATTTGCTTCCTTTGCCCGTCTTGGACGGTGGACACCTGATGTATTATCTTTGGGAAGCCTTCACTGGCCGCAGCCCGTCCCAAGCTTGGATGGAAGGGCTGCAACGCGGTGGTGTTGCGGTCCTGCTCTGCATGATGTCAATTGCTCTTTTCAATGATGTCACACGAATCTTTGGCTAATGCACGGTTTTGAAGCCAAAACAAATATTCAAAAGTTCATGCAAAAAAAATTCAGCCAACTCAAATTCAAAGCCGTATGTGCCTTGGCAAGTACCCTGCTTTTGGCACAAGGGGCATGGGCTGTTGATCCTTTTACGGTCAAGGATATACGAGTCGAAGGCTTGCAGCGCGTAGAGCCCGGCACCATCTTTGCGTCACTGCCCTTCAAGGTAGGTGAGACCTACAACGATGACAAAGGGTCGAGTGCAATTCGGGCCTTGTTCGCGCTGGGTTTGTTCAAGGATGTTCGGCTAGAAGTCAGCGGGGATGTGCTGGTGGTGATTGTTGAGGAACGTGCGACCATCGCCGATGTCGACTTTGTTGGCTCCAAAGAGTTTGACAAGGATGTACTGAAGAAGGCTCTGCGTGAAATTGGCCTGTCAGAAGGCCAGCCTTTTGACAAAGCGCTCGCAGATAGGGCCGAACAGGAAATCAAACGCCAGTACATCAACCGCAGCATGTACGGTGCGGAGATAGTGATCACGGCAACACCTATCGAGCGCAACCGTGTCAACTTGTCATTCAATGTTTCAGAAGGTGAAACAGCGAAAATCAAGGACATCAGAATTGTCGGTAACAAAGCCTTTAGCGAGTCGACGATCCGGGGGTTGTTTGATCTGGACACCGGTGGATGGATGAGCTGGTACACCAAGGCCAATCGTTACTCTCGGGCCAAGCTCAATGGCGACATTGAGAGCATGCGCTCGTACTATTTGGCGCGCGGCTACCTAGAGTTCAAGGTGGACTCCACTCAAGTCGCCATATCGCCTGATAAACAGGATGTGAGTATCACGATCAACGTGACTGAGGGCGAGCGTTTTATTGTCTCGGGCGTCAAACTCGAAGGTAACTTCGTGGGCAAGGACGAAGAATTCAAGTCATTGGTAGCCATCAAGCCTGGGCAGGCCTACAACGCCGAAACGGTGACTGCAACGACCAAAGCGTTTTCTGATTACTTTGGAACGTTCGGTTTTGCGTTTGCCCGTGTCGAAGCCATTCCTGAAATCGATCGTGTCAACAACCGTGTCGCTTACGTGTTGCAGGCTGACCCATCGCGGCGCGCCTACGTCCGGCGCATCAATGTGATCGGAAACAACCGTACTCGTGACCAGGTCGTCAGGCGCGAATTTCGACAGTTTGAATCGTCTTGGTACGACGGCGACAAGATCAAGCTGTCGCGGGACCGCGTTGACCGGCTGGGTTTTTTCACAGAAGTCACTGTTGATACGCAAGAGGTTTCGGGAACAGCTGACCAAGTCGATATTGCTATTGCAGTGGTTGAAAAACCTACTGGCAATTTACAGCTGGGTGCCGGATTTTCTAGCGCGGAAAAACTTTCACTCAGCTTTGGTGTCAAGCAAGAGAATGTTTTCGGTTCCGGTAACTACTTGGGTGTGGAAGTGAACACCAGCAGGCTCAATCGCCAGTTGGTGATCAGTACAGTCGATCCATATTTCACGGCTGATGGAGTTTCTCGTGCATTTGATGTTTACCGCAGAACTTCTCGCCCGCTGGACGGCCAAGGCGGAGACTACGGGCTAAAAACGACGGGCGCAAGTATCAGATTTGGCGTGCCGTTCACGGAAAGTGACACCGTGTATTTTGGCAGTGCCTATGAAAGACTGGCTATCGAGCCTGGTATCAACGCTTTGCCTGTGACTTACCAAAATTACGTCGATCAATTTGGTTTCAGCAGCACCTCGATTCCCCTGACCGTGGGCTGGGCTCGCGATAACCGAGACAGCGCCCTTGTTCCGACGAAAGGTCGCTACCAGAGAGTTTTTGGTGAGTGGGGCGTTGCAGGGACAGCCCGTTATTTGCGGAGCAATTTTCAAATTCAGCAATACATCCCCCTGAATAAGCAATTCACTGTTGCACTGAACGCCGAATTAGGCTGGGGTCGAGGTTTGAATGATCGGCCCTTTCCAATTTTTAAAAACTTTTCGTCCGGTGGCCTTGGCTCCGTACGTGGCTTTTTGCAGGGTTCGCTCGGCCCACGCGACACTTCGAGCCTTGCAACCGGTGGGCCTAAGAAAATAACGCTCAATGGCGAACTGATCGCACCTTTTCCTGGCACTGGTAACGACCGCACACTGCGCATGTTTGGCTTTCTTGATGTGGGTAACGTTTTTGGGGAATTTGAGCCCTACAAAATCAGTGAACTTCGCGCTTCCTATGGCCTTGGTGTCAGTTGGATTTCGCCCGTTGGACCTTTACGTTTAGCGATCGCCAATCCGTTGCGTAAAAAACCAGGCGATAGAATAGAGCGATTCCAATTCCAAATCGGCACTGCTTTCTAATGACGAATAACTTACGTAATTTTTGGTTGGCTTGTTTAATCGTGTGCGCTGGATGCTCCGCCAGCGCCCAGGAGTTCAAGGTGGGCATCGTCAATCTGGACAGGATTTTTCGCGAAGCCAATTCTGCCAAGGCAGCTCAAACAAAGCTTGAGCAAGAGTTTGGCAAGCGGGAAAAGGAACTCAACGATATCGCCACACAGATCAAGACCTCTTCGGATAAGTTTGAACGCGAAGCGCCCACGTTGTCAGAAACA
Organism: Polaromonas sp. YR568; assembly: GCA_945860515.1. Taxonomy (GTDB): domain Bacteria; phylum Pseudomonadota; class Gammaproteobacteria; order Burkholderiales; family Burkholderiaceae_C; genus Polaromonas. The sequence goes on from CAMARI010000021.1 coordinate 17,077, forward strand.
CAAAGAAATACGCGGCAAAAACAACTGCTTGACCAGGATCGTGATTTTCAGCGAAAACGCCGCGAGTTTCAGGAAGACTTGAATGCGCGTAAAAATGAAGAACTGCAGCAGGTTATTGAACGCGCCAACAAGGTGGTCAAAACGCTGGCTGAAACAGAAAAATACGATCTGATTGTTCAGGAAGCCGTGTACGTTAACCCAAAGCATGACATCACCGATAAAGTGCTTCGACTTCTGAATGCCGCAAACGGCAGGTAGTCGTTCGCAGACCCGCAGTTATAGCGGGTCCGGTTGTGTTGCATTGCGATCATGACCATCAAACTTTCCACCCTCGTAGAGGCTTTGGCGCCTGACTTCCCCAATGCCAGGTTGGTTGGTGACCCTGAGTTGCTGATTCATACCTTGTCTCCTCTGGAAACTGCACAAGACGGTTCTCTTTGCTTTCTGAGTCATCCAAAGTATGCGCAAAAACTGGCATCGTCAAACGCTACCTGCGTTGTCGTAGGCGCTGCCGATGAAACCGCCGCTGTTCAGCGCGGGGCAACCATTGTGGTTGCCGATCCTTATTACTACTTTGCCCGACTAACGCAGGTGTGGAAGCGGCATCACGGCACCGTTAGCGTTGCCACCATACATCCAACTGCCTGCATTGATGCTTCAGCTAGGGTTGATTCAGGCGTTTCCATCGGTGCTTTTGCATGCATTGGTCCCAACGCTGTGATTGGTGAAGGCGTTCATATCGGTGCGCATTGTGTGCTGGGTCAAAACGCGAGCGTTGGCCAGGGCAGTCGTCTGTCTGCCCGAGTCACACTGGGTGACGATTGCAGCATTGGTATGCGCTGTATCGTTCACTCGGGGGTTGTTATTGGTGCCGATGGATTTGGGTTTGCGCCGCATGCTGGTCGCTGGGAAAAGATTGAGCAGTTAGGTCATGTGCGTATTGGCAATGATGTTGAGATTGGTGCCAACACTTGCATTGACAGGGGCTCATTGCAAGACACTGTGATTGAAGACGGTGTCAAACTCGACAACCTGATCCAGATTGGTCACAACGTGCGGATCGGCGCACATTCAGCCCTCGCAGGTTGTGTGGGTGTTGCGGGCAGCGCCACCATTGGAGCGCATTGCACGATTGGCGGCGGAGCGGTGGTCTTAGGGCACCTGACACTGACTGATCATGTGCACATTTCTGCAGCGTCTGTGGTCACCCGTTCGATTTTGAAGCCTGGAAACTACACTGGCTTTTTTCCCATAGACGACAATGCCGCCTGGGAAAAAAATGCGGCCACCCTCAGACAACTCAACACGCTGCGCGCCCGGATAAAACAGCTTGAAAAGTCTATAACGCTTAAAAATATTTGAAGAAAAAATCATGGACATTCACCAAATTCTCAAGCAGCTGCCGCACCGTTATCCTTTTTTGCTGGTTGACCGTGTGCTCGAAATCGACAAAGGAAAGCGCATCAAGGCGCTTAAAAACGTCACCATCAACGAGCCATTTTTCATGGGACATTTCCCCCACCGGCCGGTCATGCCGGGAGTCCTTATGCTGGAGGCCATGGCGCAAGCCGCCGCTCTTCTGGCCTTTGACATGCTCGGTCAGGCACCCGACGATAAAACCGTCTATTACTTTGCAGGCATTGATGGTGCACGTTTCAAGCGGCCGGTAGAACCAGGCGACCAGCTCATCATGGACGTGAGTCTGGATCGCATGAAGGCAGGCATTTTCAAATTTATCGGGACCACTCGCGTGGGTGATGTTGTGGCTTGCGAAGCACAATTGATGTGCACCATGCGAACGATCGCCTAAAGCCTGTGATAGCCACGATGGGTATTCATTCAACCGCCGTTGTCGACCCGCATGCCGAGGTCGACAGCACAGTCAGCATTGGTCCGTACACCGTCATTGGGCCACACGTCAAACTAGGTGCTGGCACCACCGTCGGCGCGCACTGCGTGATTGAAGGTCACACGACGATTGGCCGGGACAACCGTATTTTTCAATTCAATTCGCTGGGCGCCATTCCTCAAGACAAAAAATACGCAGGTGAGCCCTGCGAGCTGGTCATTGGTGATCGCAACACGATTCGTGAGTTTTGCACCCTTAACATCGGTTCACCTGGCGACGTTGGTGTGACCCGTGTGGGTGATGACAACTGGATCATGGCTTACGTGCATTTGGCCCACGATTGCCAAGTCGGAAGCCACACGATTTTTGCTAACAACTCGCAGCTGGCCGGTCATGTGCATGTGGGTGACTGGGTCATTTTGGGTGGCTTTACTGTTGTGCACCAGTTTGTGCGGCTGGGCGCGCACAGTATGACCGCGATGTGTTCCCTGCTGTTTGCGGATTTGCCGCCATTTGTCATGTCGCAAGGACAGCCCGCAAAGGCCCGCACGATGAATTTTGAAGGTTTGCGCAGGCGTGGATTTTCGTCTGAACGGATAGCCGCAGTCAAAGCCATGTACAAGGCTTTGTACCGGGACAACCTGACCTTGGAGTCAGCGCAACTGCAGATTACTGGCTTGTCTAAAGAATATCCAGAGTCCCTGCCAGACATACGCATGATGCTCTCATTTCTAGAGCATACTTCGCCGCATCGCGGTATCGTCCGGTAAAGTCTCATGGAGACAGCGCGGCAATTTTCCGACCGGCCGCCCTTAGGAGAATTAGCCCCCATGGGGGGCAGTGCGGCACACCCGGTGGCAAAGGTGGAGGCGTCTATTCAAGTGGCGATGGTTGCAGGCGAAGCCTCAGGCGATTTATTGGCGGGCTTGTTGCTCGACGGCCTGAAAACCCGCTGGCCAGCATTAGGCGCATTTGGCATAGGCGGGCCGCACATGGCGCGTGCAGGTTTTGACGCCTGGTGGCCTAGCGACAAACTGGCTGTTCGCGGTTACGTGGAGGTGCTGCGCCACTACCGTGACATCGTGGCTATCCGCGAGCAACTCAAAACCCGCTTGCTGGCGAATCCTCCGGCTGTCTTTATTGGTGTAGATGCACCTGACTTCAATCTTGACCTTGAAGCTGCGCTGAAAGCCAAAGGCATCAAGACCGTGCATTTCGTCAGCCCGTCCATCTGGGCCTGGCGCGCAGACCGGGTTGAAAAAATACGGCGCAGTGTTGACCATGTGCTGTGCATTTTTCCTTTTGAAGTGGCTTTGCTCGCCCAACACGGGATTGCTGCCACCTATGTCGGCCATCCTCTGGCCAATGTCATCCCGATGGTGCCAGATCGGGTTAGCGCACGCGCGCAGTTGGGCCTGAAAGACTCTGAGACAGTCATTGCCATTTTGCCTGGTAGCCGAAAATCAGAGATCCATTACCTCGCGAAACGATTCTTTGAGGCTGCAGCCCTTATCAATCGGGCGCGACCAGATATCAAATTTGTAGTGCCAGCGATTCCTGAATTGAAAGCCATGATTCAGGATGTGGCTGCCCGTTCGGGTATGAACAATTTGCAAATCCTTGACGGACAGTCACACACGGCGCTCGCCGCATGCGATGTGACCCTGATCGCCAGTGGCACCGCCACACTGGAAGCCGCACTTTTCAAGCGCCCGATGGTGATTGCCTACAACATGAACTGGCTGTCGTGGCGCATCATGCAGCGCAAAAAATTGCAACCCTGGGTGGGTTTGCCAAATATCTTGTGTCAAGAATTCGTGGTGCCCGAGCTTTTGCAACAAGCTGCCACGCCGCAGGCACTCAGCGATGCTGTTTTGCGCTGGGTAGACGTCAAAGCCCACGAGCCTGCCAAAGTAAGGTCCCTGGAGCAGCGCTTTAGCTGCCTGCATGCCGAACTGCAACGCAATACTGCCCAACTGGCCACCCATGCGATCGAAAAAATTCTTGGCTCCTGAGCAAGCAGCACTCTTATGGGACGTTCCGGGCTTGACGGCTGGCGTGGACGAAGCCGGTCGCGGCCCCTTGATGGGACCTGTCGTTGCTGCGGCGGTGATCCTGAATGATTTACAACCCATCAAAGGCTTGGCAGACTCGAAAAAGCTCACGGCCCGGCAGCGTGACAAGCTTTACGACGAAATTCGTGCGAAGGCCCTCTGCTGCTCTGTCGCGATGGCATCGGTTGAAGAAATTGACCAGCTGAACATCCTGCAAGCCACCATGCTGGCCATGAAACGCGCTGTTGAGGGCTTGCGCCTCAAGCCGTACAAGGCCCTTGTCGACGGCAATCGTTTGCCCACACTCAACGTGCTGGCTGAAGCCATTGTCAAGGGTGACGCCAAAGTACCTGCCATTTCGGCGGCGTCCATACTGGCCAAAGTGACCCGGGATCGATGGTGTGCCGACTACGACCTGCTTTTTCCGCAATACGGCTTTGCTAGCCACAAGGGTTACGGCACCGCTGCGCATTTGCTGGCCTTGCGTGAACATGGCCCTTGCCCACAACACCGCAAATCATTTGCCCCCGTGGCTGCGCTGTTGTGATGGACACAGCTCCAGAGCGCATCAGCTCGGCCAGCAACCCGCTAATCAAGGACTTGCGCAGGCTGGCGCTTGAAAATACCGCTTACCGCAAACAGGGCCGGGTGTGGCTGGAAGGCGATCATTTGTGCCGCGCAGCACTGTTGCGCGGTTTCCAGCCGGCTTTGGGCCTGTTTGCAGAGTCTTTCTGGCCTCTAGCCCCCGCTATACATACACAAGCAGCTCTCAAAAACATAGTGATTCCAGATGGCCTGTTTGCCCAGATCAGTGGCCTGGAGTCGCCTGGTGGTATGGGTTTTGTGATGGATTTGCCCGCCCAGCCGCAGCTACAACCCACAAGCGCCACTTTGATTCTTGATCGCGTCCAAGACGCTGGCAATGTCGGATCGATGCTGCGCAGTGCAGCGGCATTTGGCTTTGGTCAGGTGATTGCCCTCAAAGGTACTGCGGCACTGTGGTCGCCCAAGGTCCTGCGAGCGGGTATGGGGGCGCATTTTGGTTTGCATTTGTTTGAGGCGGTGGATGCCGATGCGCTCAATGCCCTGGCCGTTCCCATGCTTGTGACGAGTTCGCACGAGGGCAGTTTTTTGGGTTCTGCCGCGCTGCCCATGCCCTGCGCTTGGGTGATGGGCCATGAAGGGCAGGGCGTTAGCGATGATTTAATGGCCCTGGCAGCCCTCAAAGTGCGCATCGCCCAGCCAGGCGGTGAAGAGTCGCTCAATGTGGCAGCCGCAGCAGCCATTTGCTTGCATTTCTCCTCGTTAAAGGTTGTAGTAAGGCCGGTCCCAAGGCTATAATCAGAGGCTTTTCCAAACACAGCTAGCCTCAAGCGCCACGAAGCAAAATCCCTCAAAAAAGCAGCTCACCCGCTCATAGCGGGTACACGCTTGGGCCAGCCGTAACCCATTCGTTATCCATCAGGAGGCCCCGTGCTTTTGTCTTTACAGGGATCATCACAAACAAACCCTCACGCGATTCTGGCGCTCGCAGACGGCACAATTTTTGTTGGCAATTCCGTGGGTAGTGCGGGCAACACCGTTGGCGAGGTGGTTTTCAATACTGCCATGTCGGGCTACCAGGAAATCCTGACCGACCCCAGTTACTGCCAGCAACTGGTCATGTTGACTTACCCCCATATCGGCAACTACGGCATCAATGCTGAAGATGTCGAGTCTGAAAAAGTGTATGCCGCCGGGTTGATCATCAAGGACCTGCCCTTGCTGGCGTCCAACTTTCGCATGTCCATGACTTTGTCCGAATACTTGGTCAAGGAAGGTACGGTAGCGATAGCCAACATCGACACCCGTCAGCTGACGCGTCACCTGCGCAGCAAAGGTGCTCAAAACGGCTGCATACTGGCGCTGGCCGTGGGGGAAAC
>CAMARI010000022.1 GCA_945860515.1 Polaromonas sp. YR568
ACACTGCCCATGCCGCTGATGGCGCGGTAGGCAGGCGCCATCTCAGGCTGAGCCTTGGCCCAGTCTGAGTAGTACGCTACAAGAGGACGGGTTTGGGCGCTGTACACCTCCAGCCGCTTGCGCACCGTGTCTTCCTTGTCGTCGTCGCGCTGTACAAGTGCCTCGCCCGTGACATCGTCCTTGCCTTCAAGCTTGGGCGGGTTGTACTTGACGTGATAGATGCGGCCAGACGCCGTATGTGAGCGACGGCCGCTCATGCGTTCAATGATGGCTTCAAAAGGCACATCAATTTCGAGCACGTAATCGAGTTTGACGCCGGCAGCCTTCATCGCGTCGGCTTGCGGAAGCGTGCGCGGAAAGCCGTCAAACAAAAAGCCGTGTGCGCAATCAGGCTGCGCAATACGCTCTTTGACCAGATTGATGATCAGGTCGTCACTGACCAAACCACCTGAATCCATGACTTTTTTGGCTTCAATGCCCAGCGGCGTTCCAGCCTTGACGGCGGCACGCAGCATGTCACCCGTTGATATTTGCGGAATGCTGTATTTTTGGCAGAGAAATGCGGCTTGGGTTCCTTTGCCCGCACCTGGCGCGCCCAACAAAATCAGTCTCATGGTTGTCCTCGTCGTTTTTATTTCAGATGTGAACCCTTGGCGTACTCACGGCTTGCCTCTTACAAAGGATAGCACGCACCCCTTGACGCACTCTTACGGCACGTTATTGAAGTTGTTGGTACAGCTGGCGTGCTGCCAGCAGATCTTCTGGTGTGTCCACGCCGATGCCGGGATGGCTCAGTGTGGTGTGGACTGCAATTTTGTAGCCATGCCACAAAGCACGCAGCTGCTCCAGGCATTCAAGCTTTTCAACCGGCGCTGGGGGCAAACGGGGAAACGCCTTCAAAAAGCCGGCACGGTAACCGTAAATGCCGACATGACGCAAAGGCCTGGGTAGTCCTGACCAATCCTGGTCTGCAGCGTCACGCGCACACGGAATGGGCGCGCGGCTGAAGTACAAGGCCGTTTGCCGCGCGTCCAGCACGACCTTCACAATATTTGGATTCGTGTGGTCTGCTCTATTTTCAATAGCGTGGGCAGCTGTGCTCATGGCGCAGTCTGGCCGGTCGGCCAGAAGCTGCGCAACCGCGTCGATCAGGGCCACATCAATCAGCGGCTCGTCCCCCTGCACATTCACCACCACAGCATCGTCCGGCAAGCCCAGCAAATCGCAAGCCTCAGCCAAGCGGTCACTGCCGCTGGCGTGTGTCGCTGCCGTCATCACTGACTGAATATTGAAATGCGCGCATTGATCCATCACCTCGGGGCTGTCGGTGGCGACGATCACTTTTTCAGCCCGGCTGAGCAGCGCACGCTGGGCCACGCGCACCACCATGGGAGCGCCCCCCAAGTCGGCCAGGGGTTTGTTGGGCAGCCGGGTAGAGGCCAGCCGGGCGGGAATGAGAACGGTAAAACGCATGCTGGCGGTGGCCTCAAATACCAAGCTCTTCATCGGTCAGGGTACGCGCTTCAGTCTCCAGCATCACCGGCATGCCGTCGCGTACCGGGTAGGCCAGGCGCGCGCTGCGCGAGATCAATTCCTGCCTGGCTCGGTCGTATTCGAGGGCGCCTTTGGTGACTGGGCAGACCAGTAATTCCAGCAGTTTGGTGTCCATATTGGTGTTCATGTCACGATGTTAGTTGATGAAGGCCGGCGTAGCAGGGGTGCGAGCAGATCGTCGATAGCCCTTAGAAATTCGGGTTCTGGTGCAAACTCAAGCGGTACCGCAAGCAGTCTGAAGGCTGCGCTCGTCGGCAATTTAAAAAGCTTGACGGCATCTTTTTCGGTACATAGCACAGTGGTGCCTGCTTGCACCGGCAGCGTGTAGTGCGAAAAATCAAAGTGATCAGGCAGACTGATCGTGCCGGCCAGCTCCAAACCCCGCCCTTTGAGCATGTCAAAAAAAGCATCCGGGTGGGCGATGCCGGCCAAGGCGATGAGGCTTTGATGCTTTAAATCTTCCAGCAAAACCGTGCGGCCATCTGCTGCCAGAGCGTGGTCAGCCAGACGCCGGGTTGACACAAAGCCGCCAAATGCTGGCGATTGGCCGGTATGCAGCACCAATCCCTGCTTGTGGCCGGAAGGCCAGCTTTCGCGCAGTGGCCCGGCGGGCAATAGCCAGCCGTTTGCTATGCCCCGGTCATCGAACACGGTGATTTCAAGATCGCGTGCCAGGCTGTGGTGCTGCAAACCGTCGTCACTGATGATGACTTGCGTTGCCGGGTATTTTTCGAGCAGGGCGTGGACGGCGTCGATGCGTCGGTTCGCTACAAAGACAGGCGCTGAAAAATCATCTCTTTTGATGGCGGAAAAAATAAGGGCCGGCTCGTCCCCAGACTCTAAAACAGGGGTTTCTTGCAGTACTTCAAGGCAGTTTTGGCTCTGCCTGCCGTATCCGCGCGACACCACCCCTGTCCGCAAGCCCTGTTGCTGCAAATGTTTGGCCAAGGCGATGACCAGCGGCGTTTTACCCGCACCACCGGCTACCACGTTGCCCACCACGAGCACAGGCACAGCGCAGCGCTCAATCTTGAGAATGCCGGCGCTATACAGCCACCGGTGCAAACCGGATAGCCCTCCGTACAAAAGCGAAACAGGCCACAGCAAGCAGGCTACCAAGCCGCGCTCACGCCAAGCGCGGGCAAGCCAGTTGCCCTGGTGTGTCATCGCCTAACGCGCCCCGGCCTGGGCAGCGCTTTGGGTGGCAAATGTGATCTGGTTAAAGCCATTTCGGCGCGCGGCTTCCATGACCGTGATCACCGACTGGTGTGTGCTGCTGGCGTCGGCACTGATGATGATGACGCTGTCCTTGCCTGCTTTGGCGGCCATTAGCAGCGCCGCGCCCAAGGTTTCAATACTGCGACCCTCAACCAGCGCCTTGTTGACCATGTAACGGCCATCACTGCTGACCGCCACAATGACCTCTTTGGGGTAGTCGCGCTGCTGCTCGGCATCGGCTAGTGGCAGCTTGATTTGCAGCTCCGTGAACTTGCTGTAGGTGGTCGACAGCATCAAAAAAATCAACACCACCAACAACACGTCGATAAAAGGGATGAGGTTGATTTCAGGCTCGTCCCGAGATCTTTTTCGAAAGTTCATGACCTGCGTAGGGTATTTAAGTGCCTGAGCAGCTTTTCTGAGGCCAGTTCCATTTGCAGAAGGTGGCCATCGACTTGTGCCCTGAAATAACGCCAGAAAATCAGCGACGGAATGGCCACCATCAAGCCAAACGCGGTGTTGTACAGAGCAATCGAGATTCCTTGTGCCAACTGAGCCGGGTTACCCCCACCGGTAGAGCTACCAACAGCGCCGCTACCGGACTGCGAGCCGAAAATTTCAATCATGCCAATCACCGTGCCGAGCAAACCCAAAAGGGGTGCGGCTGATGCGATGGTGGCCAACGCTGCCAGGTAGCGCTCCAGCTTGTGCGCTGCCAATTGCCCAGCGCCTTCCAGGGTGGCGCGCAAGTCAGCGTCGCTGATGCGCGGGTTCGTATTCAGCGCCCGAAAACCGCTAGCTAGCACTTCCCCGAGAAGTGAGTCCTGCTCAAGCTGGGTGACCACATCGGGGGCGGGAACAGCTGTTTTTGATACTGTGATAGCCTCGTCCACCAGCATGGGCGGCGCGACTTTCCGGACTTTCAGGCTGCCAAAACGTTCAATAACCAGCGCCAGCGCCAAAACTGAGCAGGCAATCAGCGGCCAGATAGGCCAGCCTGCAGCTTGAATGATGGAAAACAACGCGCGTCCCCTTGCGGATAAAGTAGCTGAATTATGGCTTATGAAAGAGGCGGCCTGACGGGTTCGTCGGCCGATGGTCGAGAGCATTTTGGCTCTCGCGTTTTGTTCATACGGTACACAGAACTTGTGGATAACTTTGTGGGCAACCCCGGTGGCACAAGCCGCAGAACCGCGTCAGGCTTGAGATGTGACAAAACGATGAAATTTTGAGCAGAAATAAGTTCCTTTAAATCTATGGTGCAGACCCATTTTTCAACGATTGCGAAGCATTCCTCATTCGCTACCTGCCAATTGCGGCGCGGTGTGGGATATCTCCGCTTTGAAACCACAGGTTTTTGCCATGCTTGATGACTCGACGGATCTGGTTCAACGTGATTCCAGCGTTCGACTGTGGCCTGTCAGCTCGCTGCTCAAAGCCATTGCTGACAGTCTGGAGGCGCGCTTTAACCCGGTAGCCGTACAAGGGGAGATTTCAGGCTTTTCACGTGCGGCAAGCGGTCACTGCTATTTCTCACTGAAGGATGACGATGGGCAGATTCGCTGTGCCATGTTTCGCAGGGCGGCGACGCTGCTGGACTTTCAGCCGCGTGACGGTCAGTGGGTCGAACTGCGCGGTCGGCTCGGTGTTTACGAAGCGCGAGGCGAATTGCAGCTGATCGTCGAGTCGATGCGTCAGGCCGGGCAGGGCACCCTTTTTGAGCAGTTTCTGAAACTCAAGGCCAAGTTGGAAGCCGAAGGTCTTTTTAAAGCCGATCGCAAACGCGATGTACCGCTGATGCCACGGGGTATTGGTGTTGTGACCTCACTGGGTGCTGCTGCCTTGCATGATGTGGTGACGGCCTTGCAGCGCCGCGTGCCGCACATACCGACCATTATTTATCCGGCAAGCGTTCAGGGCGTGCAGGCCGCGGGTGACTTGCGTGACGCACTCCTAAAGGCATACCAACGTTGCGAAGTGGACGTGCTGCTGCTGGTGCGCGGCGGAGGGGCAATGGAAGATTTGTGGGCTTTTAACGACGAGTCTCTGGCACGCACTATCGCAGAGTCGCCTGTCCCCGTCATTTGCGGGGTGGGGCATGAAACCGACTTCACCATCGCTGATTTTTGTGCCGATATGCGGGCGCCTACGCCTACCGCAGCAGCTGAACTGTGCGCCCAGCCGCAGGCTGTCTGGCTGGGTGTGCTGGCCGCCATGGCCACTCGCCTGCAAAATGGGCTTGACAGACAGGTGCAAACCAGCAGCCAGCGGCTGGACATCGTGGCCTCAAACTTGAGTCGCCCGTCCCATTACGTCACGCGCCAGCATGCTCGGCTGGCGTCGTACCAACAAAATTTGCAACACGCCCAGCGCACCACGGTAAACAGCTTGCAGAACCGTCTGGATGCGATGAAGACCCGCCTTTCCCAAGCTGTGGCGCGCGGCTCTGCGCTCCCAAAAGACCGTTTGACCCAGGCCAACATGCGGCTTGAACTTCTGAGTCCTCAACTCGTGCTTCGGCGTGGCTATGCCTGGATAGCCAACACCGAAGGCCAAGCCATTACCCGTGTAAGCCAGACGCGTACCGGGCAATCCGTTCGCGCTACCCTGATGGACGGGCAGGTTGATTTGACGGTGTCAAGCCCGCGTCTGATTTAGTTTTTACAATTATCCTGTTAAGCTTTTCGCAACACTTTTTTTACCAGGCTGAATTTTCAGCCCCACAACCCTAAGGAAAATCATGGAACACCAACTGCCCTCACTGCCCTACGCGATCGACGCACTGGCACCCAATTACAGCAAGGAAGCGTTTGAATACCATCACGGTAAACACCACAATGCTTACGTCGTTAACCTGAACAACCTGCAAAAAGGCACCGAGTTCGAGGCTATGACCCTCGAAGAAATTGTCAAAAAATCAAGTGGCGGCGTGTACAACAACGCAGCACAAGTCTGGAACCACACTTTTTTCTGGAACTGCATGAAACCCGCTGGCGGTGGCGAGCCATCCGGTGCGCTGGCCGCAGCGATTAACGCCAAATTTGGCTCTTATGCTGCATTCAAGGAGGCTTTCGTCAAATCCGCTGTGGGCAACTTTGGCTCTGGTTGGACGTGGCTGGTTAAAAAAGCTGATGGATCGGTAGACATTGTCAACACGGGCCCTGCAGGCACACCGCTGACAACTGCCGACAAAGCGCTGATGACAGTTGATGTGTGGGAGCACGCCTACTACATCGACTACCGCAACATGCGCCCCAAATTTGTTGAAACGTTCCTGGCAAGCCTTGTGAACTGGAGCTTTGCTGAAGCCAACTTCGCTTGAGCTGACGGGCAAAACATAAAACCCGGCTTTTGAGCCGGTTTTTTTACGTCATCTGCTCGTCTGAAACAAAGGCCCCTGCAGCGTTGCTCCGGCTCGGATGCCCTTTTTGGCAAACCAGCCCTGGTTCATTTCCAGCACGTAACGCACGGGTTTGGCTGAGCAGTGAGCATTGAGTGTTTGCGGCTTCATGTCTTCAATGTTGACGATGGTGCCATCGTCAGCGATGAACGCGGCACTCAGTGGCAAGAGGGTGTTTTTCATCCAGAAGCATTGCTGTGTGGCCTGCTCAAACACAAAAATCATGCCTTCGTGCTGCGGCATGTCCTTGCGGAACATCAACCCGATCTGTCGTTGCTCAGGTGTGGCTGCAATCTGTACGTCGAGGCGGTGCATGCCTGCTGCCAGCCTGACGCGTTCCAGATTCATTTGAGGCGCATCTTGCGCCTTTGCGGTCAGCGAAATCGCCGATAAGGACGCGATTGATGCAATTAAGAGGAATCTTTTAACGAGCGATAGCAATGTAAATATCATGGCGGCGAACAATAGTTGATCGATTAGTAAAATAAAGCATAAACCAATTGATTCAATGTGCCAAAAAAATGCCCGCACTAGGCGGGCATTTTTTGGAAAGCTGCTAATTACTTGGCAGCTGGCTTGGCATCAGCTTTCGCTTCAGCTTTTGCAGCTGGCTTGGCTTCAGCTTTCGCTTTCTTGTCAGCAGCAGCTTTTTCTTTCTTGGCAGCAGAGGCAGCAGCTTTTTCTTCTTTCGTCGCTTTTTCTTTCTTGGCATCAGCTTTCTTTTCTTCAGCTTTTGCAGCAGGTGCAGCAGCAGCGGCTGGCTTGGCAGCAGAAGCGCCGGCCATAGGTGCGCCAGCGTGGGAAGCGGCGAATGCGCCAACAGCAAACAGGCTAGAAATCAGAGCGGCGAGGATTTTGTTCATTTTGGGTTTCCTGAAATAACGTTATTGGAAATTTACCCCGAATTTCTTCGGAGGCCTAACCGTAACGAGACCGCTTTGCAATCGGTTGACAGGACACTCAACTTTTTTGCAGTGGGCTTATGAAAGGCGTTTACGGCTAGAATTTAGGGGTTTTTACCTAAAATGGTGCCGAACTATGACTGTGGACCTTCATGTTTATGGCCGTTTTTGCTCATTAACAAGCACCTTACCGTACCTTCTGGAGACTTTTTAAATATGTACAAGCACATTGTTATCCCCACTCAGGGCCAAAAAATCACTGTTAATGCCGATAATTCGCTGAATGTGCCGGATGAGCCGGTGATCCCGTTCATTGAAGGTGACGGCACCGGCCAGGACATCACGCCAGTGATGCTGAAGGTGGTTGATGCGGCAGTGGCAAAGGCTTACGGCGGCAAAAAGAAGATCCACTGGATGGAGGTTTATGCTGGCGAAAAGTCAACCAAGGTCTACGGCCCGGACGTGTGGCTACCCGAAGAAACCCTGCATGCTGTGCGTGACTATGTTGTGTCGATCAAAGGCCCTTTGACCACACCCGTTGGCGGCGGCATTCGCAGTCTGAACGTAGCAATGCGCCAGGAACTGGACTTGTATGTTTGTCTGCGGCCCATTCAGTACTTCAAAGGCGTGCCGTCGCCTGTCAAAGAGCCAGAAAAGACCAACATGGTGATCTTCCGCGAAAACTCGGAAGACATCTACGCAGGTATCGAGTTTGAATCCGGCAGTGACAAGGCCAAAAAGCTGATCAAGTTTTTGCAAGACGAGATGGGCGTTAAGAAGATCCGCTTTCCCAACACGTCGGGCATAGGTATCAAGCCAGTGTCCAGCGAGGGCACCGAGCGTCTGATGCGCAAGGCCGTCCAGTACGCGATTGACAATGACAAACCCAATGTGACCATTGTGCACAAGGGCAACATTATGAAGTACACCGAAGGTGGCTTTCGTGACTGGGCTTATGGCCTGGCACAAAAAGAGTTTGGCGCCGAGCTGATTGACGGCGGCCCGTGGTGCAAGTTCAAAAATCCTAAAACAGGCAAGGAAATCATTGTCAAAGACGTGATTGCTGACGCGTTTTTGCAGCAGATCCTGCTTCGTCCGTCTGAGTATTCGGTGGTGGCTACGCTCAATTTGAATGGCGACTACATCTCTGATGCGCTTGCTGCTCAGGTGGGCGGTATTGGTATTGCACCGGGCGCTAATTTGTCGGATACGGTGGCCTGCTTTGAAGCTACCCACGGCACGGCGCCTAAATATGCGGGCAAAGATTACGTGAACCCCGGTTCCGAGATTCTGTCGGCAGAAATGATGCTGCGCCACATGGGCTGGTTTGAAGCGGCTGACCTGATCATCAGTTCGATGGAAAAATCAATCGCCTCCAAGAAGGTCACCTACGATTTCGCCCGACTGATGGAGGGCGCAACGCAAGTCAGTTGCTCAGGTTTTGGTCAAGTCATGATTGAAAATATGTAACTTGTCCCCATACTGATGGAATGAATAAACCGCCTGGGAGTCATCCCACGGCGGTTTTTTATTGACTTATTCCAACTCCCAGCGCAAAAAGCTTGACCGATGGCTAGAATGAAATTCATGGCGACAAAACCACCCAAAACTCCTGCAAGCCCAAGCACTCCGACTTACAAGCCGCAAAAGGTAGACGACGGCGGCACTGTGGTGCTCGAACGTCTGCCGCAAAAAACAAAACCACCGCAGATGTACCAAGTTGTGGTGCTGAACGACGACTACACGCCGATGGAGTTTGTGGTGATGGTGATTCAGGAGTTTTTCAACAAGGACCGGGAAACCGCGACCCAGATCATGTTGAAAATCCACCTCGATGGCAAAGGTGTTTGCGGTGTGTTTTCGAAAGACGTGGCTGCTACCAAGGTTGATCAGGTCACAGAGGCGGCACGCAAACACGGTCATCCATTACAGTGTCTGAGTGAGCCGTTGGAGTAAGAGGCAACAGCAAGCTATTGAATTGCCGTAAACCGCCGCCAATATTCAAAGAGTAGTCAGTTATTTAACGCAGCAAGCTAAAGGAAGCTCAATGATTGCCCAGGAACTAGAAGTCAGCTTGCACATGGCCTTCGTCGAAGCGCGACAGCAGCGCCATGAATTCATCACTGTCGAGCACTTGTTGCTTGCGCTGCTGGACAACCCCAGCGCTGCCGAGGTGTTGCGCGCATGCTCCGCCAATGTCGATGAGTTGCGCAAATCACTTGCCAACTTCATCAAGGACAACACGCCGCAAGTGGCGGGCACCGAAGATGTCGATACTCAGCCCACGCTGGGTTTTCAGCGCGTCATTCAGCGCGCCATCATGCATGTGCAATCCACTGGAAACGGTAAAAAAGAAGTCACCGGCGCCAATGTGCTGGTTGCTATCTTTGGTGAGAAAGATTCGCATGCGGTGTACTACCTTCACCAGCAGGGCGTGACCCGGCTTGACGTGGTCAACTTCATTGCGCACGGTATCAAAAAGAGCGATCCGCCCGAGCCTGCCAAAGCCGGCGAAAGCGCTGCTGAGAATGAAGAGGGTGGCGCTGAAAAGAATGAGAAACAGTCTCCGCTTGAGCAATACACCCAAAACCTGAACCAGCTGGCCAAAGACGGCAAGGTTGACCCACTCATTGGCCGTCATTACGAGGTTGAGCGCGTCATTCAAATTTTGTGCCGTCGCCGTAAGAACAACCCCTTGCTGGTGGGTGAGGCTGGCGTTGGCAAGACAGCCATTGCCGAGGGTCTGGCTTGGCGCATCACGCAAAAAGATGTGCCTGAGATTTTGGCGGAAGCCCAGGTTTATTCTCTCGACATGGGCGCCTTGCTGGCTGGTACCAAATACCGCGGTGACTTTGAGCAGCGACTGAAGGGTGTGCTGAAGTCGCTCAAGGACAAGCCGAATGGCATTTTATTTATTGACGAAATCCATACGCTGATCGGTGCAGGTGCTGCTTCCGGTGGCACGCTGGACGCATCGAATTTGCTCAAGCCTGCGCTCAGCTCGGGCCAGCTCAAGTGCATTGGTGCCACCACCTTTACAGAATATCGCGGTATTTTCGAAAAGGACGCAGCGCTGTCGCGTCGTTTCCAGAAGGTTGATGTGGTGGAGCCGACAGTACAGGAGACGGTAGACATTCTCAAAGGTCTGAAGTCGCGCTTTGAAGAGCACCACAGCGTGAAATACGCAGTTGCTGCCTTGCAGGCCGCGGCTGAACTGTCTGCCAAGTACATCAATGACCGCCATTTGCCCGACAAGGCGATTGACGTGATTGACGAGGCTGGTGCTGCCCAGCGTATCTTGCCGCCGTCCAAGCGCAAGAAAATCATCACCAAAACCGAGGTCGAAGAGATCGTCGCCAAAATCGCCCGCATTCCGCCCGCTAACGTGTCAAATGACGACCGGGGCAAGCTCAAAACACTTGAGCGCGACCTCAAGAGTGTCGTGTTTGGCCAGGACAAGGCCCTCGACGTACTGGCCAGCGCCGTCAAAATGGCGCGCTCCGGCTTGGGCAAAGACGACAAGCCGATTGGTTCATTCCTGTTCAGCGGCCCGACCGGCGTTGGCAAGACCGAGGCCGCCAAACAGCTTGCTTACATCATGGGTATTGAGCTGATCCGCTTTGACATGAGCGAGTACATGGAGCGCCATGCTGTGAGCCGCCTGATTGGCGCGCCACCGGGCTATGTGGGTTTTGACCAAGGCGGTTTGCTGACCGAGGCCGTGACCAAAAAGCCGCATTGTGTGCTCTTGCTTGACGAGATTGAAAAAGCGCATCCAGACATCTTCAATGTACTGCTGCAGGTCATGGACCACGGCACACTGACTGACAACAATGGCCGCAAGGCAGATTTTCGCAATGTCATCATCGTCATGACCACCAACGCGGGTGCCGAAACGATGAACAAGGCGACGATTGGCTTTACCAACCCGCGTGAAGCGGGCGATGAAATGGCTGATATCAAACGTTTGTTCACGCCAGAGTTCCGCAACCGCCTGGATGCGACGGTCAGTTTCAAGGCGCTTGACGAGACCGTGATTTTGCGGGTGGTTGACAAATTTTTGCTGCAGCTTGAGACGCAACTGGCCGAAAAGAAAGTTGACGTTACCTTCACCGACACGCTGCGTAAATATCTCGGCAAGAAGGGCTTTGACCCGTTGATGGGTGCACGCCCAATGCAGCGCTTGATTCAAGACACCATTCGCCGCGCCCTGGCCGACGAATTGTTGTTCGGCCGCCTGATGGATGGTGGCCGCCTAACGGTAGACATGAAAGTCACAAGCAACGAAAAAGGCGTGGAAGAAGGCGAGGTGCTGCTCGACATTCAGCCACTGCCGAAGAAAGAAGGCAAGACCAAGCCTGAGGCGGAATCGGCTGAAGCCGGTTAAGCGGGGCGGCGGGCTTCGAGGCCCTTCTTGCTGTTCAAAGCCGCTGGCATCACGCTAGCGGCTTTTTTCTTTTCGCTATCCTATCAGGGGCCTCTAGCCCTTCTATTCATTGGGCTAGCGTCTGATTTACTGCGTGCCTAAAATCCCAAAAAACCGCGCTTAAAGGTCAAACGCACGCTGTATCAGCCACCAGAATGCCAGCAGCGCTACGATGATTGAACCACCGGTCAATACCCCGATCCGGTAAAAACGGCTTGAGCGTAGCCAGAAGGCGACGGGTAAAAATAGGGCCACGATGCAAAGCTGTCCAACTTCTACACCAACGTTAAAGCCTATCAGCGCTAGCACCAGCGCACCTTGAGGCAAGCCCAAGTCGGCCAGCACCGATGCGAAACCGAAGCCATGAATCAGCCCAAAGACAAAGGCCATGACCCAGCGCTTTTTGTCAATGGTGCCGCGCAAGTTATTCAGCGCTGCAATCACCACCGAGGCGGCAATGACCGACTCGACCAGGCGCGACGGCAAGCTGATGATCTGCAAGGCTGCCAGGCTGAGCGTGATGGAATGCGCAAGGGTAAACGCAGTCACGACTTTTAAAACTTCAACGAATGCGCCTTTCAGTGTGGGTGCCGGGTCCCATTGACCTGCCCGACGCACCAATACGGCAGGCAATAGAAGTGACAACAAAAACAGGATGTGGTCATAGCCAATCCATATGTGCCACGTGCCGTCAACCGCATATTGGCGCAGGGTTTGCCAAGCACTGACGGGCGTCAAGGCCAGCGTCTGTTCAGCCGATTCAGTGCCAAACACCAGCGCCTGAGTCACCGCCTGCGTGCCTGTTGCGCCGGGCACTATCCACTGCACCAGCCCGCGATGAGAAGGGTCGACATCAAACAACAGGCTGTAGCTGGCCTTCAGGGGGGCGCTGAGCACTGCACATTGCGCATTCAGGCTCAGCACGGCATAGGTGCCGTCGCTGTGCTTGTCAAGTTGCAGGTCTGCAGTGCTCACCATATTGCAGGGTTTGCCGGCTGCAGTGATCGAGAGTCGTTCTGTTGCCAAGCGTGTGATGTCGCCGGCGCGCTGGCGCACCTCCCCCCAAGTTAAATCGCCGTTGTCGTCGCGGTCAATCTGCAATACGTAGTCAAGGTCACGCAGGGCGATGTCCCAGCGTATTTCGACATTGTTACTGCTGCCAGCGCGCAGTGTCAGGTAGCTGTCGCTGGGTTTGTGCGCCCAGACTGGGCTTTGTAGCAGCAAGGCCAGCAGCAATATCCAGCGCTTCATCGTGTGGCTCCCTGGGCTGCCAGCTGCTTGGCCAGCCTTTCCATTGCCGGGTCCTCGTAGCGGCTGCTGCGCAACCAGTCCAGCGCGACCTGAGCGGTTTTTGCTTGTTTGGCTGCCAGGGCGGCGCGCATTAAAACTTCAGCATCTCGCGGTTCTTTTTGGACTTGGTAGTTGGCGCTGGCCAAACTCAGGGCTTTGGCGGTATTGCCCTCGACGTCGAGTTCAAAACGCGCGGCCTCCTGCTCGTGCAGACGGTCGCCGCGCAAGGCGGCAGCCGCAAAGCGGTCGCGCAGCTGAGCGGCCCAGTCGCTGCTGCGTTTGTCGCCCATTGCCTTGCCAGCCAAGGCCAGGCGAAGCAGCAAAATATCAGAGCGTTCCCAATCGGCCAAAAGACGAATGACCTCGTCCGGCCTTTGCCGTGCCAATAAAAAATCTGCATAAGCGCCCAGCAAAAACTGGTCTGTCACGCCCAGCTTTAGCGCGTTTTTGAAGTAGCCCTCTGCGATATCAAAGCGCTCTAGTCGCCATGCCATTTCGGCCAGCCGGGTCGCTTGCCAAAGCTGCAACTCGGGGGCGACTTGGGATGCAGCATTGACAGCAGTCGACAGTTTTTCAAATGTCTTTTCAAGTCGTCCAGTGCTGGCTTCGACATAAGCACTGCAGCCTAAGCCTAGCAAGGGCTCTGCCAAAGGCGCAACGCGCGCGCATTCCTGCGCTGCATCTGTGTAGCGTGCCTGTACCATAAAGATGGCACTTCGCCAGAGCAGTGGCTCAACCGACTCGGGATTGAGCTGGCTGGCTTTGGCCAGGTTGGCCAGTGCCGGCTCAAACGAGTGGCTAAATTGCTGGATTAGCCCCAGCACCAGCAGGTAGTCGGCTTGTATGTTGGTCGTTTGACCTGCAGTTTTTGCCAACGGAGCGATAGCCGCTGATGCATAGCCCACATAGCGCGGGTCACCCAATGCCATCGCCATGTCAAAGTAACGGCGGGCAATTTCTATTCGCAAACCCGAATCATCAGGCCGGGCGGCAAGCTGTTTTCGCAGCGAATCAACTCGCCGGATCTCCGGGTTGGCTCGGCCTGGCAGGCGTTCAACAATTTCGGCATCACTGGCAGGCGTGAAAGGCGCAGCCTGAGCGCAGCTCAAAACGAAAGGGAAGCCTGCTATTGCGGCCAGTTTTTTTAACAACATTTGATTTGTAACGAACGAATGGATAGCTCGATTGGACCGAAGGCAAGACTTAAACTTCAAGGCTCCGCGCCGAATGATGATTGATTGTAAGAACAATGGCTGCGGTCGATTCGAATTCGGGAATTCGGTATGGTTTACCGGGATATTGTTCGCTGGGAATTACTCAATATATGACGTCACACACCTTTTTATGGCACGACTACGAGACTTTTGGTTTGAACCCCAGACGTGAACGGCCTGCGCAGTTTGCGGGCATCCGTACCGATGCGGACCTCAATGAGATGGGCGAGCCTGTCATGCTCTACTGCCAGCCTGCCAGCGACTACCTGCCCGACGCCGAATCGTGCCTGCTGACCGGCATCACACCGCAACTGTGTCTGGCGCGCGGCGTGCCCGAGCATGAATTTGCTGCAAAAATTGAAGCGCTGCTCGCCCAGCCCGGCACGATTGGTGTCGGCTACAACTCCATACGGTTTGACGACGAAGTCACGCGTTACCTCTTTTGGCGCAATTTGATCGACCCCTACGCCCGCGAGTGGCAAAACGAGTGCGGCCGCTGGGACATACAGGATGTGGTGCGTATGGCCTACGCGCTTCGGCCTGATGGCATCCAATGGCCGACAAAACCAGATGACCGCAAGCCGCTCAATGGAGAAATTAGCCCAACCGCGATTCGCCCCAGCTTCAAGCTGGAAGATTTGGCAAGAGCCAATGGGCTGCTGCACGAAGCCGCGCACGACGCGCTGTCTGACGTTCGGGCCACGATCGCACTGGCACGGCTGATTCGCACCGTACAGCCCAAGCTGTTTGAGTTTTGCCTGAGCCTGCACAAAAAAGACCGCGTGGCGGCAGAGCTTGGCTTTCCAAGCAGTCAGCAACTGGCCCAGCCGTTTTTGCATGTGTCCGGCATGTTCCCGCCAGAGCGCGGCTGCATGGCAGTCATGTGGCCGCTGGCAACACACCCGAGCAACAAAAACGAAGTCCTGGCCTGGGACTTATCA
The DNA here is from genome assembly GCA_945860515.1 of Polaromonas sp. YR568. Classification (GTDB taxonomy): domain Bacteria; phylum Pseudomonadota; class Gammaproteobacteria; order Burkholderiales; family Burkholderiaceae_C; genus Polaromonas. The sequence goes on from CAMARI010000022.1 coordinate 14,946, forward strand.
CATGACCCAAGCGAGCTGCCGGGTCTTGATATCGCCACCCTGCGTCAGCGCCTGTTCAGCAAGTCATCTGACTTGCCTGCCGGCGTGCTGCGCCTGCCGATCAAGTCGGTGCACTTGAACAAGTCGCCCATGGTGGTCAAAAAGCTCAAAACGTTGACGGCTGACATGGCTGCCAAGTGGGGCATCGACATAGCCGCTGCGTTGGTCAACGCTGAAAAAGCCCGCGCTTTGCCCGACATGAGCGCGATCTGGCCAGAGCTTTTCAATCGACCCAAAGCTGATACACCTGACGTTGACGAAGACCTGTACGGCGGCTTTGTCGGCAATGCAGACCGCCGCCGCCTGAACCAGCTTCGTGAGTTGTCGCCCGCTGAGCTGGCGGTTAGCCGTGTGGGGTTTGACGACGACCGGCTGGCCGAGCTGGTGTTTCGTTACCGTGCCCGTAATTTTTCAGAAACCCTCACGCCGCAGGAGCATCAGCGCTGGGACGAACACCGCGCCGCAAGGTTGCTCGAAGGTGAGGGTGGTGCGCGCAATGTGGATGCTTATTTTGCGCAGATCGACACGCTGTCTGAAACGGCTGACGAGCGGGCTGAAGAAATTCTGGGCACGCTGTATGACTATGCTGAAGTGGTCGCACCTGATCAATAAACCATAAAAAGCCATAAAAAAAGCGCCTGCCCTTCAACAGGGACAGACGCTTTTTCGGGTCTCGACGCTTACAGCGTATCGATAAAGCTGCGCAGCTTGTCTGACCGCGAAGGGTGCTTGAGCTTGCGCAAAGCCTTGGCTTCTATCTGGCGAATTCGCTCGCGCGTCACGTCGAACTGCTTGCCCACCTCTTCCAGGGTGTGGTCGGTAGACATTTCAATACCAAAGCGCATGCGCAGCACTTTGGCTTCCCGTGGGGTCAGGCTGTCCAGGATGTCTTTGACCACATCGCGCAGGCCAGCTTGCATCGCGGCCTCCAGCGGTGCGGTGTTGGCGCCGTCTTCAATAAAGTCGCCAAGGTGTGAATCGTCATCATCACCAATCGGCGTTTCCATCGAGATCGGCTCTTTGGCGATCTTCATGATCTTGCGAATTTTGTCTTCCGGGATCTCCATCTTCTCGGCCAGGACGCTGGCGTCCGGCTCAAAGCCGAACTCCTGCAGGTGCTGACGGCTCAGGCGGTTCATCTTGTTGATGGTTTCAATCATGTGCACCGGGATGCGGATGGTACGCGCCTGGTCTGCAATGCTGCGGGTGATCGCCTGGCGAATCCACCACGTCGCGTAGGTCGAGAATTTGTAGCCCCGGCGGTATTCAAACTTGTCCACGGCTTTCATCAGGCCGATGTTGCCTTCCTGAATCAAATCAAGGAATTGCAGACCGCGGTTGGTGTACTTTTTGGCAATCGAAATCACCAGGCGCAAGTTGGCCTCGATCATTTCTTTCTTGGCATCGCGCGAGTTGGTCTCGCCTTCGTTCATGCGCTTGTTGATGTCCTTCAAGTGCAGCAGCGGCACCACCACACGGGCTTGCAATTCGCCCAGTTTGGTTTGCAGTTCCTGAATTGGCGGAATGTTGCGCGCCATCACCACAGACCACGGCTTGCCGGCAGCAACCTGCTTTTCAACCCATTTCAGGTTCAGCAGATTGGGTGGAAAGTCCTTGATAAAAGTCTCTTGCGGCATGCCGCATTTTTCAACAATGATCTTGCGCAGCTCACGCTCTTTTTTGCGCACGTCCAGCACCTGGCCGCGCAGCAGGTCGCACAGTTTTTCAATCGTCTTGGCGGTAAAGCGCACGGTCATCAGCTCTTCGCTGAGGGACTTTTGCGCCTTCATGTAGGTTGGCGTGCCGTAGCCTTCCTTGTCGTAGGTTTTGTGCACCTTCTCAAAGTGGATGGCAATTTGGTCAAAGCGGCTCAGCGCTTCTATTTTCAGCTCTTCCAGCTTTTTGGTCAGTGCTTTGGAGCCGCCCTTGCCATCGTCATCGTCTTCTTCGTCAAACTCGTCGAAGTCTTCTTCGGCTACATAGTCGTCGGCCTCGTCGGCAACGGTAAAGCCGTCCACCACGGTAGAAATCACCACCTTGCCCTCGCGAATTTCTTCGCCCAGGCGCAAAATTTCAGCAATCGTGGCGGGGGACTCAGAGATGGCTTCCATCATCTTCATCAAGCCGCCTTCGATGCGCTTGGCAATTTCAATCTCCCCTTCGCGTGTCAGCAGCTCAACCGTGCCCATCTCGCGCATGTACATGCGCACCGGGTCTGTTGTCCGACCAAACTCGCTGTCAACTGTGGACAGCGCAGCTTCGGCTGCTTCTTCGGCTTCTTCTTCGGTTGAGCCTGCAGGCGCGTTGCTGGTGATCAGCAACGACTCTGCATCGGGCGTTTGCTCATACACCGCCACGCCGAGGTCGTTCAGCGTCAGGATCACAGCTTCGAGCGTTTCAGCGTCGATCAGTTTGTCGGGCAGGTGGTCAGAAATTTCACCGTGAGTCAGGTAGCCACGTGTTTTGCCCAGCTTGATCAGCGCTTTCAGGCGCATGCGGCGTTTCAGAATGTCTTCTTCGCTCAGGACAGTTTCGTCCAAGCCAAACTCTTTCATCAAGGCGCGTTCTTTGGCCTTGCTGATCTTCATCCGCAGGGGTTTGACTTTTTCGGTCGCGTCGGCAACCGGCGCTTCTTCAAATTCAGCCACAACGTCGGACAGGTCTTCGTCACCATCGCCTTTGGATTTTGGACCGCGTTTAGCACCCGGTTTCTCGCCTGGTTTGCCGGCGTCCACCGCTTTCGCCGGACGACCGGGCTTCTTTTTCGCAACAACTTCAGCGGTGGCGGCAACTGGCTTGGCAGCCAGGGGCTTGGATTCGACAATTTTCTTGGTGGGCACTAGGGGAGCTTTCTTCGGGAGCGGAGCGGAGGGACGGGACTTTGCGACTTTTGCCGGCGTTGCGGCTTTGATAGGCTTAGCAGCTGTTTTTGGAACCACTTTAGAGCTTGTGGGTTTTTTTGTTTTATCAACCTTTGCAGGCTTTGTTACAGCCTTTGTCGCGGGCTTGGTTGCCGCTTTCTTGACGGGTTTTGCCACTGCTTTTATAACTGCCTTGACGACCTGCTTTACAACCGGTTTCACACCTGATTTCACAGTCGGTTTTGCGGCCGGTTTCACAGCCGGTTTTACGGCTGGTTTTGCGACAGGTTTTGCGACAGGTTTTTTGGATGTTTTCGAAGGCATAGCGGGTCTCCGGTTGACAAAATGAATCCACAGAAGCAGTGACAAACAACGCGCCAGCCAAAAGCCGACACGCAACAAATGGGCACTTTAAAAAGAAAACGACATGAATAAAAAAACGCGGGCCGAAAAGATATTTGGCCAAACACAAACTGTAGGGGCGAACATTTGGTGTGCAGTCCTTGCGGAGCGGTGGCCAGCTCTTTTTTGTAGAGCATTTCCGCTTTGCGGAAGGCCGATGCCGGAGGTGCTGCTGTCGCGTTTGCGCTATCGAAGATCGGATTGTACCCTATTGCCTGTTTTTTAGGCGGATCAAGCTGACTTTTTAAGACTTATTTTTGCAGACTGTTGGCGAGTTCTTTGTAGCGCTGCATGGCCAGCGGGTCAGTGGCGGCACGTCCAGCGAGCTCCTGCATCTCCTGCTGCTGCCTGATTTTGACGAGCTGGTCGATGATGCTGCGCACCTCGCTGAAGTCACCTTCAATGCCCTCGGGAATTTGCGAGATCTGGGCAATCGCATGGGCTTCGTGCGCATGGCCGCGCAAGCCCTCGCGCAGGGCTGCCCAAGGCTGGGGGCCGTGGTCATGCAGCTGGTTTTCAGCCCACGCAAACAGGGGGCCGTGCGGGGCAGGCAGGGCGCACAGCAGATGGTGCTCGTCGCTATCAAGCAAGTCCCAGCTTTGCGGCTCGGTCAGTAAAAACCGCAACACGCGGTCTTCCCGACTGGCGGGCTGCAGGCGACCTGCCAGCCGCCGAGTGGTTTTGACGGTGGCGGCAACAGGAGCCGAAAAATGCGGCTCTGAGCTTGAGTAATCCACCTCGTCGCTGCCGGGGTAGCCTGCATCATCAGGGTAGCCTGAAAACGCGTTTTCGCCGCTGTTTTGGCCCGATTTTAGCGATGATTTCGGTCTGCCAGCCAATAAATCCTTGGGCGGGTAGCTACTCTTTTTGTAGCCGCCAGCCTTGCTTGCAGGTTGCCACAGCTCCAGCAAGTCGCGCACATCAATCAGCACCTTGTCGGCAATCTCAGCCAGCAGTTGGCGCTTGAGCGCGCCGTCGGGCAGCAGTGTCCATAGCGGCCTGGCGTTACTGGCCATGTGGGCGCGGCCTTCGGCGGTGTCGAGGTCGCAATCTTCGGCGGCGGCTTGCAGCATGAACTTACTCAGGGGAAGCGCCTTGGCCACCATCTCGGCAAAGCCGTCTTTGCCGTGCTCGCGGATGTAGCTGTCGGGGTCATGCTCGGCGGGCAAAAATAAAAACTTGACGGTACGCACATCAGTCGCAAAGGGCAGGGCGGCATCGAGCGCCTTTCGCGCGGCGCGGCGGCCCGCGCCGTCACCATCAAAGCTGAACACAACCGATTCGGAAAAGCGAAACAGCTTTTGCACATGCTCTGCTGTGCAGGCCGTACCCAGAGTCGCCACCGCGTTGGCAAAGCCCATCTGCGCCAGCGCCACCACGTCCATATAGCCCTCTGTCACCAGCGCGTAGCCATGCTCGCGCAGCGCGGTGCGTGCTTCAAACAGGCCGTACAGCTCGCGCCCCTTGCTAAAAACGGGTGTTTCGGGTGAATTTAAATACTTGGGCTTTTCGTCAGACAGAACCCGCCCGCCAAACCCAATACATTCGCCCTTGACGTTGCGTATGGGGAACATCACACGGTCCCTAAAACGGTCATACCGTTTGGCCTCACCAGCGGCGTTTTCTTCGCCAGGCTCACCGGTGATGACCAAACCGCTTTCCACCAGCAACGGGTCATTGTAGTCAGGAAAGACGCTGGCCAAGCTGCGCCAGCCTTCTGGCGCATAGCCCAGGCCAAAGGTTTTGGCAATTTCGCCCGACAGGCCGCGCCCTTTAAAGTAGTCAATCGCCTTGGGTGAGTTGCGCAGGGCCTTGATGTAGGCAATACCGGCTTTTTCAAGCACGCTGGTCAAGGTGGCCTGCTGCTCGCGCATTTGCGCGGCTTTGGCCCGGTCTTGGGGGGACACATCGTCTTCGGGTACCTGCAGGCCGTATTGCTGGGCCAGGTCCTTGATGGCTTCAATAAACGTCATGCCGCCATGGTCCATCAAAAAGCCGATGGCATTGCCGTTTTTGCCGCAGCCAAAGCAGTGGAAGAACTGCTTGGCGGGGCTAACACTGAATGATGGCGACTTTTCGCCATGAAAAGGGCACAGGCCCATGAAGTTGGCACCGCCCTTTTTCAACTGCACATAGCGGCCCACAATGTCGACCACGTCGGCGCGGGCCAGTAGCTCTTGAATAAAGGATTGTGGAATCGCCATACCGCTATTTTGACCTGTCGGGTAGCTTGTGGTTCAGGCGTAAAAAAGCCCGAAAAATGACTGAGAAAAAAACCCGAAAAAAAACCCGCGTCAGGGCGGGTTTTTTAAAATTCACCGAAGCAACTTATTTGGCTGGTGCTTTTTTCGATGCTTTTTTGCTTTTCTTTGGTTTTGCGGTGGCATTGTTCATGGTGTCTCACTTGAGTTAAGAGGACGAATTACAACAACTAAGGGCTGCTGCAGACTCTTGTTACGCTATGGAACTGCTTCCAAGCTTGGCAAGTAGATTTTAAGCGGCATTTCGATGCGCATGGTTGACATCATTTGCTGATTTTTATTATTTGACAAATATCGTTGATTAATGAACGCTGAACCGTTAAGACCTGGCCGTTCCCCTTATCGCAGGACCTACCAAAACTGGGACTTTGTCGAGTTTCTGCTTTGCCGCCCGTTTTACCTCATGTTGTTCTTTCTGGTAGTCGAGGCTGCTCTGGCCGCTGCCACGACCGCGCTCATCATCAAGGCCGGGCATGATGTGGCCGAGCAGGAGTTTTTGATTTCAGACTTTGTCTGGATTGTGTTGGCCCAGTCGGCATCGTACGTGGTGGGCGCCACCAGTTGGGTGTTTGCCGAGCGGGCCGGCTTTGGCGCCTATGGCCGCTACATGTTGCGTTTTGCACGTGACAACCGCAGCCAGCCAGAGCTGCTGGGCGACCAGGCCCAGCGCGAGCACACAGAACCCTTTTTAACCAACGAAACCTTTCAGATATTTTTTGAACTGGTGTATGAGCTGGAAGCTGATTTAAAGCTCTTGTTTGGCCTGATCTTCAATACCATCGTGTTGGGTTTCGCGATTGATGCTGGGCTGCCTGGGGTGTACTTAGCCGTGTTTGTGTTGCTGCTGGGCCTGCAATACGTGCTGCGCCGGCCGGTGGCCGCTGCCTATCTGGCGCAGCAGGCCACCAGCAACCGCATGACGGCCCACACCTACACCGCCTGGGACAACATCACGGCTGGCAACCGCTACAACTACCGGCTGTGGCATGCGGGCTTCAAGCTGCGGCTGCGCGATGCGCTGCGGGCGCAAATCAGGGCGATTTTGGCGCGGGAGGGTATTGCCACGGTCAGTGGCATTTTTGCGCTGGTGGTGGTGTTCAGTTATCTGGCTTGGATAGCCGGGCGCAACGTGACGGATACCGGACTGTTGATTGCCCTGGCCGCCACGCTGCCCCGGCAGATTGATTTGTCATACAACGTGCACGGCCTGGCCAGCGGCTGGAACGATCTGCTGGCCGTGTGGACGCGCATGACTGGCGCCTGCGCTGCCATGCGCCCAGAGCCCCCTGTCAACTTTGACCAGCGCATTCAGTTTGATGGCGTGGCCCTGTCTGATGGTCAGGAGGCGGTGGTGTGCGCCAGCGTTGACGACGTGCTGGCCCGCATCCGCGCCCAGCCGCAGGGCCGCCTGCTGGTGCGCGGCAGCAATGGCTCGGGCAAGTCAACCCTGCTGGTGGCGCTCAAAGCGCAGCTGGGCTCGGCCGCCTACTATTGGCCAACCAGTGATAAATTGGCGTTTGCGTTTTTGGGTAATGTAGCTGTTGACGATGACGGCCGGCCTGTTACTAGTGGCTTTTCATCCGGGGAGCGGCAGCTTAAAAGTCTGCAGGAAATCGTCAACCGCACGCATGCACAGGTGTATTTGCTCGACGAATGGGACGCCAACCTGGATGCCAAAAACCGCGCCAGGGCGGAAATCCTGGTGGCCCAACTGGCAGCCCGCGCCTTGGTGGTAGAAATATCGCACCGCGACCGGCTCTAGAAGCTGAACTGACATAAAACGAAAGAGACAAGATGCCCAATATTTTTGATACCGGCCTGCCAAAAACCTCAGCCAACTATGCGGCCCAGTCACCGCTCGCGTTCATTGAACGAACGGCCGAGGTCTACCCGGACAGATTGGCCGTGGTGCATGGCGACCTGCGCCAAACCTGGGCAGAGACGTTCACCCGCTGCCGCCGGCTGGCCAGCGCACTGCAAAAGCACGGCATAGGCAAGGGCGACACGGTGGCCGTGATGCTGCCCAACACGCCGCCCATGGTCGAGGCACACTTTGGCATACCCGTGACAGG
>CAMARI010000023.1 GCA_945860515.1 Polaromonas sp. YR568
CCGGTGGCAATGACCAGTTGCGGCGTCTCGATCAGCCCCCGGTCAGTATCCATTTGATAGCTGCCCGCCCTTGAATTGATGGGGCTAGAGGCATTATCAATATCTGAAAAAGTTACTTTTTTGATGCTGCAAGGCTGCCAGCGCTCAACGTTTCCGGCTGCGCATTCGGCCAACAGAAGGTTGATGATGTCTTCGGCCGAATGGTCGCAAAACAGCTGGCCTTTGTGCTTTTCATGAAACGGCACGCCGTGTTTTTGCAGCAGGGCGATGAAGTCTTGCGGCGTGTAACCGGCCAGGGCCGAGCGGCAAAAGTGTGGGTTCTCGCTTAAAAAGTTGGCGGGCGTGACCTCGCGGTTGGTAAAGTTGCAGCGCCCACCGCCTGAAATGCGGATTTTCTCGGCCACTTTCTCGCTGTGGTCAATCACCAGCACCTTGAGCCCGCGCTGGCCAGCAATGGCGGCGCAAAACAGGCCCGCAGCACCAGCACCGACGATGACCGCATCAAATTTATGTGTCAAATAAGCCTCTAGACAATGAATATAAGCGCTAATAGCTATTGAATAAATAGCAAACAAAGCGCCGCTTGAAACCTATTTTAGATGTCGCCAGCGGGGCTGTTGTAAGCTCAAGCCATGACCACCGACCTGAGTCCTGCCGACATCTCCCGCATCATCGAAATGGCGTGGGAAGACCGCACCACGTTTGAAGCGATTGAGTTGCAGTTTGGGTTGAATGAATCGGCTGTGGTTGCGCTGATGCGCCGCGAGATGAAAGCGTCGTCATTTCGGATGTGGCGCAAGCGCATGGCGGGGCGGGTGACCAAGCACGCGGCGCTGCGACCTGCCGAGATGAACGATGGCGGGCCGCATATTGCCCGCCACAGAATTCCGCAAAGGTAGGCTTTTTACGCCCGCCTAATTAAGCCTGCTTTTGCTGATGCGCTGCGTCTCTAGCCAGAGCAGCCAAGCCCTGCAGCACATCACCGACCACAATCACGCTGGGGCTTTGCAGGCCCTCACGCTCAATGGTGGCGCGCAGGTTTGCCAGGGTGGCCACGGCGTGGCGCTGGGTGGGCAAGCTGGCGTTTTGAATGATGGCAACCGGCGTGCTGGCTGCCAAACCAAGTAACAGCTCGTTTTGAATCTGCTGCGAGCCCGCAACACCCATGTAAATCACCAGCGTCAGCTTGGCCTGCGCCGTTGTGGCGGCCAGCAGCGCCCAGTCGGTGCCGGCATCGCCCGGTTTGGCGTGGCCAGTCACAAACACCACGCCGTGAGCGTGGTCACGGTGGGTGAGCGGCACGTTCAACGATGTCAGCGCCGCCAGGCCAGACGTGATGCCGTTGATGACGGTGACGCCAATGCCTGCAGCGCGCAGGGCGTCCATTTCTTCTCCGCCCCGGCCAAAAATAAACGGGTCACCGCCTTTTAGCCGCACCACGTTGTCGCCTTCTTTGACGGCCATGACCATCATCTTTTCAATGAAAGCCTGCGGGGTGGACTTGCAGCCGCCGCGCTTGCCAACGTACACAATGCGCGCGCTGGGCTGGGCAAAAGCCACGATCTCGGAGTTGACCAGGTCGTCAACAAACAGAACGCTTGCTGCCTGAATGGCTTTGAGCGCTTTGAGCGTGAGCAATTCTGGGTCGCCTGGACCTGCACCGACCAGGGTGCAGCGTCCGTTCGCGACCCATGTGCAATGAGCGGGAATATCGTTTTTCATAGTTGTTTCACGAGATGCAAGATGTGTTCCACCTGCATGGCAATCGACGCAGGCACGGCTTGCTGTCCGACAAGCACCGATCGAATATAGGCCGCCGTGCTGACGGCGTCGGTGGTTTTGGGCAGGTCGGGCAGGGTGCTGAGCGTGCCGGCTTGCGCCTCTTGCAGCAGTTGCCGCTGGCCCTTGATGAAGGCGTCCATTTGCGGCATGCGGCGCGCGTCGGCCACCACCTCGCCCTCGGTGCCGCGCAGCAGCATGGCGCTGGTCTGGGTCAGCTCAAACGTTTGCGCCATCGACACGGCGTATTCAGGGTGCGTGTAGCTGCTGACGATCAGCGATTTACCGATGCAGGGGTTCATCAGTTTGACCAGGCTGTGCGCCGGGTTGCGCAGGCCGACGGTGCGGCGCACGTCCAGCAGGCGCTTGAGAGCTGGGCACAGTACCTCTGTTGGGACGTACGCCACCTCACCTGAAGCTATAACTTTAGGATCTGATTGCGCATTAATTTCAAGGGCTAGAAGCACTTCTGATACAAAAACACGGCTGTTTTCAGTCGGCGTGCCGTGAATCAGCACCGCCAGGCCCTCGCGCGCGAGCAACAGGGCCAGCAGCGGCGTGAGCAGCGGCAGTTTGCGTGCCCCGTTGTAGCTGGGCAGCACCACGACAGGTGCCACGCCATCGGGAATCAGCTTCATGCGGCTGCGCACCGCATCGAGAAAACCCGCCATCTCGTCAGGCGTTTCGCCTTTGATGCGCATCGCCAGGCAAAACGCGCCGACTTCCAGGTCGGTGACCGTGCCGTCCAGCATCTGCCCCAGCAGGTCGGTGGCTTGCTCGCGCGTCAGGGGCCGCGCACCGTCTTTGCCGCGACCGATTTCCTTGATGTACTGACTGATTCCCATGGCTGTATTGTCCGCTAACGCGGACGGCGACATCACGTCTCAGATCACGCCTCAGGTCATGACTCAGCGATGGGCATGATAGAAATCACCGTGCGCGTGATCGCCGCTGGGGTTAAGTGACCTGCCCCCTATAAACCGTACCAGCCATATTTCCAAGGAGTCCATCAACCCGGAAACTGCGCCACCATGCGTATCAGCAGGACGGCTTGGGCGTTGGGCTTGGCGCGGCCTTGGTCCCAGTTTTCCAGCTGGGAAAACACTCGCCTGTCGTTGACTTTGGCGGTGATCATGCGCGGCCCCTGCGCTTAAAACGTCAGCGCGTCGTTTCCTACGACAAAGACGCCATCGGCGTCGGTGTAGCTGGTTTCAGGTGCGCCGCTGCCTTGCCATTTGGGATAAAAGTCGGCCAGATCGGCTGGCAGTTCATGCTGGTAGCCCAGGATTGCCGCCATGTCGGTTTTGTTCTTGAGTGGCGTTTTTGAGAACGTCCACTCCCAAGGCAAAGGGTGCGCAGGAGTAGAGCCATAGCGCGCCATGTCCAAAATCAACTGCGCTGAAGGGCCAAAAACCTCGCCAGCCGCCATGTCCCAGTCAAACACCAGCGGCTGGGCGAAGCGTGCAGTGGGTTTGAGTTCGTAGTGTGTTTTCATGGCTGCCACCACTTTAGCAGTCCAGCCACAAGATCGAATATTTCTCGGTCGTTTTTAAAAAACAACCGAGGCAGATTTCAGCCGTCCAAAGCGAGTCTAAATGACTCGCTTGGACAGGTCACTTTTGAGGAATTTGAAGCTGTCTGCGGGCCTGCGCACCAGGAGGACCTAGATTTTATAGGCCCCCTGGTGGGCAAATGACTTACTTCAGTAAAAACGCCGCAGCAGCGATTGCCATGGCTTCATAGCCTGCATCGTTGGGGTGCAAGCGATCGCCCGAATCGTACTTGCCAAGCATTGCCGTCGGATTTGCCGGATCCCGTATGGCCAAGTCGAAATCGATGAACCCATCAATTAACGCGGTCGTTCGGATGAAGGCATTGACCTCCTGACGCTTAGCCTCGCCCAGCGCCGTGTAGTACCCTGGAATCGTCGTACCTGCAAACGGCGTCAGAGTACCGGCGTAAAACTTCACCCCTTTGGCTTTTGAAGCAGCAGCAGCAGTGGTGATCGACTGGATGATCTGGGCGGCGGTCACTTGCTCGGCCGCATTGCCCAGGAGGCTGGGGATACCAAAGTCATTGATCCCCAACAACGCCACGACATGGGTTGCGCCGGTGCGATCCAGCACATCGCGAGAAAAACGGCCATTGCCGTTAGGACCAACCCCATTGAAACTCCAACGATTGCCCGAAATACCGGCATTTACAACGCTGAAGTTCTTATTCGATGACGAGAGAAGCGTCCGCGACAGGTAGTTTGGATACCGATTGTTCTTGTTTGGAGTCGAGTTATAGCCGTCGGTAATCGAGTCCCCAAAGGTCACGATGACCTTATTCACTGATGGGGTGTATACGTCGATGCCGGTAACCCAGGCAAAGCGACTGAGGGTCTCGGTCGGTGTGATAGCTGCAGCCGAGGCAACGTTTCCAGTCGCTACATAGTTCGACTGCAGACCCAACGAGTGCACCGTTTCAAACGCCGCTGAGCCCGAGAAATAGGTGCTGATCGCAAGGCTTGACAATGGGGCGACCACAAAATCAACCGAATCGCTATAAATTTCCTGTCCAATCGGGATCGTGACCGATGCCTGGCCACCAAAGGTTACGGCTTTGTCGCTCGCAGCATCGATCGAGGACTCACCGGCGCTTCTCGCAACACGCATGCTGGTGACGGCAAGCGGTGACGTACCGAGTAAGTTTGAGACTCGAATGCGTAAGCCCGTGCCGCCTTGCGAAACGTACATCGTTTGACGAAACGTTTGATTCTGGAAGGATTTGGCTGCGTTACCGCTTAATGGGGGCTCGTTATAAGCCTGCGGCGCGCCATACCAGGACGCGGTCCAGGTTTGGGGTGGTGACGAATCTCCGCCACATGCAACGATCGCAAAAGCGATCGGCAGCGCCAATACGGCGCCTAGCAGCGCCCGTCGGGTTTCAAGGCGAACAGGCCATTTCATCGAAATTTTTCTCATCTTTAAGTCTCCGTTGTTGTTTGGAATTTGTTTGTAGTCGATTTGATGAACATGAGCGCTGGTACTTTCCCTAGCATCCGAGGTCGGCGTTTGAGGCTTTTTAGCTTGTCAGCATCATCAGCCGACAGTTTGCAAACCGCCGCCTGAGACAATCCGCGCATGTTTGAAGAAAATCCTGTCCTTTCGCCTGCCGCTGCGCAGTCGCCCCCACCCGCGCAAGACTACCCGCCAGATCTGCTCACCATTGAGTCACTTGACATTGAGGCTCAGGGCATTGCCCACCGGGCTGATGGCAAGGTGGTTTTTATTGAGGGCGCTTTGCCGTATGAGGTGGTCACCGCCAATGTGTACCGTAAGAAGGCGGCGTTTGAAAAAGCGATGGTGATGGCGATTCACCGCGAATCGTCTCAGCGGGTGGTGCCTGGCTGCCCCCACTTTGGTATGCACACGGGTGCGTGCGGCGGCTGCAAGATGCAGCACCTGCATGTGGGCGCTCAGGTGGCTGTCAAGCAGCGGGTACTTGAAGACAATTTGCAGCACATAGGCAAGCTCAAAGCCGATAACCTGATGCGGGCCATCGAAGGCCCGGCCTGGGGCTACCGCTACCGGGCGAGGCTGTCGGTGCGCTATGTGCGCAAAAAGGGCGAGGTGCTGGTGGGCTTTCATGAGCGCAAAAGCAGCTTTGTGACCGACATGAGCCACTGCCCGGTGCTGCCGCCGCATGTCAGCAACATGCTGCTGCCGCTGCGCGCCCTGATTGCCAGCTTGGACGCGAAGGAGACGGTGCCGCAAATTGAACTCGCTTGCGGCGACAGCATCACGGCACTGGTGCTGCGCCACATGGAGGCTTTGAGCGACGCTGACAAAATCCGCTTGCGGGCGTTTGCCGCCATCAACCCTGGCTTGCAATGGTGGTTGCAGCCCGGCGGATTAGAGACCGTCGCCCTGCTGGATGCGGATGTGCCGCAGCTCAGCTATGCGCTGCCCGAGTTTGGGGTGGTCATGCCTTTCAAACCAACAGACTTCACCCAGGTCAACCCGCACATCAACCAGGTGCTGGTGTCGCGCGCGCTGCGCCTGCTGGATGTGCAGCCAAGCGAGCGGGTGATTGACTGGTTTTGCGGACTGGGCAACTTCACGCTGCCGCTGGCAACACGTGCGCGTGAGGTGCTGGGCGTTGAAGGCAGCGAGGCGCTGGTGGCGCGTGCACGCGCCAATGACCTGGCAAATCACCCATCAAATCAGGCTGCAGGCCAAGCAAAACCCCAGAGAGCAGCGACTACTTTCATAGCGCGTAACCTGTTTGAAATGACGCCGGCGATGCTGGTCAAAGACGGCATGGCCGACAAATGGCTGGTTGACCCACCGCGTGAAGGCGCATTTGAGCTGTTCAAGTCGCTGGCGGCGCTGCACCAGCAACGGGTCACTGGCGTGCCCTGTGATGACGGCATTCATCAGCAAAGCCTGGCACTCGGCGACTGGGTGCTGCCCAAGCGCATTGTGTATGTCAGCTGCAACCCGGCCACGTTGGCGCGTGACGCCGGGGTGCTGGTGAATAATGACAAGGGTGGCGGGGCTTACCGCTGCACGTCAGCCGGGGTGGTCAACATGTTTCCGCACACGGCGCATGTGGAGTCGATTGCGGTGTTTGACCTGAAGATCTAACGGCAACAAAAAAGGGCCCGAAGGCCCGTTTTTAATCAGCGCAGACAGCGCTTAGTCGCGTTCGCCGCCAAAAATGCCAAGCAATGCCAGCATGCTCTGGAAAATATTGAACAGGTCCAGGTAAATGGCCAGTGTGGCGCTGATGTAGTTGGTTTCGCCGCCGTCAATGACCTGCTTCAGGTCATAAAGCAAATAGGCGCTGAACACAGCAATCGCCAGCGTGCTGATCACTGCCATCAACATGGTCGAGCCGACAAACACGTTGATCACCGCCGCCACCATGATGACCAGCGCTCCGGCAAACAGCCATTTGCTCATGCCGCTCAGGTCGCGTTTGATGACGGTGGCCAGACTGGCCATCACCACCATCACGCCAGCCGTGCCAGCAAACGCCGTCATGACCAGGGAGGCGCCGTTGCTAAAGCCCAGCACCATGGCAATCATGCGCGACAGCATCAGGCCCATGAAGAAGGTAAAGCCGAGCAGCACGGGCACGCCCGCTGCCGAGTTTTTGGTTTTCTCGATGGCAAAGATAAAACCGAAGGCGCCTGCCATGAACACAATCAAGCCCAGCCAGCCGCTGAGCGAACGGGTGATGCCGGTGGCAATGCCGATGTAGGCACCCAGCACAGTAGGCAGCAGGCTCAGGGCCAGCAGCCAATAGGTATTGCGTAGCACCTTGTTGCGTTGTTCGCTTGAGGTGGCTAGGCCGTAGTCGAGAGCGTGGATATTTTCATTCATGAGAGTGATCTCCAGATAGCTCAGCAAATGCTGACAAACCGGATTTTAGGGGTAGCAGGTGGTTTTTCAATAGATTCCCCCACATTTCATCAAGCTATTTTTAAGGGATCTTTGTCGTGATGTTGGGCCAAGTACACGTTTTCGGCTCATTTTTGCGTATGCTCAGGGTTTTACCTTCGACCGCATCACCCATGAAATCCAAAGCTACTCTTGATTCCGCTGACGTCAAAGCCATCGCCGCAGCCGCCGAGCTTGAGGCCCTTAAAAACAACTGGGCAGTCACCATTGCCATTGTGGATGACGGCGGCCATTTGCTGCATCTGCAGCGCCTTGACGGTGCGGCGCCGGTGTCCAGCCACATTGCGCCAGCCAAAGCCAACACCGCCGCGCTTGGTCGGCGTGAGAGCAAGGTTTATGAAGATGTTATCAACGGTGGACGCATCTCGTTTTTGAGCGCACCAACGATTGCTGGCATGTTGGAGGGCGGCGTGCCCATCATGAAAGACGGGCAGTGCCTGGGCGCTGTCGGCGTGAGCGGCGTCAAGTCCAACGAAGATGCGCAAATTGCCCGGGCCGGCATTGCGGCCATCGGCCTGTAGTCCACCGTCAAAAGCCGAGCTAAAACCAGCCCGTTGGCGAGTTAATTTTTGGGTTCGGTGATAAAGCCAATTTTGCGCAAACCGGCTTGCTGGGCTGCCGCCATGGCCTGGGCAACACGCTCATAACGCACCGCCTTGTCGCCGCGGATGTGCAGTTCGGGCTGCGGATTTTGTGTAGCTGCGGCCTTGAGCTTGGGTACAAGGTCGGCGTCTGCAATCGGTGCTTCGTTCATGAAGTAGGCCCCTTGTGCATCCACAGACAAGCGCAGGGTTTCGGGTTTGATGTTTTGCGCCTCGTTGGTGGCGCGCGGCAAGTCAATGTTCACCGAATGCTTCATCACCGGAATGGTGACGATGAAGATAATCAGCAAAACCAGCATGATGTCCACCATCGGTGTCATGTTGATTTCATTCATCACCTCGTCCGAATCGTCCTGGGTTCCAAAGGCCATGGCTGTTCTCCGTTCAGGCTTTTTTCAAGGGCACAACCTGGGCGGTAGTGCCGGATAACTCGCCTGATCTGACCCGCTCACCGGTCACAAAATAGGCATGCAGGTCATGCGCAAAGCGGCTGAGTTTTTGCAGCACACCCTTGTTGCCGCGCACCAGCGCGTTGTAGCCCAACACAGCGGGAATGGCCACCGCCAAGCCCAGCGCCGTCATGATGAGCGATTCGCCAATCGGCCCGGCCACCTTGTCGATGGTGGCCTGGCCCGCAGCGCCAATCGACAGCAGCGCATGGTAAATACCCCAGACGGTACCGAACAGACCCACAAACGGCGCGGTCGAACCGACCGATGCAAGAATGGCCAAGCCTGATTGCAGCTTGCCCGTAAATTCATCCATGCAGTTTCGCAGCGTCCGTGTGACCCAGTCGCTCATGTCGAGTGCGTCATGCAGGCGTGCTTTGGTGCTCTGGTGGTGCAGCGTGGCTTCACGGCCTTCTATCACCATCTGGCGAAATGGATTGGTATCGTCTGCGCCCAGGTGGGTCAGGCCGGCCTGAAAATCCTGGCTGTGCCAAAAGCCTTCGGCGCTTTTGGCGATGCGTTTGTACTTGATCAGGTCCAGCGTTTTGATGATGATGACCATCCACGACGCCAGCGACATGATGAGCAGCAGGGCCGCGACCGATTTGGTGACCAGATCACCTTGCGACCAGACGTTGGCCAGGCCAAATTGCGAATTCATTTCAAAACTCCAGACATCAAAAAAATCATTCGAGTACCCAGTTGATGGGCACGTTAAACCACATGGCCTCTGCAACGCCGCCGCGTTTGCCGGGCACAAAGCGCCAGCGCATCACGGTGGCCAGGGCAGCATCGTCCAGACGGCCAAAGCCGCTGGATTTGGCAATCTCGGCGCGCTGCGGCTGGCCGTCGGGTCCAATCAGCACGCGCACGGTGGTTTTTCCCTGTTCGTTCATGCGGCGGCTGATGGGCGGGTAGGGCGGTCGCGGGTTTTGCAGGTAATCAGCATCGCTGGACGGTAACTGCACCGAGGGCGGTGCGGACGGTGCGGGCGGTGCAGCAGGTGCAGCAGGTGCAGCAGGTGCAGCAGGTGCAGCAGGTGCAGCAGGTGCCACCGCTACCGGGGCAGCCATCGGTGCAGGTGCCGGCTGGGGCGCGGTGATGACCATCGGGGCATTTGGCGCAGGCGCAGCGTCTTTGATCGCCATCGGCAACGGCGCCTCGGGTGTGGGCGCCTTGGCAATTGGTTTTTGGGGCTGCTCAAGTGGTACCGGCACCCGTGCAGGGGTCGGCGGCTGAGGCGCCACTTTAGGTGCGGGAGGATCGATGATTTGCGACAGCAGTTCCACCGGCACCACCACCTCTGCAGCCCGCATCAACAGTCCGCTTTGCAAGGCCGCTATCAAGCCAACATGCAAAGCCACCACCGCCAGTGCAATGGCTGTGTTGCGGCTGACTGGCAGGCCTCGGGTAGAGCGAAGTGGAGTGGCGGTCATCAATAGCTGATCAGGGGCGGCAATGGGCCCGATGTTTCTATTGTCAACCAGCAGTTAGGAAGATGCTTAAAACAACCAACTTACCACCCAAGACAAGCACAAGACTGACCAAAAGGGCGACGATAAGTGTGACAAAACAGCAGGTGATCCGTGCCGTCAACACACAGTTCACCTTGACTCTCCTCAAAGCCCCTACCAGCGCATCGCCTCAAGGTCAAAGCCGCCCTTGGGCCATCAGGCTGGCGCAGACATCCGCATCAAGTGGTCAAAGGCACCCAGCGCTGCCTTGGCACCGTCGCCAGCGGCAATGATGATCTGCTTGAACGGCACGGTGGTGGCGTCGCCCGCCGCAAACACGCCCGGCACAGAGGTCTGGCCTTTTTCATCGACGATGATTTCGCCGTGTTTTGACAGCGCCACCACGCCCTTGAGCCAGTCGGTATTGGGCACCAGTCCAATTTGAATGAACACGCCTTCCAGCGCCACGGTGTGCAACTGGTCGTCGGCACGGTTCTTGTAAATCAGGCCGTTGACTTTCTGGTCGCCGGTGATTTCGGTTGTCTGGGCATGGGTGATCACCGTCACATTGGGCAGGCTGTGCAGTTTGCGCACCAGCACCGCATCAGCGCGCAAGGCCTTGTCAAACTCGATCAGCGTCACCTGGCCGACCACGCCAGCCAGGTCAATGGCGGCTTCAACGCCTGAGTTGCCGCCACCAATCACCGCCACATGCTTGCCCTTGAACAGCGGGCCATCGCAATGTGGGCAATACGCCACACCCTTGTTTTTCAATTCGCGCTCACCAGGAACATTGATGTTTTTCCAGCGCGCGCCAGTAGAGATCACCACCGATTTGCTGCGCACGGTCGCGCCGCTTTCAAGCTGGACTTCAATCAGGTTTTTGTCCAGGCCGGTGTTGAGCCTGAGCGCCTTGGCGCGCTGCATGTTCATGATGTCCACGTCGTAGCTGCGGACCTGCTCTTCCAGTGCCAGCGCAAATTTAGGGCCATGTGTTTCCTTGACTGAAATGTAGTTTTCAATCCCCAGCGTATCAAGCGTCTGGCCGCCCATGTTTTCACTCACCACCCCGGTGCGGATACCCTTGCGTGCCGCATAGACTGCGGCGGCTGCACCAGCGGGGCCACCACCGACCATCAGCATGTCGAAGGCTGCCTTGGCATCAATCTTTTTGGCTTCGCGCTCGACGCCTTTGGTGTCGATTTTTGCAAGAATTTCCTCCAGGCTCATCCGGCCCTGGCCGAATTCGGTGCCATTCAAAAAGATGGTCGGCACGGCCATGACCTGGCGCTCTTTGACTTCATTCTGGAAGGAGCCGCCTTCAATCATGGTGGCGCGGATGTTCGGGTTCTGGACGGCCATCACGTTGAGCGCCTGCACCACGTCGGGGCAGTTGTGGCAGGTCAGCGAGACATAAACTTCAAAGTTGAAATTGCCTTCCAGGGCGCGGATCTGTTCAAGGATGTCTGCCTCGACCTTCGGCGGATAGCCGCCCACTTGCAAAAGCGCCAAGATCAGCGATGTGAACTCATGGCCCATCGGCAAGCCGGCAAAGCGCGGTCCGTGGTTTTCACTCGGGCGATTGATTGAGAAAGACGGCTTGCGCTGTTTGTCGTCCCTGCTGATCGTCAGTTTGATCAGGGGCGAGGCTTCAGCCACATCGTTGAGCATGGACTGCATCTCGCCAGAGGCCGGGCTGTCGTCCAGCGACGCAACGATTTCGATGGGCGTGGTGGCGCGTTCGAGGTAGCTTTTCAGTTGGGCTTTGGTGGCGTCGTCAAGCATGGCGGATTCACTTTCAGGGGTCGATAGAAACAAAAAAGCCCGGGCAACGCGCATGTGCGCGCTGGGCCCGGGCCTGATTCGGGAAGGCAGGGCGCTTAGATCTTGCCGACGAGGTCGATGGACGGGGCAATCGTCTTGGCGCCTTCGTTCCACTTGGCAGGGCAAACCTGGCCAGGATGGGCGGCGGTGTACTGGGCGGCTTTGAGCTTGCGCAGGGTTTCTTTGACGTCACGGGCGATTTCGTTCGAATGCACTTCAGCCGTTTTGATCATGCCCTCAGGATTGACGACGAAGGTGCCGCGCAGTGCCAGGCCTTCTTCAGGGATGTACACGTCAAAAGCCTTGGCCAGCACGTGGGTTGGGTCGCCGACCAGTGGGAACTTGGCCTTGCCAACAGCCGGTGAGGTCTCATGCCACACTTTGTGCGAGAAGTGGGTGTCGGTGGTCACGATGTAAACCTCGGCACCTGCTTTTTGGAATTCGGCATAGTTGTCAGCAGCGTCTTCAACTTCGGTGGGGCAGTTGAAGGTGAACGCGGCGGGCATAAAAATCAGAACGGACCATTTGCCCTTCATGGATTCGTTAGACACGTCCAAGAATTTGCCGTTGTGAAAGGCGGTGGTCTTGAAAGGGACGATGGGGGTATTGATAAGAGACATGTGAATTCCTTAAATGGTGTTGAAGAGACGCTGATTTGCAGTACGGGGCGTATGTTAGGTTATAAAAAACCAATAAAAATCTGATACCCATTGATAAAAACTAAATGCGATATAGGGTTTTCCAGTAGTGTCCCAACGTTTTTTACATCAGGGTGTCGTAAGTTGATGGTGGACTATGGTTTTTAGCCACTTCAGTCTGCTCCACACCCCGCTGGACTTGCGCGGCTCCATTCCCACGTTCATTCATAGCATCGACTGCAAGATGCACGAGGTCAGCACCTTGGACCTGCTGCATATTGAGTCCGGTGCTTGATATTTACTGGACTGTGGGTATGTGGACTTTCAGCGGCTGTTTGTGATCCATCAAGTCAACGCCTTTTTTGTCACCCGGGCCAAGTCCAACACCAAGTTCAAGCGCCGCTGCGCCGCGTCGGCACCACGTTGACCCCTCGTCAACCTCTCGTCCACCTCTAGCCGGGTAATCAGCGCTGGTGGACAGGCTGGTATTAAAAATACAATGCCAGTATGAAACCCGCTTCACTTAATTTGGCTGTTGTCCTGAGACGATACTCAGCCCTGATGGGTCTGTTTGTGTTGTTGGTTCCAGGCATGGGTGTCGCGGCTGAAGTGCAGGTGGCGGTTGCCGCCAACTTCACGGCCCCCATGAAGCGTATTACCGAAGCGTTTGAAAAAGACACTGGCCATAAAGCGGTGTTGTCTTACGGCGCAACCGGCCGGTTTTACGCGCAGATCACCAACGGCGCGCCGTTTGAGGTGTTTTTGTCGGCTGACAACGAAACGCCCGCCAGGCTTGAAAAAGACGGCGCTGCTGTTGCGGGCACCATTTTTACCTACGCCACCGGGCGCTTGGTGCTGTGGTCGGCAAAGCCGGGGCTGGTTGACGAAAAAGCGGCCGTCCTGGTGCGCAACGAGTTCAGGCGCCTGGCCATCGCCGCGCCCAAGCTGGCACCCTACGGCGCGGCCGCGATGGAAACCTTGACCAAAATCGGCATGCTTACCTTGCTTCAAGCCAAGCTGGTCATCGGCGAAAGCATTGGCCAGACCTTCAGCATGATTTCCAGCGGCAATGCCGAGCTGGGTTTTGTGGCCATGTCTCAGGTTTTTGAGGATAACAAGCTCAAAAGCGGCTCAGCCTGGCTGGTGCCCGCCCATCTGCACAGCCCGATCCAGCAAAACGCCGTGCTGTTGGCGCGAGGCACAAACAACCCGGCAGCGCTGCAATTGCTGACTTTCATGAAGTCAGGTCAGGCCCGCGCGATCATGAACGCATACGGCTACGAATGATGGACGCCATTTGGCAAGCCGTTTGGCTGACCCTAAAGCTGGCCAGCATCACCACCCTGATTTTGTTGCTGCTGGGCACGCCCGTGGCCTGGTGGCTGGCCACGACGCGTTCATGGCTCAAGGGCCCGGTCAATGCTGTGGTGGCGCTGCCGCTGGTGCTGCCTCCAGTGGTCATCGGCTTTTATTTGCTGGTACTGATGGGGCCCAAGGGTCCGGTGGGGCAGCTCACTGAGTCGCTGGGTTGGGGGCTGTTGCCGTTCAGCTTTGCGGGTTTGGTGGTGGGCTCGGTGTTTTATTCACTGCCATTTGTGGTGCAGCCCCTTGGCAATGCGTTTGAGGCGCTCGGCCGCGCTCCACTGGAGGCTGCCGCCACGCTGCGCGCTTCGCCGTTGGACACCTTCTTTAGCGTGGTGCTGCCGCTTTGCAAACCGGCCTACCTGACAGCGGCCGTGATGGGCTTTGCACACACGGTGGGCGAGTTCGGCATTGTGTTGATGCTGGGCGGCAATCTGCCCGGCCAGACGCGGGTGCTGTCGGTGCACATCTACGACCTGGTCGAGACACTTGAATACACCCAGGCACACTGGCTGGCGGGCGGGCTGATGGTGTTTGCGTTTGCTATTTTGCTGGGCCTGCAGTGGCTGCAAGCGCCGAAGGCACGATGAACGGCATCCAGGCTGCTTTCAGGCAGGTTTTAGGCGACTTTTCGCTCGACGTGTCTTTGCAACTGCCGGGTCGCGGTGTGACGGCTATTTTTGGCCCGTCAGGCTCTGGCAAAACCACGCTGCTGCGCTGCATGGCCGGGCTGGAACGTGCGCCCAGCGGCAAGCTGTTGGTCAATGGCGAAGTTTGGCAAGACGACGAAAAAGCGGTCGGCAAGGGCGTGTTCAAGCCAGTGCACACCCGTTCGCTGGGCTATGTCTTTCAGTCCGCCAATCTGTTCAACCACTTGAGCGTGCAGAGCAACCTCGACTTCGGGCTGCGCCGCATACCGCTGGCTGAGCGCAAGGTGTCAGTCAGCCAGGCCACCGAACTGCTCGGTATTGAAACGTTGCTGCACCGCCAACCCGCAACCTTGTCAGGCGGTGAGCGCCAGCGTGTGGCCATCGCGCGCGCCCTGGCCACCAGCCCCCAACTGCTGCTGATGGACGAGCCGCTGGCGGCCCTTGACGTCGAACGCAAGGCCGAGGTGCTGCCGTTCCTTGAGCGGCTGCACACCGAGCTGAGCATTCCGGTGCTCTACGTCAGTCATGCGCCTGATGAAGTTGCCCGTCTGGCTGACCATCTGGTGCTGCTCAATAGCGGCAAAGTCACCGCCAGTGGCCCCACAAGAGCGTTGATGACCCGGCTTGACTTGCCGCTGGCCCACGGCGACGCGGCCGCCGCCATCATCGATGCCGTGGTCACGCGGGTAGAGCCTGCGTACCACCTGAGCCATGCCGAATTTTCAGGCGGGCAAGTCAGTCTGCTAAATCCCCTGCTGAAGCTTGGTCAGCGGGTGCGGGTGAGGGTGCAGGCGCGTGACGTCAGCCTGACGCTGACCCGCCAACAAGGCACCAGTGTGCTGAACATTTTTGCTGCGACGGTGACCAGCATCAGCGCTGACAGTCCTGGTCAGGCGATGCTGGCGCTGGATGCAGGCGGCAGCACATTGCTGGCCCGCATCACACAAAAGTCGCTGGAGGCGCTGGACTTACAGCCTGGGAGCCAAGTTTTTGCCCAGGTCAAAGGCGTAGCGTTGCTGGGCTGAGATTTTTTGCTATCAATTGCGTAGCTGCTAGACCCAATTTTATTTGGCTGCAGCCTGAATTTATTCCTGAATCAGTAGATCAGCCGCTCTGGCCGAATCTCTTGCAGGATGGTGGTAGCGATCTCTTCGATTGACTTGGTGGTGGTTGACAGCCAGCGTATGCCTTCGCGGCGCATCATCGCCTCGGCTTCGTGGACTTCATGGCGGCAATTGACCAGGCTGGCGTAGTTGGAGTTGGGGCGTCGTTCGTTGCGGATTTGCGCCAGGCGCTCAGGCGCAATGCTCAAACCGAAAATTTTGGCGCGGTGCGGGCTGAGTGCCGGCGGCAACTGGCGGCGGTCAAAATCTTCGGGGATCAGGGGGTAATTGGACGCTTTCAGGCCGTACTGCATGGCCAGATAAAGGGAGGTGGGCGTTTTGCCGCTGCGGCTGACACCCACCAGAATCACGTCCGAGCTTGCCAGGTCCCGGTTGCTCTGGCCGTCATCATGCGCCAACGAGAAATTGATAGCTTCTATCCGGTCGTCATAGGCCTGGCTTTTCGAGGCGTCCGAGAACCGGCCCACCCGGTGATTGGACTTCATGCCCAGTTCGGCTTCAAGTGGTGCCACAAACATGCCAAACATGTCCAGCAGCATGCCGTTGCAGTGGGACTTGATGACCGCCAGGATCTCCATATTGACCAACGTCGTAAAGACAATCGGGCGCTTGCCTTCCGTTTCGCCGGCGTGGTTGATCTGCCGCACTGCCTGGTGGGCCTTGTCCACGCTGTCGATAAACGGCAGACGGACGTGGCGCGGTGTCATTTCAAACTGGGCAAGAATCGCGTTGCCAAAGGTCTCTGCCGTGATGCCGGTGCCGTCTGAGATGAAAAATACTGTGCGATTGGGCATGTTGGCCTACAGATGGGTTCGGGTGAGTGACGGGTCAGAGCGCAGGCACCGACTGGGAGCGCCCTACAATTGCCGCAATTATCCCGATTCGCAGCAACATGCCCGCCCCAACCCGCTTAAAACAACAACACGGTTCTTGCGTTTGCATGTTCGCCCCCCAGTTTTTAAACCTCCCGGAGTATTTTCATGTCCAACCTTTTTACACAGGACGCCTTAGTCGTACCCTTTGAAAACCTGAGAATGAGCGATGTCGAGGCGGTAGGCGGTAAAAACGCCAGCCTCGGCGAGATGATCTCCCAACTGCCCACCGGGCCGCAAGGCGTGCGGGTGCCAACAGGCTTTGCCACCACGGCACACGCCTTTCGCTTGTTTTTGGCCCATGCCGGGCTGGACAAAAAAATCAACGCCCTGCTTGACGCGCTTGACACCGACGACGTGCGTGCCCTGGCGGCTGCGGGCAGCCAGATCAGGTCTTTGGTGGAAGCCCAGCCTTTTCCAGCAGATTTTGAAAAGGCCGTGCGCGACAGCTTTGCAGCGCTGAGCGCGGGCAACGCCGTGCGCAGCGACGGGCCGTCCCTAGCAAGCACAGCCCCCCCGGGGGGCTGCGAAGCACACGCAGTGGCGAGCGTGGGGGCCAACAATCAACCTAGTTTCGCCGTACGTTCATCAGCCACGGCGGAAGACCTGCCCGACGCGTCGTTTGCAGGCCAGCAAGAAACCTTCTTGAACGTGGTCGGCATTGAGGACGTGCTGCACAAGATGAAAGAGGTGTTTGCGTCGCTCTACAACGACCGCGCCATCAGCTACCGCGTGCACCAGGGCTTTGCCCATGCAGACGTGGCCCTGTCGGCGGGTGTACAGCGCATGGTGCGCAGTGACCTGGGCGCAGCAGGCGTGATGTTCACCATCGACACCGAAAGCGGCTTTGAAGACGTGGTGTTCATCACCTCATGTTATGGCCTGGGTGAAACGGTGGTGCAGGGCGCTGTGAACCCCGACGAGTTCTATGTGCACAAGCCGATGCTCAAAGCAGGCAAGCGCGCGGTGATCCGGCGCAATCTCGGCAGCAAACTGTTGCAAATGGAATTCACCACCCCTGATGAGAAAAAGACCAGCGGCAAGCTGGTCAAGACCACCGACGTGCCGACCGAGCTGCGCAACCGCTACTCCCTGACAGACACCGACGTGCAGCAGTTGGCACAGTACGCGCTGATCATTGAAGCCCATTACGGCCGCCCGATGGACATTGAGTGGGGCAAAGACGGCACCGATGGCCTGCTGTACATCTTGCAGGCCCGGCCCGAGACTGTCAAAAGCCAGTCCAAAGGCAAGGCCGAAATGCGCTACAAACTCAAAACCAACCAGGCCAAAGGCGCCTTGCTGGCTGAAGGCCGCGCGATTGGCCAAAAAATCGGTACCGGCCCGGTCCGCATCGTGCATGACATCAAGGACATGGACCAGGTGCAAGCAGGTGATGTGCTGGTCACCGACATGACCGACCCAAACTGGGAACCGGTGATGAAGCGCGCCAGCGCCATCGTCACCAACCGGGGCGGCCGCACCTGCCACGCTGCCATCATTGCGCGCGAGCTGGGCATTCCAGCTGTGGTCGGTTGCGGTGACGCGACCGACATGCTCAAAGACGGCATGCTGGTGACAGTTAGCTGCGCTGAGGGCGACACCGGCAACATTTATGACGGCTTGCTGGAAACGGAAGTCACCGAAGTGCAGCGCGGCGAGATGCCGCCGATCGATATCAAGATCATGATGAACGTCGGCAACCCGCAACTGGCGTTTGACTTTTGCCAGATCCCCAACCAGGGCGTGGGTCTGGCGCGACTGGAATTCATTATCAACAATAACATTGGCGTGCACCCCAAAGCTATTTTGGACTACCCCAACATTGATGCCGACCTGAAGCAGGCGGTTGAAAGCGTGGCCCGTGGCCATGCCTCACCACGCGCTTTTTATGTTGACAAAGTCGCTGAAGGCATCGCCACCATAGCGGCGGCCTTTTGGCCCAAGTCGGTGATTGTCCGCTTGTCAGACTTCAAGTCCAACGAATACCGCAAGCTGATCGGTGGGTCGCGTTATGAGCCGGAAGAAGAAAATCCAATGCTCGGCTTTCGCGGCGCAGCGCGCTACATCAGTAAAGACTTTCGCGAAGCCTTTGCCATGGAATGTGAAGCTTTAAAGCGTGTGCGCAACGACATGGGTCTGACCAATGTTGAAGTCATGGTGCCTTTTGTACGCACGCTGGCCCAAGCGGCCAAAGTCACTGAGCTGTTGGCGCAACATGGTTTGAAGCGCGGGCAAGACGGCCTGCGGGTCATCATGATGTGCGAGGTGCCGAGCAATGCGGTGCTGGCTGACCAGTTTCTGGAATACTTCGACGGTTTTTCAATTGGCTCCAACGACCTGACGCAACTGACTTTGGGGCTGGACCGGGATTCTGGCCTGGAAATTCTGGCGCAGGACTTCGACGAACGCGACCCGGCCGTCAAGGCGCTGCTGGCGATGGCCATTTCGGCCTGCAAGCGGCAGGGCAAGTACGTGGGTATTTGCGGGCAGGGCCCCAGCGACCACCCGGATTTGGCCCAGTGGCTGAAAGAACAGGGCATCGGCTCGATTTCGCTGAATCCCGACACGGTGATTGCGACCTGGAAGCAGTTGGCCAACTAAGCCGAGCCGCCCTCATTCCAAAAATCCAGGCTGCTCCCGTGCGGACGGGCCAGCTTGGCACGCCACGCCTCAGCCAGCAGGCCCAAGCGTGTTGGAATCAGCGGGTGGATGGCATTCTGCTACCCAGATATAAAAAAGCTATAATCATGGGCTACCTTGCTGCACCCGTACCAGACGCCGGGGCAGCTTTTTATCCATCCAAAAGGAGTCTTATGCGTCACTACGAGATCGTCTTGCTGATCCATCCGGATCAAAGCGAGCAAGTCCCAGCCATGCTGGAACGTTACAAGGGCATGATTGTTGCCGGCGGTGGCATTGTTCACCGTGTTGAAGATTGGGGCCGTCGCCAGCTCATTTATCTGATTCAAAAACTCGGTAAAGCCCACTACCTGTGCATCAACATCGAAGCATCACAAGCTGTGATGGAAGAAATTGAACACGCGTTCAAGTTCAACGATGCCGTGCTGCGCCACCTGACCGTGGTCAAGAAGAAAGCCGAAACCGGCCCATCCTTGATGATGCGTAATGTCGAGCGTGAAGAAGCGCGCAAGACCCAACAAGCTGAATACGCTGGAAATGATCGTTAATAGTTGACCGCTAAACACTGACGCATTGAACCAGGTCAACACGGTTAAATTGTCGGCGCGTATCGCTGAGGCAAGTCCTCTTCGTTACACGCCAGCCGGTATCCCCGCCCTCAACATCGTTCTCGAACACGAGTCAGAGATGCAAGAAGCAGGCGTTACCAGGCAAGTCAAATTGACAGTTCGAGCCGTTGCCTTTGGAGCCTTGGCTGAAGCCTCAGCCAATACCGAGTTAGGCAAGCTTCAGTTGTTTACCGGTTTTTTGATCAATGCACGCACCAGTAAAAGCATCGTCTTTCACATTCAAGACATCACTTAATTTAAGGAGTCCATCATGCCCGGACCAAAACGTTTCAACAAAGACAAGCGCCCCAAGCGCAACACACAATCCCTGCTGTTCAAGCGCAAGCGCTTTTGCCGCTTTACCGCCGCTGGCGTTGAAGAAATCGACTACAAAGATATCGACACCCTGCGTGACTTTGTGGCCGAAAACGGCAAGATCATCCCTGCACGCCTGACCGGCACGCGCGCGATTTTTCAGCGCCAGATCAACACCGCTGTCAAACGCGCCCGCTTCTTGGCCATGCTGCCATACAGCGACCAGCACAAAAGCCTGTAAGGAGCACGACCATGCAAATCATTTTGTTAGACAAAGTCGTTAACCTCGGCACCCTGGGCGAAGTCGTCAAAGTCAAAGACGGCTACGCACGCAACTTTTTGATCCCTTCAGGCCGCGCACGCCGCGCCACCGAAGCCAACAAGGCCGAGTTTGAAGCCAAGCGCGTCGAACTTGAAAAAGCAGCCGCTGCCAAGCTGGCCGAGTCACAAGCGCAAGGCGCCAAGCTCGGTGGCACCACCATCAAGCTGACCCAAAAAGCCGGTGTCGATGGCCGCTTGTTTGGTTCTGTGACCAACCACGACATCTCTGCCGAGCTGACCAAGCAAGGCTTTGCAGTCGCCAAGTCACAAATCCGCATGCCGGTTGGCCCACTGAAAACCACGGGCGACCATTCGGTCAGCGTGGCTCTGCACACAGACGTGCTGGTGGACATCACCGTGACGGTGTACGGCGAAACAGCGTAAGCTTTTTCCGCTTTCGAAAAAAGCCGCTCCGTGAGCGGCTTTTTTTTATGGCCAAACGCGAAGCTGGCTTGCGCACAGCTTTTCGCTTGATTTACACCCCATTTCCAGAGTTTATCCACAGCTTTATACAAGCTCTTATCGCCTGCAAGGCGTACCATTTGGCTTGCAAAAAAATCCTAATTCAGGAAACCCATGTCCGCCGTACTTTCAGTTTTTGACCAACCGGGCTACAGCCCCGACCGCCAGATCGCCCAACTGCGCATCCCGCCGCATTCGATCGAGGGCGAGTCCAGCGTGCTGGGCGGCTTGCTGCTGGACAACACCGCCTGGGACCGCGTTGGTGATCTGCTGACCGACCAGGACTTTTACCGCGCCGAGCACAAGCTGATTTATGCCGCTGTGGGCGCGCTGATCAACGCCACCAAGCCAGCAGACGTCATCACCGTGTACGAGCACCTGCAAAACCAGGGCAAGGCCGATGAAGTCGGGGGTCTGAGTTATCTCAATTCCCTCGCGCAATACGTGCCGAGCGCCGCCAATATCAGGCGTTATGCCGAGATCGTGCGTGAGCGCTCCATCCTGCGCAAGCTGGTGGCTGCCAGCGACGAAATATCAACCAACGCCTTCAGCCCGCAAGGCAAAGACATCGCCACCATCCTGGACGAAGCCGAGCAAAAAATCTTCAAAATCGGCGAGCAGGGCTCCCGCATGAAAGAGGGTTTTCAAAGCATGGACACGCTGGTTGTCAGTCTACTCGACCGCGTGACCGAAATGAGCGAAAACCCGAACGATGTGACGGGTGTGCCGACCGGTTTTTATGATTTAGACCGGATGACCGCAGGCTTTCAAGCCGGTGATTTGGTGATTTTGGCGGCGCGACCGAGCATGGGAAAAACCGCTTTGGCCATCAATATCGCCGAGCACGTGGCACTCAATGAAGGCCTGCCGGTGGCGGTGTTTTCGATGGAGATGGGCGCGTCGCAGTTGGCGGTGCGTATCGTCGGCTCGATTGGCCGCATTGACCAGACCCATTTGCGCACCGGCGCACTGACCGACGACGAGTGGCCGCGCCTGACCGAGGCGATTGAAAAGCTGCGCAACATATCGCTGCACATTGACGAAACGCCGGGCTTGACGGTGAGCGAGTTGCGCGCCAATGCCCGGCGCCTGGCCAAGCAGTGCGGCAAGCTGGGTTTGATCGTGGTGGATTATTTGCAACTCATGAGTGTGTCCAGCAGCATGAGCGACGAAAACCGCGCCACGGCCGTCGGTGAAATATCGCGCGGCCTGAAGATGCTGGCCAAAGAGCTGCAATGCCCCGTGATTGCCCTGTCGCAGCTCAGTCGTGGGGTGGAGTCCCGCACCGACAAACGCCCCATGATGAGCGACCTGCGCGAGTCCGGTGCGATTGAGCAAGATGCCGACATCATCATGTTCATCTATCGCGACGAGTACTACACCAAAGAAGCCTGCAAAGAACCCGGCGTGGCCGAAGTCATCATCAGCAAACAGCGTAACGGGCCAACCGGTACCGTCAAGCTCGCCTTTATCAGCCGCATCACCAAGTTTGAAAGTTTGGCGTATGGGAGTGGGGGTGGGGGTGGGGATTTTTAGGGTATCAGTTCAACCAGAAAATCGGTGCATTTTGAAAATCTGGCGAAGCCAGAAATTTGTTTGACGCTGGCTTTTTGCAAAGTAATGCTGGGTGAAGGCCCAGCAGACTTGAATGGCATGACTGCCGAAAGCCTCTCAAACCCCTCAGCCGATCACCACATCCGACACTGGATAAGCCACACACGGCAAGATAAACCCCTGGCGCTTTTCATCCAGGCTCAGCCCTGGCCAGTCGATGCGGTAAGTCACTTGGCCTTCCAGTAGCTGGCAGATGCAGGTGCGGCAGGTGCCGTTTCTGCACGAGCTGTCCATCACCAAACCAGGCGCAGGCATGCGCTCTGCGGCATGCAGCAGGGGCATGTCGGCCGGGGCGCTGAAGGTGAT
>CAMARI010000024.1 GCA_945860515.1 Polaromonas sp. YR568
AATGCCGGCAATGAGATGAAGCAGTTTTGCGTAGTCGTACATATGATGAGTCGCCCGTGTGTAAAGTGACGATTGTGGCCCTCCTTTTTTCATGCTGCCGGGCCCGAAAATGCCCCCAAAAGCTGCCAGGGATTTAAAACTGTTTTGACATGCCGGGTTTCTACGTATAATCAGAGGCTGTGTAAAAAAATACTTTTTGCAACCCGCCTGTAATCTGCGATGCGCAAAATCCATAATTTCCCCGCAAACGACGCTTGGGATCAAACCGCTGATGATGATGTCGTCAAGCCCTTGACCCGAAAACAAGCGCAGGCGCTAAGACAGCAAAATCCGGCGATTTCTCCCTGGATGGTGTTGGCGGGCCAAGCCGTAGGTGGCGTTTTGGCGGCGCTCGTTGCGTGGTGGGTGTCAGGCGAGTCCGCTGTGGGCTGGTCGGTCATGTATGGAGCGATGGCGGTGGTCATTCCGGGCGCATTGTTTGCGCGGGGCTTGTTGAGCAAGGTGTCTACGATCAATCCGGCCACTGCTGTGACTGGATTTTTTTTGTGGGAAATGGTGAAGATCGGTTTGGTGTTGGCGATGCTGTATGCCGCACCGAGGCTGGTCACAGATTTGAGCTGGCCCGCCATGTTGGTGGGGCTGGTGGTGACGATGAAGGTGGTTTGGTTGGTGCTTTGGCTTGAGGCCCGAGCGCGGCGCAAATCGAACAAGCTAAGCGCCGCGTAACTGCGTCGCCCAATAAAGAGATTTGAGATGAGTGCATCTTCTGGAACTGCTTTAACCGCTGGTGATTACATTGGTCATCACTTGGTGCATTTGCAAAATAAAAAGCAGACAACACTGATTGATTTTGGCGTCGTCAACCTTGACACGATTTTCTGGTCTGTCAGTCTTGGCATGATTGGCTTGTTTTTCATGTGGCGCGTGGCCAAAAGCATCCACTCCGGTGTGCCTGGCCGCATGCAGGCAGCAGTAGAAATGCTGCTTGAAATGGTCGACAGTCAAGCCAAGGGCATTGTCAAAAATGCAGAATCCCGCAAAGTCGTTGGCCCCTTGGCGCTAACGGTGTTTGTCTGGATCTTCTTGATGAACTCGATGGACTTTTTGCCAGTCGATTTGTTCCATACGATTTTCAAATACACCGGCATTGATCACAATATCGAATACTTCCGTGTGGTGCCTACTGCCGATTTGTCTGCCACGCTCGGTATGTCTTGCGGCGTCCTGCTGGTCTGTTTGTTTTACAACATCAAGATCAAGGGTTTTGGTGGCTGGATACACGAGTTGTTCTCGGCACCGTTTGGCGACAAGTGGTTTTTGTACCCGGTCAACTTCCTGATGCAAATGATTGAGTTCGCTGCCAAGACGGTTTCTCACGGCCTGCGACTCTTTGGCAATATGTATGCGGGTGAGTTGCTGTTCATGCTGATTGCACTGATGGGTGCGGTTGGCTTTGGTTCCGCAACAGGAATATTTCTCTTTATCGGCCACATTTTGGCTGGTACGGGCTGGGCGATCTTCCACATTTTGATTGTGGCGCTGCAGGCCTTTATTTTCATGATGTTGACGCTGGTGTATGTGGGGCAGGCCCATGACCACCACTGATTGACGGGTGCCTGGTTTCGGTATTTCGGTTTTTTTCTTGGTTAGTTTATTTGTTAATTTGTAGGAGCTTTAAATGGAAAACGTACTTGGATTAGTCGCATTGGCCGCCGGCCTGATCATTGGTCTGGGCGCACTCGGCGCTTGTATCGGTATCGGCATCATGGGTAGCAAATACCTCGAAGCAGCTGCACGCCAGCCAGAGCTGATGAACGAACTGCAAACCAAAATGTTCTTGTTGGCTGGTCTGATCGACGCGGCTTTCCTGATCGGCGTGGGTATTGCCATGTTGTTTGCATTCGCCAACCCCTTCGTTCTGAAGTAATGCCGAAGTAATCAAGCTTCTCAGATATCCAACTTAAGAGGTGCTGCTGTGAGTATCAACTCCACATTTTTTGCGCAGCTCATCGTGTTTGCGATTCTGGTGCTTTTCACGATGAAATTCGTGTGGCCCCCGATCGCAGCCGCGCTGGACGAACGCGCGAGCAAGATCGCTGCCGGCCTCGCCGCCGCTGACAAGGCCAAAGCCGAACTCACAAACGCCAACAAGCGCGTCGAGGAAGAGCTGGCCAAGTCAAAAGGCGAGTCCGCTGTGCGACTGGCCGAAGCCGAGCGCCGTGCGCAAGCCATGATT
This sequence comes from Polaromonas sp. YR568, assembly GCA_945860515.1. Lineage (GTDB taxonomy): Bacteria > Pseudomonadota > Gammaproteobacteria > Burkholderiales > Burkholderiaceae_C > Polaromonas. The sequence continues at coordinate 2,237 of CAMARI010000024.1, forward strand.
GAAGAGGCTAAAGCCAAAGCCACCGAGGAGGGCAGCAAAATCATTGCCGCCGCCAAGGTCGAGGCTGAGCAGCAAACCGTCAAGGCCCGTGAGACGCTGCGCGAGCAAGTCGCCGCGCTGGCTGTCAAGGGTGCTGAGCAGATTCTGCGCAAGGAAGTCAATGCCTCCGTGCACGCCGACTTGCTGGGCCGCCTGAAAACTGAACTTTGACCGTAAAGACAAGAGTACAAATATGGCCGAATTAGCCACCATTGCACGTCCTTACGCCGAAGCGCTTTTTAAGACCTCTGGCGCCGATCTGGGCGGCACGTCCGCTTGGCTCGACGAGCTGGCCGCGATTGCCTCGAATGTCCAGTTGCAGCAGTACGCGGGAAATCCCAGCGTCACCTCTGCACAAACATTTGACGTGATGACAGGTGTTGCCAAGACCGCTTTGCCTGAAGCTGCGAAAAACTTTCTCAAGGCCGTGATTGACAACGGACGCATCAGCGTCCTGCCGGAAATCGCCAGCCAGTTCCGCTCGTTGAAAAACGCAAAAAGCGGTTCTTCTGACGCCGTCGTCTTCAGTGCATTTGCACTTGACGCGCCAGCACTGGCTGACTTGTCGGCCACACTTGAAAAGCGCTTTGGGAAAAAGCTCAACATCACAGTTGAGCTTGAGCCGGACCTGATAGGCGGCGTACGTGTCGTGGTGGGTGACGAGGTGCTGGACACTTCGGTCAAAGCCCGTTTAGAGCAAATGAAAGTAGCACTGGTTTCCTGAGCGGCATTTGTCGGCAGGAAACACAGTCCAACAACCTAGAAAGAAGGAAAGAGTCATGCAACTCAATCCAGCAGAAATTTCTGAACTGATCAAGAGCCGTATTGAAGGCTTGACCGCATCGAGCGACATCCGTAACCAGGGCACCATTGTGTCGGTGACGGACGGTATCGTGCGCATCCACGGCTTGTCTGACGTGATGCAAGGCGAGATGTTGGAGTTCCCGGCTACCGCTGACGGTACACCCACCTACGGTCTGGCATTGAACCTCGAGCGCGACTCGGTTGGCTCCGTGATTCTGGGCGAGTACGAGCACCTGGCCGAAGGCAACATTGTCAAATGCACGGGCCGTATTCTTGAAGTGCCAGTAGGCCCCGAGCTGCTCGGCCGCGTGGTCAACGCGCTGGGTCAGCCAATTGACGGCAAAGGCCCTGTCAATGCCAAGATGACCGATGTGATTGAAAAAGTTGCACCGGGCGTGATTGCCCGTAAGTCAGTCGACCAGCCCCTGCAAACCGGCCTGAAGTCCATTGACTCCATGGTGCCAGTCGGCCGCGGTCAGCGCGAACTGATCATTGGCGACCGCCAGACCGGCAAAACAGCTGTCGCCATCGACGCCATCATCAACCAAAAAGGCAACGGCGTGAAATGCGTTTACGTTGCCATCGGCCAAAAAGCATCGTCAATCAAAAACGTGGTGCGCTCGCTCGAGCAGGCCGGTGCGATGGAATACACCATCGTTGTGGCCGCTTCGGCTTCGGAGTCAGCCGCTATGCAGTATGTGAGCGCCTACTCTGGTTGCACGATGGGCGAATACTTCCGCGACCGCGGTGAAGACGCGCTGATTGTGTATGACGACTTGTCTAAACAGGCCGTGGCTTACCGCCAGGTTTCCTTGCTGCTGCGCCGCCCACCCGGTCGTGAAGCGTACCCAGGCGACGTGTTTTATCTGCACAGCCGCTTGCTCGAGCGCGCAGCCCGCGTGAACGAAAAGTATGTTGAAGACTTCACCAAAGGTGCGGTCAAGGGCAAAACCGGTTCATTGACGGCTCTGCCGATCATTGAAACCCAGGCAGGTGACGTGTCCGCGTTTGTGCCAACCAACGTGATCTCGATCACGGACGGTCAGATCTTTTTGGAAACATCCTTGTTTAACGCCGGCATCCGCCCTGCGATCAACGCCGGTATTTCGGTGTCCCGCGTTGGTGGTGCTGCCCAGACCAAGCTGATCAAAAACCTGTCTGGCGGTATCCGTACCGACTTGGCCCAGTACCGTGAGCTGGCCGCGTTTGCGCAGTTTGCGTCTGACCTGGACGAAGCCACCCGCAAGCAGCTGGACCGCGGCGCCCGCGTGACCGAGCTGCTCAAGCAGGCTCAGTACGCGCCCCTGACTATCTCCAATATGGCGGCCACACTGTTCGCAGTGAACAAAGGCTTCATGGACGATGTGGACGTGAAGAAGGTGTTGGCTTTTGAGTCGGGCTTTCACGCTTATCTCAAAGACAAGCATGCTGCGCTGATGGCCAAGCTGGAAGCCGCCAAGGCGATGGACAAAGATGCTGAAGCTGAAATGACCACAGCAGCCGCTGCGTTCAAAAAATCTTTCGCTTAAGCCAACCTGAAACCAAAGCGTTCTAGAAACCATTAGGAACAGACATGGCAGCAGGTAAAGAGATACGCGGCAAGATCAAGTCGGTGGAAAACACCAAAAAGATCACCAAGGCCATGGAAATGGTAGCCGCCTCCAAAATGCGCAAAGCGCAGGAGCGGATGCGCGCCGCCCGTCCTTACAGCGACAAGATCCGCAACATCACAGCCCATCTGTCGCAGGCCAATCCTGAATACACCCATGCATTCATGCAGGCGAACGACGCCAAGGCCACCGGATTTATTGTGGTCACGACCGACAAGGGCTTATGCGGTGGTTTGAACACCAACGTGCTGCGCGCTGTGACTGTCAAGCTCAGGGAGTTGCAGGCTGCGGGTCATGACACGCAAGCGGTGGCCATTGGTAACAAGGGTTTGGGCTTTTTGAACCGCGTGGGTGTGAAGGTGGTCTCGCACGCAACGCAGTTGGGGGACAAGCCGCATCTAGAAAAGCTGATTGGTCCGGTCAAGGTGCTGCTGGATGCGTATGCCGAAGGCAAGATCAAAACCGTCTACCTGTGCTACACCAAGTTCATCAATACCATGCGCCAAGAGTCCGTGGTCGAACAGTTGCTGCCGCTGGCGGCTCACCGCCTCGAGGCTGACAAAGACCAGCGCGGCTGGGACTACATCTATGAGCCTGATGCGCAGACCGTGATTGATGACTTGCTGGTTCGCTACGTCGAGGCGCTGGTCTTTCAAGCCGTGGCTGAAAACATGGCCTCCGAGCAGTCAGCTCGTATGGTCGCCATGAAGGCGGCAACTGACAACGCTGGCAGCGTGATTGGTGAGCTCAAGCTGGTCTACAACAAAACGCGTCAGGCAGCGATCACGAAAGAACTTTCGGAAATCGTCAGCGGTGCGGCCGCGGTTTAAAAACTTAAACCCCGAAGTAACCCACCCGAATACAGATTTAAAGATTAAAGAACCCAATAGGACTTCATCATGGCTCAAGCTCAAGGCAAGATTGTTCAGTGTATCGGCGCAGTGGTTGACGTGGAATTTGCCCGCGACCAGATGCCGCGTATTTATGACGCGCTCAAAATGGACGGTTCAGCGCTGACGCTTGAAGTTCAGCAGCAGTTGGGTGACGGCGTGGTGCGCACGATTGCCCTAGGCACATCCGACGGCATGCGCCGTGGAAATATCGTTTACAACACGGGCGCGAACATCACCGTCCCGGTTGGCAAGGCAACATTGGGCCGCATCATGGACGTGCTGGGCGCACCAATTGACGAGCGTGGCCCGGTTGACCAGACCTTGACCGCACCGATTCACCGCAAAGCCCCGGCCTACGACGAACTCAGCCCATCACAAGAGCTGCTGGAAACCGGCATCAAGGTGATTGACCTGGTGTGCCCGTTTGCCAAAGGCGGCAAGGTGGGCTTGTTTGGCGGCGCTGGCGTGGGCAAGACCGTAAACATGATGGAACTGATCAACAACATTGCCAAGGCGCACTCCGGCTTGTCCGTGTTCGCCGGTGTGGGCGAGCGTACCCGTGAAGGCAATGACTTCTATCACGAGATGGCCGACTCTGGTGTGGTGAATCTTGAGAACCTGGGCGAGTCCAAAGTGGCCATGGTGTACGGTCAGATGAATGAGCCACCAGGCAACCGATTGCGTGTGGCGCTGACCGGCCTGACGATTGCCGAGTCTTTCCGTGACGAAGGCCGTGACGTTCTGTTTTTCGTTGACAACATTTATCGCTACACCCTGGCCGGCACCGAAGTGTCCGCGTTGCTGGGCCGCATGCCATCGGCTGTGGGTTACCAGCCCACACTGGCCGAAGAAATGGGTCGCTTGCAAGAGCGCATCACGTCGACCAAAGTCGGTTCGATCACCTCCATTCAGGCCGTTTATGTGCCTGCTGATGACTTGACCGACCCGTCACCTGCCACCACTTTTGCTCACCTTGACTCCACGGTGGTGTTGTCGCGTGACATCGCTTCGCTCGGTATCTATCCTGCGGTTGATCCGCTCGATTCGACCAGCCGTCAGCTGGACCCGAACGTCGTCGGCGAAGAGCACTACGCCACTGCTCGCGCTGTTCAGGGGACTCTCCAGCGCTACAAAGAACTGCGCGACATCATTGCGATTTTGGGCATGGACGAATTGGCCCCAGAAGACAAGTTGGCTGTGGCGCGCGCCCGCAAGATACAGCGTTTCCTGAGCCAGCCTTTCCACGTGGCTGAAGTGTTTACCGGCTCACCTGGCAAGTACGTCAGCTTGGCTGAAACCATTCGCGGCTTCAAGATGATTGTTGCCGGTGAATGCGATCATTTGCCGGAACAGGCTTTTTACATGGTCGGCACAATAGACGAGGCTTTCGAGAAAGCCAAGAAGGTTTAATTAGAAAGCTTGTGGCGAGCGCCGCGAAAGAACCCCCATGTCAACCATTCATGTAGACGTCGTTTCGGCAGAAGAATCCATCTTCTCAGGTGAAGCCAAATTTGTGGTGTTGCCTGGCGAGACGGGAGAGCTGGGAATTTACCCGCGTCACACCCCGTTGATCACCCGCATCAAACCCGGTGCGGTTCGTATCGTCAAGCTTGACGACAGCGAAGAGTTTGTGTTTGTGGCGGGTGGCTTGCTCGAAGTACAGCCCAACTCGGTCACGGTTTTGAGTGATACCGCGATTCGCGGCAAAGACCTCGATGAAGCGAAGGCGACGTCAGCCAGAGCCGCTGCCGAAGAAGCCCTGAAAAATGCGAAAGGCGACATCGATATCGCCATGGCACAGTCCGAGCTTGCTGTGATGGCTGCTCAAATTGCTGCGCTTCGCAAGTATCGCCAGAAGAAATAAGTCGACACTCGGAAAGTGCAGCATCAGCAAGGCTGAGACTTCCTCAGACAAATGCGCCAAATTGTTTTCGTAACGGCCTAGCCGAAAATCTGGCGCTCATGCGCCCCCATCATTTCCAAGTCGGAACAAGGGCACGCTGCTTGCCACCTGCCGGTCGGCCACCATGTCAGCTGCACGCCCGGCCAATTGCAGACCCATCGGCACCCCGTTTAAAGCACTGGCTGAAAAAACGGGAATTCATGGTGAGGCGCCTCAAAACGAAGTGCAACATTACCATGAAGGCATGTCCAGCACAGCCGTCCAAGCACGCCCGCCCACTGTCAAAGCCGAACTCGACGCCTGGTTTGTGGAGCGTGGCTGGAAGGCGTTTAAATTTCAGCGCGATGTCTGGAAAGCCATAGCCCAAGGCCAGTCCGGCCTGCTTCATGCCAGCACCGGTTCTGGCAAAACCTATGCCGTCTGGCTCGGCATTTTGATGCGCTTTATGGTTGTGAGCCAATCAAAACGAACGCCTGGAGCTACTGAACAAATAGCAGGCAAAAAACCGGTTGGCGCCCCACTGACAGTGCTGTGGATCACGCCGATGCGAGCGCTGGCGGCTGACACCCGCCTGGCCCTGCAACAGCCGCTAGACCTATTGCATGGACACGTACACTTTGCACACTGGACAACAGGCGTCAGAAGCAGCGACACCCCCAGCGCTGAACGCAGCGTCCAAAACACCCGCCTGCCCACCGTGCTGGTCACCACGCCTGAAAGTCTGTCGGTATTGCTGTCGCGAGCGGATGCTGCGGTGGCGCTGGGCAGCGTGCAGGCGGTGGTGGTGGACGAGTGGCATGAGCTGTTGGGCAACAAGCGCGGCGCGCAGACGCAACTGTCGCTGGCCCGGTTGAAGACGTTCAACCCGGCGCTGGTGATGTGGGGCATGTCCGCCACGCTCGGTAACCTGCCCGAAGCCATTCAGACGCTGCTAGGGCAGACCCAAGGCACGCTGGTGCAAGGCGCGGTCCCCAAGAAGCTGGTGATTGACACGCTGCTGCCAGCTGTGGCGGCGCGCTTTCCGTGGGCGGGGCACTTAGGCCTGACGATGCTGCCGCAAGTCATTGACGAGATCAACATGAGCGCGTCCTGCCTGGTGTTTACCAACACCCGGTGGCAGGCAGAGCTGTGGTACCAGGCGATTTTGCAGGCGCGGCCCGACTGGGCAGGCTTGATCGCGCTGCACCACGGCTCGCTTGACAGGGACGTGCGTGAATGGGTCGAGGCGGGCCTCAAAAGCGGCGAGCTGCGCGCGGTGGTGTGTACATCCAGTCTGGATCTGGGAGTTGATTTTTTACCAGTAGAGCGGGTGCTGCAAATTGGCTCGCCCAAGGGCGTGGCGCGGCTATTGCAACGTGCCGGGCGTTCCGGCCACGCACCGGGCAGGCCGTCGCGCATCACGCTGGTGCCGACCCATAGCCTGGAAATCATCGAAGCAGCTGCTGCGCGTGCCGCTGTCGCCCATGGACATATAGAGGCGCGCTCATCACCTATACAGCCGCTCGATGTGCTGGTGCAGCACCTGGTCACCGTCGCGCTGGGCGGCGGTTTTGTGCCCGATGCCCTGCTGCGCGAAGTGCGATCAACCGCCGCCTATGCTGGCCTGAGCGACGACAGCTGGGCCTGGGCCCTGGCCTTTGTCAGCAAGGGCGGGGCATCGCTGGCGGCTTACCCGGACTACCAACGCGCCGCGCCGGACGAGGGCGGTGTGTGGCGTGTGCCGAACGCCCAATTGGCACGCCGCCACCGCATGAACATTGGCACCATCGTCAGCGACGCCAGCATGGCGGTGCAATATGTCAACGGTGCCAAAGTCGGCACGGTGGAAGAAAGCTTTGCCGCGCGCCTCAAGCCGGGTGACTGCTTTCACTTTGGCGGCAGGTTGTTAGAACTGGTGCGCATCCACGACATGACCGCCTGGGTACGCAAGGCCAGCAGCAAGCGCGCCGCCGTGCCGCGCTGGAGCGGTGGCCGCATGCCGCTGTCGACCACACTCGCCAGCAGCATGGTCGAGCAGCTCTCGCTGGCTGCCAGCGGTCAATACACCTCACCCGAGCTTCAACGCGTGCGGCCCCTGCTGGACCTTCAGCAGCAATGGTCAGCGCTGCCCACACCTGCCACCCTGCTGGCCGAGGTGCTCACGACGCGTGACGGCACGCACCTGTTTTTGTACCCCTTTGCCGGGCGACATGTGCACCTGGGCCTGGCCAGCTTGCTGGCTTGGCGTGCAGCACAGCTTGCGCCGCGCACATTTTCCATCGCCGTGAATGACTATGGCTTTGAGCTGCTGTGCGCTGACGCTGTGGACTGGCCTGCGTTGCTGCCAAGCTTGCTGGCAGTCGGCACCGACGCGGCCTTGCTCACCGATGTCCTGGCCAGTTTGAATGCCAGTGAATTGGCGCAACGACGCTTTCGCGAAATCGCGCGTGTGTCGGGTCTGGTATTTCAGGGCTACCCCGGTGAAAAGCGCAGCAACAAGCAACTGCAGGCATCGTCCAGCCTGTTTTACGAGGTGTTTCGAAAGTATGACCCGGACAACCGCTTGCTCGCGCAGGCACAGTCAGAACTGCTGGCTGAAGAACTGGACATTGCCCGCTTGCAGCACAGCCTGGCGCGGATGCAAGCGCAACAGCTGGTCATCAAGTCACTGGCGCGGCCGACACCATTTTCGTTCCCGCTGATGGTCGAGCGCCTGCGCGAAAAGCTCAGCAATGAGAGCATGGCTGACCGCATTGCACGCATGGTGCAGCAGCTTGAAAAAGACGCAGGCGGTGATGCTTGTGCGCCCGCCGTGCTGGCCATCAGCCAGGCCCTGGCACTGGGCAAAGACACGTTGGCGACCTCCAAAAAGCGGGCGCGCCCGTCCCGCCGCAAAACCCCATGACGGCAGGCCAGCCGCTACCGATTGCTTATGCAGGCCACTTGGTTTGGCTGCTTCCTGAACGCGCCTTGTGGTGGCCAGAAGGTCAGGTTTTGTTCATCGCCGACCTCCACCTGGGCAAAGCCGCCACCTACCGCGCGCTCGGCCAGCCTGTGCCCAGCGGTACCACTGCTGAGAACCTGCACCGCCTGAGCCAGCTGGTGCTAAGTTACCAGCCCGTGCAGTTGGTGTTTTTGGGCGATTTTTTACATGCGCGCCAGGCCCGTACCGCGTCTGTGCTAAGTCAACTCGCCATCTGGCGACAACACCATGCCAATGTGGAATGCACTTTGGTGCGTGGCAACCACGACAGCCGTGCTGGCGACCCACCGCCAAGCCTGGCCATCAGCGTGGTCGATGAGCCATACCTGGTGGGCCCATTTGCTGCTTGCCACTATCCACAGGCGCATGCCAGCCATGCCGTGCTGGCCGGGCATGCCCATCCGGTGGTGCGCTTGCAAGGCCCCGCGCGAGACCGACTGAGTCTGCCCTGCTTTGTGTTTGAAGACCGCAGCGCGACATTGCCAGCATTCGGCGAATTTACCGGCGGCTACACCGTCACGCCGCAGCCGGGCTTGCTGCTGTTTGCCGCTGGCGGGCAATCGGTTTGGCGATTGCCAAGCGCCCGTGGCCTAATAGCATCCTCTAAAGACATGGCACAGCGCTGATCAAGCCTGATCCATCATCACTATGCCCAAACCCAAAACCGTCCCTTTTGACGCCAGCAGTCCCGACGAGATCGAGACCGCGTTTTACGAAGCGCTGCAAAGCGGCGACATTGACAAGCTGATGGCCTGCTGGGCCGACGAAGACGACATTGTGTGCGTGCACCCGGGTGGCGCGCGGCTGCTCGGCGCGGGCGCCATTCGTGCGGCGTTTGACATGATGTTCACCAACGGCAGCATTCAGGCCAGCGCTGAAAAAGTGCACCGGATAGAGTCGCTTGGCGCCAGCGTGCACAGCGTGCTGGAGCGCATCGAGGTGCTGACCGACGCAGGTCCGCGCCATGCCTATGTGATTGCCACCAATGTGTACCAAAAAACACCGCTGGGCTGGCGCATGGTGGCGCATCACGCCAGCCCCGGCACACCGAGCGAGATGCTGGAAGTCAACAACAGCCCGCAAGTGCTTCATTGATGTGCGTTCACAGCGATGACATATGAAGCGCCCTGGTGGCTGCCCGGCGGCAACCTGCAAACCATTTGGGCCGCGCTGCAGGCCGAGCGTTATGTCGGCAACGCGCCAGCGTTTCGGCGCGAGCGCTGGGTGACGCCCGACCACGATTTTGTCGATGTTGATTTTTTAGTCGATGCCCAGCAGCCATTTTTCAACCCGCCTCCCCTAGAAAAATTAGCCCCCTCTGAAGGCAGCGCCTTACACGACGTGAAAAGCGGGGCGGCAAAACCGCTGCTGGTGGTTTTTCATGGTCTTGAAGGCTCGTCGGGCAGCCACTACGCCCAGGCCTTGGCCGATGCTGCACGTGCCCGTGGCTGGGCTTGTGCGGTGCCGCATTTCAGGGGCTGTTCAGGGGAATTGAACCAAGCGCCGCGCGCCTACCATTCAGGTGATTTTCAAGAGATTGACTGGATCCTGCGCCGCCTGCATTCTGGCCATGCTGGGCCGCTGGTGGCGGTGGGCATCTCGCTTGGCGGCAATGCATTGATGCGCTGGGCCGGTGAGCTGGGTGCCAGCGCGGCGCAATACGTTCGTGCCCTGGCCAGCGTGTGTTCACCGCTTGATTTGGCCGCCAGCGGTTGGGCGATTGGGCGCGGCTTTAACCGGCTGGTTTATACGCGCATGTTTTTAAGCAGCATGGTGCCCAAGGCGCTGCAAAAGCTCGACCAGCATCCCGGCTTGTTCAGCCGCAGCGACTTGCTGGCCGCGCGTGACCTGTATGCGTTTGACAACATCGTCACCGCACCGCTGCATGGCTTTAAAGACACCGACGACTACTGGAAGCGCGCCTCTGCCAAGCCGCACATGGGCCGTATTGTTGTGCCTGCTCTGGCGCTCAATGCCATCAACGACCCCTTCATTCCCGCCTGGAGCCTGCCCCAGCCAGCAGACGTTGGCGACAGCGTCACGCTGTGGCAGCCAGCACAGGGCGGCCACGCCGGCTTTCCATCGGGACGTTTCCCGGCGAATGTCAGGGTCATGCCTGAGGCCGTGACGGCGTTTCTGGACACGCATCTTTAAAATCGAAAGATAGGCACTTCTAGAAATTCAGATTTTCGGGATGAAGTGCTAGGCGCGCGGCGCACAGCAACCGGAACGTACCTCAGGTACGTGAGGATTGCGAGCATCGCGCAACGACACAATTCGCCCGAAAAATGAATTTATCGGAGTGCCTCATGGATGACATCGTCAAGGCCGCTATCGCCAAATGGCCGAATGTGCCGCACTGCTACGGCTGGCTGGGGCTTGATGCGCGTGGCAACTGGTACATGCGCGACGACCGGGCACAGGCGGCGGGGCGGTTTTGTGTGCCGTCCGCCGAGCCCGGCCGGCAGCTGGCCAGCAAGGGCTCGCTGCTCAAACACGACAAGCTGATTGACTTCATCCAGCGCAACTACGCCTGTGACGCCGCGGGCCAGTGGTTTTTTCAAAACGGCCCGCAGCGCGTGTATGTCGAACTCGAAGCCACGCCTTTTGTCTGGCGGATCGGCAGCGCGCCTGAGTTTGAAGTGACGAGCCATGCAAACGAGGTTGCCATTGTTCAGCGCTGCTTTATTGATGAGCATGGGCGCGTTTATCTGGAGACGGCACTTGGTTTTGGGCTGGTGCATACGCAGGATATGTTGCAGGTAGCCGATGCGGTTGAGTCGGGGTTATGGGTGTTGCAGGAGGTGGTGGCGCGGGAACTGCCGCTGCAGTTTGGGTATGTTCGCAGTCCTGAGGCTGGACAGCGGGTTTTGGGTTTGTAGTTTTTATGTGGATGCCGGGAGTCGCCCGGCGGGGCGAGTCCCAGCAGCTACGTGAAAGACGGCCGCTATAAATTAAGGAGCTGCAAGCATATACATTCATTGGCCTGGAGCCCTAAAACATGCTTAAAAACAGGAAAAAACAGGTCAAAAACCCGCCTCAAGCCTTCAGGTACTCGCCCTTCGTCCCCAGCCACCGCAAAACATGCCGCTCAGCCAGCGCCGCATGTTGATCCAGCATCACAGGTGCCAAAGCCCGCGCCCACGCCAGCCATGCTGCGTCAAGGGCCAAGTCAGCAAACCGGAGCAAAGGCGCGCCCGACTGCCGCGCCCCCAAAAACTCACCTGGCCCGCGTATCTCCAGGTCGCGCCGGGCAATCTCGAAGCCGTCGTTGGTCTCCAGCATGGCTTTCAGGCGCGCTTTGGCGGTGTCGCCCAGTCGCGTGGCATCCCCCGTTGAATACAGCAGCACGCAGGCCGATGCCGCCGCCCCGCGACCGACCCGGCCCCGCAGCTGGTGCAGCTGGCTCAGGCCAAAGCGCTCAGCATGTTCAATCACCATCAGTGATGCATTGGGCACATCCACGCCGACCTCAATCACGGTGGTGCTGACCAGCACAGCCATCACGCCGTCGTTGAACAAACCCATCACAGCTTTTTTCTCTGCCACGGGCATGCGCGAATGCAAAAGGCCAACCAGTGCGCCGGGCAGGGCGGCGCTCAAGGCTTCGTGCGTTTCGGTAGCGTTGGTTAAATCCAGCACTTCGCTTTCTTCAATCAGCGGGCAGACCCAATAGACTTGCCGGCCTTCAGCAATCTGGCTGCGGATGCGTTCAATCACTTCGTCGCGCCGGCTGTCGTTAACCACCTTGGTCACGATGGCGGTGCGGCCGGGCGGCAGCTCGTCAATGGTCGACACATCCAGGTCGGCGTAGTAGCTCATGGCCAGCGTGCGCGGGATGGGCGTGGCGGTCATCATCAAGAGGTGCGGCTCATCCCCATCGGAAGTCATTTTGTAACGAAGCGCCAGCCGTTGCGCCACACCAAAGCGGTGCTGCTCATCAATGATGGCCAGCGCCAGGTTTTTAAACATCACTTTGTCCTGAATCACCGCATGGGTGCCGACCACCAAACCGGCCTCGCCACTCGCAATCATGGCCAGTGCTTCGCGCCGTTCCTTGGCTTTTTGGCTACCGGTCAGCCACGCGGTCTTGATGCCCAGTGGCTCCAGCCAGGTGATGAGTTTGCGGAAATGTTGCTCGGCCAGAATTTCGGTGGGCGCCATCAACGCGCATTGCCAGCCGGCGTCCATGCAGCGGGCGGCAGCCAGTGCGGCGACCACTGTTTTTCCAGAGCCCACATCGCCCTGCAACAAGCGGTGCATCGGCACATTCTTGTGCAGGTCGGCGGCAATTTCAGCACCCACACGCTGCTGCGCATCGGTCAGGCGAAAAGGCAGGCGCTCAAGAAGTTGGTCATGCAGCGAGGCATGGGTGTTTTGCAAAGCACTGCTCTGCAAGGGTGGTGCACGCATGGCCGCACGAACGCGGCGGGCTTCAAGCTGCGACAGTTGTTGGGCCAGCAGCTCTTCGGCTTTCAGTCTCTGCCAGGCCGGATGGCTGTGATCTTGAAAATCTGCCAAGAAGCCCCCACGCTCGTCGCTTCGCGTACTTCGCTGCCCCCCTAGGGGGCTGTGCGCGGTTGGGGCGGCCCTGCCCGACGCACCCAAGGCAACATCAGGCGTCGGGTTATGCAAAAACTGTAGCGCTTCACGCAGGCTCCACATGGGCTGCGGCAGGTTGTTGCGCAGATGCGCGGCGGGAATGGTTTCGTTCAGGTCGGCCCGAGCCACCCCGCCTAGCACCGCCTTGCGCAAGTACGCTTGCGGCAGGCCTGCGACGGTGGAGTAAACAGGCGTGAGCGCGCCAGGCAGATCACCGCCGGCCAATTTGAAACTGGGGTGCACCATCTCGCGACTGACAAATCCGCCGCGCAGCTCACCCCGCGCCCGCACGCGCGCGCCCACACTCAGTGTTTTTTGGTGTGATGGGTAAAAGTTTAAAAACCGCAGCGTGCAGGTGTCGGTGCCGTCATTGAGCGTGACGCGCAACTGGCGGCGTGGTCCAAAGCTGATCTCGCTGTTCGTGATCAGCCCTTCAATTTGCACCATCTCACCGTCGCGTGCATCGGCCAGCCTCGTGATGCGGGTTTCGTCTTCGTAGCGCAGCGGCAAGTGCAGCGCCAAGTCAATGTCGCGGCGTAGGCCGAGTTTGTCCAGTGCTTTTTGAGCTTGTGTTTTGGCCGCTTTCGGAACAGCTTGGGCAGCGACTTTGACAGCGGGTGGCATGGGACAATTGTGCCCGTATGAAGACAGCTTTTACCCTCAGTGATTTTGATTTCACGCTCCCGCCAGAACTGATTGCCCAGCACCCGCCTGCATTGCGTAGCGGCTCGCGTTTGCTGGATGCCCGCGCACCGGCATTGGCCGATCGCCAGTTCGCCGACTTGCCCAGCCTGCTCTTGCCCGGCGACTTGCTGGTGTTCAATGACACCAAGGTTGTCAAAGCGCGGCTGTTCGGTCAAAAAGCCAGCGGTGGTCGGCTTGAGTTGCTGATTGAGCGGGTCTTGTCGCCCGACGCTGCGTCTGGCCATGAGGTCGGCGCGCACCTGAAGGTCAGTAAAAAGCCCGTGCCCGGTGCCGTCATGCAGATGGACGGCGGCTTTACCGCCACGCTGCTGGGCCGCTGGCCGAATGTTGACGGACCTTTGTACCGATTCAAATTGAGCAGCGACCCGTATGCACTGATGGCGCAGCACGGGCATGTTCCTTTGCCGCCCTACATCACCCACACCGACTCACAAGATGACGAGCAGCGCTACCAAACCGTGTTTGCCAAACACCCTGGTGCGGTTGCTGCGCCGACTGCCGCCCTGCATTTTGACGAAGCCGTGCTGGCCCAATTAGAGGCAAGCGGTGTGCAGCGCGCCAGCGTCACCCTCCACGTGGGAGCAGGTACCTTCCAGCCAGTCAAGGCCGACAACATTGCCGATCACGTGATGCACTTTGAACGCTTTGAAGTACCACCCGCGACGCTTGAAGCCATCGCAGATTGCAAAACGCGGGGTGGCCGTGTGATCGCGGTCGGCACCACGACCGTCCGTGCGCTGGAGTCGCAAGCCAAGTTTGGCCCGGCCTGCAACGACACCAACATCTTCATCACGCCGGGCTTCAGGTTTGACGTGGTTGACTTGCTGCTGACGAACTTTCATTTGCCCAAAAGCACTCTGATGATGCTGGTCAGCGCCTTTGCCGGGTATGAGCACATCATGGCCTTGTATCAGCACGCGATTGCCAAGGGGTACCGCTTTTTCAGCTACGGGGATTCGATGCTGCTGCAAAAGACAGCTGCCAACTGACCTGTCACCCGCAAAGTCTGGCCTCTACCGCGGGGCTTAAAATTGGTCAACCCTGGCTCCCCGATGCTTACCTTTCAAGTTCTCACCTCCGACCCCACCACCCACGCCCGGCGCGGCACCCTGACGCTGAACCATGGCGTGGTGCAAACGCCGATCTTCATGCCGGTCGGCACCTATGGCACCGTCAAGGGCGTGATGCCGCAGTCGTTGCATGAGATGGGCGCACAAATCATTTTGGGCAACACCTTTCATTTGTGGATGAGGCCAGGGCTGGATGTGCTCAAGCAATTCGGTGGACTGCACAAGTTTGAATCCTGGAAAAAACCGATATTGACCGATAGCGGCGGCTTTCAGGTCTGGTCACTCGGCGGCACCGACGGCAAAGGCCGCAAGATCACGGAAGAAGGCGTGGCATTTTCATCGCCCGTCAATGGCGACAAGCTGTTTTTGACACCTGAAATTTCGATGCAAATCCAGACGGTGGTCAACAGCGACATCGTCATGCAGTTTGACGAATGCACGCCGTACGACACGGCAGGCCACATCACCACCGAACCCGAGGCCCGCACCTCGATGGAGCTGAGCCAGCGCTGGGCCAGCCGCTGCATGACCGAGTTTGAAAAACTCGACAACCCGAACGCGCTGTTTGGTATTGTGCAGGGCGGCATGTTTGAAAATTTGCGCCAAGAATCTCTCGACGCATTGGTCGCGCTTGACCTGCCTGGTTACGCGATTGGCGGCGTCAGCGTGGGCGAGCCCAAGGAAGAAATGCAGCGCATCATGGCGCACACGCCGCATCGCCTGCCAGACCACAAGCCGCGCTATTTGATGGGCGTGGGCACACCGGAAGATCTGGTCGAAGGTGTTGCCGCAGGCGTGGACATGTTTGACTGCGTGATGCCCACCCGCAATGCACGCAACGGCCACATGTTTACCCGCTTTGGTGATCTGAAAATTCGCAACGCGCGCTACAAAACGGAAGACGCACCGGTTGACATGACCTGCACTTGCTACACCTGCAGGGGCCGGACGATGCCCGACGGTACCGCGTCGGGCGGGTTCAGCCGCGCTTACATGCACCACCTGGACCGTTGCGGTGAAATGCTGGGCCCCATGCTGGCCAGCATTCACAACCTGCACTTCTACCTGAACCTGATGCAGGAAGTGCGTGATGCGCTCGACGCTGGGCGCTTTGCTGAATTTGTCACCCAGTTCCATGCCGACCGGGCGCGCGGTGTTTAGCGTCCAGTTGAACGCATGAACATCAACCTGCAACGCTGGATAGACCGTTGGGTTGGCATACCGCTGTGTGCGGCGGTGTCTGCGCTCGATGCCATCACGCGCCCCTTCAAAACTCAAACCGATACTGCGCCGCGTGCCATCGTGATTATTTTGCTGTCTGAAATGGGCAGCCTGGTGCTGGCGCACGACATGTTCACCCGCCTTAAAACGCGTTATCCGAATGCAGAGCTGCACGCCTTGCTGTTTGGCAAGAACCGCGAAATTCTGGACTTGATGCAGGTCATCAAACCCGGGAATATCCACACGGTGGACGACAAATCGCTGGCGGGCTTGCTGGCCAGTTTGTGGCGCTGCGTGATGCAGTTGCGCCGCGCCAATGTCGATGTGGCGATTGACTGCGAGCTGTTCTCACGCATCAGCAGTTTGCTGTCGTATGCCAGCGGTGCCGGGGTACGGGTTGGCTTTCATCGCCACACCCAAGAAGGCCTGTACCGCGGCTCGCACATCAACAAGCAGGTGCCGTACAACCCGTACCAGCACATCAGCGCGCAGTTTTTGACCCTGGCGCGCGCGATGGATTCAAGCACCGTGCCCACATCCAAACTGCCCGTCATGTTGCCAACCCAGGCACCGCCGCATGTGCAGTTGGATGCGCAGTGGGTCGTTGATATGGGTCAGCGTTTGGCAAATGACTTTCCCGCCATTGCAGGCAAACACTTGGCACTGGTCTACCCCGGCGGCGGCATTTTGCCGATACGCGCCTGGCCTCTTGCGTCCTACACCGCACTGTGCAATGGTCTGGTGCAAGACGGTTGTGCGGTGGCGGTGATTGGCCTGAAAGACGACCAGGCGCTGGCGCAGCAATTGGTGGCCAACGTCAAAAGCACCCACCCCGAAAGCCCGGTGATTGACCTGACAGGCTACACCCGCTCGATTGCAGAGCTGCTGGCGCTGTTTCATGTGGCAAAGCTGCTGGTCACCAACGATGGTGGGCCGGGGCAGTTTGCTGCCCTCACGCCGATCTGGACCGTGATGCTGTTCGGGCCCGAAACGCCCGCTTTGTATGCGCCGCTCACGCCGCAATGCCATTCGTTTTACAGCCAGTGGCCGTGCTCGCCCTGCTTGACGGCATACAACCACCGAAACAGCTTTTGCGATGGTGACAACCAGTGCCTAAAAGTCATCGCGCCCGACGCCGTGCTTAAGAAAGCACGCGAATTTTTGGCGGCGGCTTGATGGTCCATCTGCGCAGCATCTTCGATCGCTTGATCAGCCGCCTGCCTGCCCGCCTGCAGCCGATGGCACGCTGGCGCTTCGTCAAGTTTGGCGCGGTGGGAGCCAGCGGCACGGTCATCAACATTGCCGTGCTGTACGCCTGCCAGGAGTTTTTGCTGTTACAAATTGCAGACTTCCACACCCGGCTGAACTACTCGATTGGGATGGCCATCACGCTGGCCACCATCAGCAACTTTTACTTCAATCGCCGCCTGACCTGGCGCGACCGCCAGGTCGAAGCCAGCCCTCCCGTGGTGGTGCTGTTTTTCAAATACGTTGCAGCGGCAGGCGTGTCGATTGCCATTCAGTCGCTGATGACGAAATCGCTCTCGCTTTATTTGCATTACATCCTGGCCAATCTGCTGGCTATTGGGCTGTCGAGTGTTTTTAATTTTGTGGCCAACGACAGACTGACGTTTCGCCGCAGCGGCGGCAAGGGCGCACCTTGACCGCCCCCATCCCGTCGAGTTCGCGCTCAGTCGTCTGGGTATTACTTGCGGTTGCCATGGCGCTGGGCTATCTTTTTCAACTCGGCGGCGACCATATTCCGCGCAATGGTGACGAACTGGTCTACGCGCATATTGCGCGCCTGACAGCCGAGAGAGGCCACTGGCTGCCGCTGGTCAGTTCGTATGACTTCATGCGCAATACCAAGCCGCCGATGCTGTTCTGGCAGGCCATGGTGGCAGGCGGCTGGGGCGACCACTGGACGCTTTTGAACCTGCGCCTGCCCAGCATGGTTTATGTGTGGGCGACGGCGTTGATGGTCGGCTTGTTGACGCGAAAAATAGTCAGCCACACCGCCGGGCAAGACAAACATCAGGCAAGGGTTGCAGGCGCGATTGCTGCCATCGTTTTTCTGTCGTTCTTCAGCACCTATCGCTATGGCCGGCCCTACCTGACCAGCGCGCCTGAAACCTTCTGGCTGTGCGGTGTGTTTCTCGCGCTTGCCTGGTCGCCATCGCAGTTGCTCGCCTCGCGTTTCAAGTTCCCTTTGCTGGCGGGTTTGGCCATTGGCGTGGGCTGCCTGTACAAATCGTTTGCGATGGTTGTGCCGGTTGGCCTGGGCTTGGCGCTGTGCTACCAGGTGCTGCATGCACGGCGTGCACCGTGGCAGGTTTTCAGGCCAGGCATGGTTCAAGACAGTATCAAGGTTTTGGCTATTTGCGTCATTGCCGTTGGCGTCTTCAGTTTGTGGTTTGCGCTTGATCCATTACCGGGCGAAGTCTGGCGTGAGTTTGTGGTGGGCGAGAACGCTGGCAAGTTCAAGTCATCTGACAGTTACGTCAAGCTGGCCTTCAGCGGCTCGGGCGGCATTTTGGTCATCCTCACTGGCTATTTTGTCAACGCCGGTTTGTTGTTGCCGCTGGCGGTGGGCGCAGCCTGGACGGCCTGGCGCAGCTACCGCAGCGGTCATGCTGTTGGCGACGCTGAAAAAGTCATGTGGTTGTGGCTGCTGGCACTGGCCATCGTTTTCATGCTGCCCAGCCAGCGTTCGGCGCGTTATTTGATTCCTGCTATGCCAGCAGTGGCGGTGCTGATCGCGCTTTACTGGCAGCGCATGGCGCGCATCTGGTTCAGCCTGTGCCTGGTGTTTTGCGCACTTGGCGCCGTCGCCATTCAACGCATTGGCGAGGGCGCCGTTAGCGCTGTTGGCGACAGTGATATTTATTCACCGTTTTTCTGGGTGCTGCTGGCGCTGGTATTTGCAGCCAGCGCGCTGGGCATTGCCAAAAAGTCGTGGACCAAGCCCATCACGGCCGTGAATGGTTTTGGTTTTTTGCTGGCGCTGGCTTGGGTGTCGGCGCCTTTCAACGGCGCTATCGGCCACTTCAGCCCGCAGGCGCTGGCGCTGGTGCAAGGCCAGCAGGTGCGCGTACCCAACAACTTCAACGGCCAGTTTGAGCGCTATCAATTTTTATTGACGGGCGCAAAAACTGTCGCTTACGATGCGCCGCAGCCGGTGGACTATGCAGACGTAGACGTTGACGCACTGTTAAAAACCAGCCGATTTGCACTGGTGCAGCGGCGCAAGGGCCAGTTGCCCTGCACGCAGTGCCGTATTGTGAATGTGCGCTGGGACATCAGGTCACGTCAAGACCCCAAGGAGGGGACCTTTGCGGCGCTGACCTCACCCGACACCTTCTGGTACTCGCGGGAATACCTGGTGGAACGGCTAGCGCAGTAATTGGGCCACGCCTGCCTGCAACGCTTCAGGCGTCACCGACGTCATCTTCAGCGGCAAGCCAACATGGAGCCCCACGCGGTTAAAAACACCACGCCGAAACGGCTTGGTCATGGCGGCACCATCGACCCGGCTGAAATACGAGCTCCATAAATTCGTCAACGCCATCGGAATGACAGGGGCATCCACCCCGTCGCGTTTGGCATTCTCAATTATCTTCATGATGCCGCCCTTGAACGGCTGAAGCTGGCCATCCTTGGTGATGCCGCCTTCAGGAAAGATGGCTAGCAAGTCGCCATCACGCAGCACTTTGGCGGCTGCTTCAAACGTGGCTTCGTACATCGCCGGGTCTTCGGCGCGCGGTGCGATCGGAATAGCCTTGAGGCGTTTGAAGAACCGGCCCAGGATGGGTGTTTTAAAAATACGGTGGTCCATCACAAAGTAAATCGGCCTTGGGCTGGCGGCCATCAGCAGCACTGCGTCAATAAAGCTGACATGGTTGCAGGTCAGCACCGCAGCGCCTGTGGTGGGCAGGTTGTGGTCACCTGTGACCTTGAAGCGGTAAACACAGCGCGACACCATGAAGGCGATAAAGCGTAGCAAATACTCAGGCACCAGCATGAAGATATAAAACGCCACCACCGCATTGGCCAGACCGACAAAAAGAAAGATCTGCGGAATGGTGAACTCAGCTTTCAGCAACGCACCGGCCAAAACGGCACTGACGATCATGAACAGGGCGTTCAAAATATTGTTCGCGGCAATGATGCGGGCACGGTGCGT
>CAMARI010000025.1 GCA_945860515.1 Polaromonas sp. YR568
TTTGTCAGCGCAGTACGCGAATTTTTTGATGGCACCGTGATTGTCGGCGGCGGCATCAGTGATGGCTGGGGCATTGCGGGCGCTATCGCTTGCGGTGCGGACTATGTTTACATGGGAACACGCTTTATACCCACCACCGAGAGCATGGCAGCACCGGCTTACAAAAAGATGGTGGTTGACAGCACGGTTGATGATTTGATTGTCAGCAGCGGCATCACCGGTACCGCCGCCAGCTGGCTCAAGCCATCCCTTCGCGCCCTGGGCATTGACCCCGACAACATGCCCGCAGCACCAGAGCGCCAGTACGACAGCAGCAAGCCTGTTGCAGCGCGCAAATGGATGGACGTGTGGGCAGCGGGCCAAGGCGTGGGAGCCATCAAAGCCATTGAGCCGCTGGCGGTGGTCGTGGACCGGCTGGCAGATGAATACGCCCTGGCAACAAGGCGCTTCCAACAACTTTCCTATCAAGGTGTGACCCATGACTGATCCCGTTTTTATCCTCGGTGGTTACCAGACCGACTTTGCCAAAGTCTGGTCACGTCACGGCCAAGACATTTCCACCATGATGCGCGAGGCGACTTTGGGCGCGCTTGAGACCAGTCAGATTGGCGCATCACAGATTCAAAGCATTCACGTTGGCAATGCCTTTGGCGAGCTGCAACGCCAGCAAGCCCACCTGGGTGCGATGGTGGCGCAAGTTGTGCCAGAACTATGGGGCGTGCCTGCCATGCGGCATGAGGGCGCCTGTGCATCGTCGTCGCTCGCCGTGCTGGCGGCGATGGCTGAAATTGAAGCGGGCCGCTACGACTGTGTGCTGGTGTTGGGTGCAGAAGAACTTAAAAACCTGCCCGGTGATACGTCGTCGCAAAACCAAAATTCGGCATCGTGGCAAGGCCATGAGGACATTGACTGCACATTCATGTGGCCCGCAGCCTTTGGCCTGGTAGCGCAAGAGTACGAGCAGCGTTACGGGCTGGACAGAAAGTATCTGAACCGCATTGCCGAGCTGAACTATGCGAATGCCAAACGCAATCCCTTGGCGCAAACCCGTCAATGGGCATTTGATGCGCTGAGTTTTACCGATGACGATGAGGCCAACCCGGTGATTGAGCCGGGCAGTCGCCGCCAGGACTGCGGGCAGATCACGGATGGCGCGTGCGCCGTGGTGCTCGCATCTGGCAGCTTTGTGCGGGCGCAGGGCTTGGATACTTCGAGCTTGCCGCGAATTGCCGGCTGGGGCCATCGCAATGCGGGCTTGCGCTTAAAAGACAAGTTTGAGCGCAGCCGTGGGGCCGCGTACGTTTTCCCGCATGTTCGGCAAACCCTTGAAGATGCCTGGCGACGTGCAGAAATCGGGGGCATTGAAGCCATCAATGGCGTTGAAACCCATGACTGCTTTACCACCACCGAATATGTAGCGATTGACCACCTCGGCTTGTCTGCGCCGGGCCAGAGCTGGCAAGCCATCGATGATGGCCTGATTGAGCGCGGGGGGTCCTGTCCCGTGAACATGAGCGGCGGCCTGATTGGCTGCGGCCACCCGGTAGGCGCCACGGGTGCCCGCATGCTGTTTGATGCGGCGCGCCAAGTCACGGGTCATGCGGGTGACTGCCAGATTGAAGGGGCCAGTCGAATCCAGACGCTGAACATCGGTGGCTCGTTTGGTACGGTGGTCAGCTTTGTGGTGGCGCGCGGTCACGCTTAAAAAAGACGCATGACAAGCTGGCAAGTCTTTACACAACTTACTGTTAACGGTATTGCCGTGGGCGCGATTTATGCGCTGGTCGCCCTGGGTTTGGTGTTGACCTACAAGGCCACTGAAGTCCTCAACTTCGCCCAAGGTGATCTGCTGGCGCTGTCGGCTTTTATAGCCTGGGGTTTGATAGCGGTGGCGGGTTTCCCGTTTTGGCTGGCGTTTGTGTGCACTGTGATCATCAGCGCGCTGCTGGCCTACGGTATTGATGCGGTCTTGATTCGGCAAATTGCGGGCCAGCCGCAGTTTGCCGGGGTCATGCTGACGATTGCGCTGGCATTCATGCTGCGCGGCGCGATCAGCATGGGCTTTGGACCCGAGTCCCGCAGCTATGCCACGCCCTGGGTTGGACAGACCACCACGTTCGGCGGCGTCGCGATTGCCAATTTGCAGTTGGTCATTGTGGGTACCGCTTTGGGTGTGACTGCCGCTTTGCTGTTATTTTTTAAAAGCACCAAGCTGGGTATGGCCATGCAGGCGGCATCACAAAACCAGCTGGCGGCGTACCTCAATGGTGTCCGCGTCAAACAAGTCAACTCCCTGGTGTGGGCGCTGGCAGGTGCTACCGCAGCCGCGGGCGGCGTCCTGTTGGCACCCATCACGCTGGTGGATGTGACCCTGTGGTTCGTCGTACTGAAGGCGCTGGCTGCGCTCGTGCTGGGCGGCTTTGGCAGCATTGCAGGCGCGATTGTGGGCGGATTGTTGATCGGCCTGATTGAGCAATACGCCGGGGTTTATTTGCCTGACGGCTCAAAAGACGTGGTGGCTTATGTGGTGCTGATTGCGGTGTTGATCGTGCGGCCACAAGGCTTATTGGGTGAAGCGCACGGCAAGCGGGTTTGACGCATCACGATGAAATTTGACTACAACACCCGCTACAGCGACAGCTTTAAATTGCTGCGTCACACCGACCAGCGTATCGCCTATGGCTTGCTGCTCATGGTGTTGGTCGCCTTGCCGTGGGTGGCGTCCAAGTTTCTGATAGCGGAGCTGAGCTACGTTTTTATTTTGTGCATTGCCAGCCTTGGCCTCATGGTGCTGACCGGCTACACCGGACAGGTGTCGCTGGGACATGCCGCATTTGTGGCGGTTGGAGCGTATGCCCATGCCTGGCTGCTTTCCAAAGGCGTGCCGCTTTTGCTGTCGCTGCCCTTGTCAGGCTTGCTGTGCGCTGCGTTTGGGCTGGCTGTCGGTGTGCCCGCAATCCGCGTATCGGGCCTTTACCTGGCCATGGTGACGCTGGCCTTTTCTGTGATTGTCACGCATGTGATTGGCCACTGGGGCTCGGTGACAGGTGGCTTTACGGGTCTGGCGGTCAATGACCCCGCTATTTTTGGCGCGACCTTGAGCGGACCCAAAGCGTTTTATTTCTTATGCTTGACCGTGCTGGTGCTGGTCATGCTGGCACTGCTTAATGTGCTGCGCTCTGGGCTGGGGCGAGCCTTTTTGGGGGTGCGTGATTCTGAAGCTGCCGCTTATTCGCTGGGCATTCACGTTAGCCGCGTCAAAGTCATTGCATTTGCGCTGTCTGCCGGAGTCACCGGACTGGCAGGTGCGCTGCTGGCACACCACACCAAGTACCTGACACCTGACGCCTTCACGCTGGTACTGTCGATGGAACTGGTGCTGATGGTCGTCATTGGCGGGCTGGGCAGCTTGCGTGGCGCGGTGCTGGGTGCGGTGCTCATCAGTTTGCTCCCCACATTGATTTCACGTATCAAGCCGCTCTTGCCAGAGCAGATCGCCAAGCAATTTGGAATGGAAACCTTTGTTTTTGGTTTGATTCTGGCCCTGTTTGTGTTGTTTGAACCGACAGGCATCAATGGTCGCTGGCTGAAATTTCGCGCCCTGGTGGAGAGCTTTCCGCTGTACCGACGCGACACATTCAAGCGCGGCAAGCGGTACATGAAGTCGGAGCGTTACAAATGAACACCCCCTTGCTTGCGGTACGTGATGTGTCGCTCTCGTTCGGCGGTGTGCGGGCGATCAGTGACCTCAGTTTTGATGTCCATGCCGGTGAAGTGCTGGCCATCATCGGGCCGAATGGCGCTGGAAAAACGTCGGTGTTGAATGTGGTGACGCGAGTGTTCAGTCCCAGTAGCGGTAGCCTGAAGTGTGGCGATCATGAGTTGACCCGTATCAAGCGCCACGAAGTGGCCGCGCTGGGCATTGCACGCACCTTCCAAAATATTGAACTGTTTGAAGCCGCCACCGTGATGGACAACCTGCTATTGGGTCGCCACCGTTTTGCGCAAGGTGCATGGTGGCAGCAGGTGCTGCGCACGCCGAGAGTGACAGCGCTTGAGGAAGCGTCGCGTGCGGCTGTTGAAGAAGTGATTGAATTTTTAGACCTGTCGGCCTGGCGCAGCAGTTTGGTATCAAGCCTGCCCTACGGCGTGCGAAAGGTGGTCGAGCTAGGCCGTGCCCTGGCCACCCAGCCCAAGTTGCTTTTTTTAGACGAGCCTGCGTCGGGCCTGAACCCGGAAGAAACAAAACACCTGGCTTTCTGGATTGACGACATCCGCACCGACCTGGGCATCACCGTGGTGATGGTGGAGCATGACATGTCGCTTGTCAGCCGTGTCGCTGACCGCGTGATTTGCATGGCCCAGGGCAAGGTGCTGGCCAGCGGCACAGCGCGCGAGGTACAAGGCAACCCCTTGGTCATCAGCGCATACCTCGGCACTTGAGTAGGCACAGTCAACGCATGCAAGCCGCACACCCAGCACTTCTGGAAGTCCGCAACCTCGAAACCTGGTATGGGCCAGTGGCGGCCATGTCGGGCATCAACATTGTTGTCAACAGCGCACGCATCGTCGCGGTGTTGGGGGCCAACGGCGCGGGCAAGTCAACGCTGCTCAACACAGTGGCAGGAGTGATCGACCCGTTCAAGGGCCAGGTACTGTTCAACCAGCAGGAAATTCAGGGCCTAGACGCTGATGCTGTCAGCCGTCTGGGGCTAAAACTGGTACCTGAGGGAAGGCAAGTATTTCCGTTTTTAAGTGTGGTCGATAACCTGTCCATGGGCGCCTATGCGCGCAGCGACAAGGATGCTGTTGCAAAAGACCTGGACCGTATTTACCAATGGTTTCCTCGCCTCAAAGAACGAGAGCATCAGCATGCGGGCCTGTTGTCAGGCGGTGAGCAGCAAATGCTGGCGATCGGCCGTGCCCTGATGGGCCAGCCGAAATTACTGATGCTGGACGAGCCCTCATTAGGCCTGTCACCGCTTCTGACCAAAGAGATCTTTGTCATTGTGCAACGCATTCGTGATGAAACGGGTGCAGCCATTTTGGTGGTGGAGCAAAACGCTGCGGTGGCCTTGTCCCACGCCGATGACGGCTACATCATGGAGCTGGGCCGGGTGGTCGCAGCAGATACTTGCGTAGCTTTGGCGCAAAAAACCGATGTGCGTGATGCCTATCTCGGCCTGAGCCAAACACATGGCCTGAGCGGTACTGCCAAACGCTGGAGCCAGAGAAAAACATGGCGATAACAACATGACGCAGATGCCCGACATGCTCTTCATGGCTTGCGACACGCCACAAAAAGTATTTTTGATGCGGTGCAGTATGTGGGCTACACAACCTGCACTGCGGCACAAGCGCCGGGGGCTGTGGCAAACCACCAGCTGGGCAAACTACCTGGCCAATACACGCGCTGTTGGATTGGCTTTAGCAGCCATGGGCTTGCAGCGCGGCGACGTGGTCTGCGTTCTGGCGGAAAACCGGCCTGAGTGGCTTTACGCCGATATGGGCGCACAGTGCATGGGTTTGATCGGCAACGGTATTTACCCCACGGCATCGTCTGAGCAGGTGGCTTTTATTTTGCAGCATTCGCTTGCGCGCGTGCTGTTTGTTGAAAATCAGGAGCAGCTTGAAAAAGCACTCAGCGTGCGCGACAGCTGCCCGGATTTGCTGCGCATTGTGGTGATGGAGCGCAAAGGACTACGCACGTTGAATGACCAGGGGGTGATGTTTTTTGACGATCTGCTGGCGCAAGGTGAAGCGCTGGTGCACACACAACCCAAAGCTTTCGAGCAACATATTGCGTTGGGCCAGCCCGACGACACCGCTTTTCTGGTTTACACCTCCGGCACCACCGGCCCGCCCAAAGGCGCAATGGTGTCTAACCGCAACGTGGTGTTTCAGCTTGGACAAGCGCCTTCCTATTTGAACGCCAAAGTTGGCGACAGATCACTGTCATTTCTGCCACTGTGTCATATCGCTGAACGTATGGCCTCCAGCTTTAACCCGCTCGCGGTGGGCCTGGTCGTGCACTTTCCTGAAAATGCCGGTACAGTTTTTAATGACCTGCGCGAAGTCGCACCCCATGTGCTGTTTGCACCACCCCGATTTTGGGAAAAAATGTATTCGCAGATTGACCTGTTCATGCGTGATGCGGTCGCACCGGCGCGCTGGATGTATGGCCGTGCACTAGCGGCGAACCAAAGCCTGGTTGCGGTAAGGCTTACTGGAACGCAGCGTACGGCATCGGCAATTGAGCGCTTGCAAAGCTTTTGCGCCTTTCGCAACCTGAAGATTTTTTTAGGGCTTCAAAACGTCAGGACAGCGCTGACGGGCGCCGCACCGGTGCCTGCTGATTTGATCAAATGGTTTTTAAGCATTGACATTGAACTGCGAGAAGCCTTCGGCATGACTGAGACCTGTGGCTTTTGCACCGCCACACCCGCAGGAGGCATCAAGCTGGGCTGGGCTGGCAAAGCGGGCGATGGGACCGATATAAAAATTGGCGCGGAAGACGAAGTCATGGTGCGTGGCCCGAATGTGTTTGCGGGTTACTGGCGTGACAGCAAAAAAACGCAAGAAGCCATCGATGCCGAGGGCTGGCTGCGCACAGGGGACTGCGGTGAGCTTGACAGTAACGGCTACCTGGCCATCACGGGCCGCATCAAAGACATCATGATTACCTCCGGCGGCAAAAACATTTCACCCAGCCAGATTGAAAACTTGCTCAAGTTCAGCCCCTACATCACTGATGCAGTTGCGGTGGGCGATGGTCGACACTTTGTGTCGGCACTCATCATGATTGACCAAGAGCACGTGGCGCGCTTTGCGCAGGAAAGGCAGGTACCTTACACCGACTTTGCCAGCCTGACCCGAACGCCGCAAGTCATTGAATTGATCTTCCAGCAAGTCACCGCCGCCAATGCACAACTGGCGCGTGTCGAGCAGGTGAAGGAGTTTCGTATCATCAGCGAGCTGCTGGGTGCGGAAGACGAAGAGCTGACTCCGACCATGAAGCTCAAGCGCAAGGTGGTTGCCACCAAATATGCCAGCCTTATCGATGCAATGTATGCCAAAGCCTAGAGATTATCCGCTCGTCATTTTTTTCGCCATCCGTAAAACTTAACTTACTTTAGGAGACCTTCATGAAGCTTTTCAAACGCATCTTTTTCGCCGCCGCAACTGGCGTAGCGCTGTCGTTGGCCCACGCGGGCGGCGTGACTGATACTGAAATTGTGGTGGGTAGCCACATCGACTTGTCTGGCCCAGTGGCTGCGGGTATGCCAATGCTGCGCAACGCCATGCAGATGCGGCTGGACGAAGCCAATAGCGCTGGTGGCGTGAACGGCCGAAAATTTAAACTGATAATTGAAGACAACGGCAGTCAGCCCCAACTGGCCGTGCGCGCGGTACAAAAACTGATCAAAAGCGATGATGTGTTTGCCATCCTCAACCCATTTGGTTCAGGCACCAACGCCGCAACGGTAAAAGCCGCGACCGATGCCGGCGTGGTGGTGTTCGCACCGTGGGCAGCATCAGGAATTATTCAAAAAATATCAGGTAACAGCCCGTTGCTGTTCACCACCGTTCAAAACTACGACAGCACAACGGCAACCGGTTTGTCATGGGCCATCAAAAACTGGAATGCCAAAAAGATAGGTGTGATTTATCAGGAAGGCCCGTTTGGCGACTTGGTGCGCGCGGGCATGAACAACGCACTCAAGCAAGCCAATTTAACGGTTGCGGCTGAAGCCGCCTGGAAGACCGGTGACATCGATTTTTCATCGCAAGTGGCCAAAATGAAAGCGGCGAACGTGGATGTGATCCTGGCCGGAACCATTGTGCGCGAGACAGTCGGTGTGATGGCTGAAGTTAAAAAAATCGGCTGGAAGGACGTTAAAGTACTGACAACCTTGCCAGGTCGCAGTGGCATCGTGGCGCTGTTGGGCAAAGACGCTGTTGAAGGCCTGTACGGTATAGGCGGCTGGCAGCTGCATGGTGCGGATTCTGCCAACGCGGATGCCAAGAAATTCATCGCCAATTACAAGCAAAAGTTCAACACAGATCCGGATGAAAATGCGGCTAATGCATACTCATACACCGACTGGTTCGTCAAAAGTGTCCAGGCAGCGGGCCGGGGTTTGACGGCTGAGACTTTTTCAAAGGCAGCGCAAGGCGTGGCACATCAGGACTTCACCACCTATTCCAAACAGAATTTCGTGGGTAACCATGTGGGGCCTGAATTTGCATCGATCGACCAGATCAAGGGTGGCAAATGGGTGCAGCAAGTGGCCCCCATGACCGGACTGGTCAAAAATTAACCTTCATCTTTCTCAGGCTGAACTTGATCTGACTCGAGACGCCTTAGCCACCAGCACACTCAGCCATGGTTTGTACCTGCTGGGTGACCGCTGGACTGTGGCGTTGATTCTGGGCGCTTTCATTGGCGTCCAGCGATTTGACGACTGGCAGACGCGTTTGGGTATTCCGCGCCACACCTTGGCTGAGCGACTCAAGGAACTGGTGGCTTTGGGGTTGTTTGTGCAGCGCGCCTACCATGAGCGTCCCGCACGCATGAGCTACCACTTGAGTGAAAAGGGTTTGAGCCTGTACAGCCATGTGCTGATGATGTGGACGTGGGAGCGACGCTGGGGCTCGCGTCAGTTGGCCTTGCCGCAAAAGCTGACGCACCGTAGTTGCGGCCATGCCTTTGTTCCCAAGCTGGTGTGCGGCGCGTGTAGCAGCACGGTGGGCGTGAGTGATCTGGTTTTTTCACTGACCGTCAATACCACCCTGCAAGCTGCACAGCCGCCACGGCAGCGCAGTGTCCGGCTGTCACCGCAAGAAAACACCCAAATGGGCTTGGGCCTGCGGGTAGACCGTTGGTCACTGCTCATCGTGGCAAGTGTCCTGCTAGGCTGTCACTACTTTGACCAAATAAGCCATGTATTGGGTATTGGCAGCAGCGTCCTGTCGCGTCGCCTGTCGAGTATGGTTGATGCTGGCCTGCTGATTTGCCAGCTTGACACGGGCGATGCGCGGCGCAAAATTTACCGCCTGACACCGTCCAGTCGTGACCTGTTTGGCTACATCATGTGTCTTGCAAGCTGGGCCAGCAGACATCACTTTCATCAGCCATCGTCGATTTCACCGACACACAAGGCCTGTGGGCAGGCCTTTGTGCCAAGCGTGGTTTGCAGTCATTGCAACTCAGCCCTACACCCACGCGATGTTTTGTTTTCAGTGGGGAAATAGCCTCACGCGCAAGTCACCCCACGCCCATACCCATGCCTGAACGGCAGTGCTTAGAAAACCTGTTCACCCTGAAAATGCGCTAAATCAGAGACCGATTTGGATGAAAAAAGCCCCACGCCTTGTTGACCAAAACATGGGGCTTGCCGCACAAGCAGCACAGTGCAGCCAGTTACTTGCTGGCAGCGCTTTCTGCATCAACGGCTGCTGGCAGCGCTTCGAGTTCAGCGGCTTCGGCCTCGGCAATGGCGCGGCGCTCGGCGTCGTCCATCAAATCCTTGGCTTTGCGCGCCTCGTGGTAGGCCATGCCAGTACCCGCAGGAATCAATCGGCCCACGATCACGTTTTCTTTCAGACCACGCAGCTCGTCGCGCTTGCCCATGATGGCAGCCTCGGTAAGCACGCGGGTGGTTTCCTGGAATGAAGCCGCAGAAATAAACGAGTCGGTCGACAGGGATGCCTTGGTGATACCCAGCAACAAGTTGGTAAAGGTCGCCGGGATCTTGCCTTCCGCACGCAGCGCATCGTTGATATCCAGCAGGGCTGAACGCTCGACTTGCTCACCCGCGATGTAGGCCGAATCACCCACGTTGTCGACCACCACACGGCGCAGCATCTGGCGAACAATCACTTCAATGTGCTTGTCGTTGATCTTCACGCCTTGCAGACGGTAAACGTCCTGCACTTCGTCCACGATGTAGCGGGCCAGCTCTTCCATGCCCAAGAGGCGCAGAATGTCTTGCGGGTCAGCGGGGCCGTCAACAATCGACTCGCCCTTGTTCACGACCTGGCCTTCGTGCACGAGAATGTTCTTCTCTTTCGGCACGAGGTCTTCCCAGACCTTGCCTTCCGGGTCGGTGATCTGCAAGCGGATCTTGCCTTTGGTTTCCTTCCCGAAGGACACGGTACCCGTCATCTCGGCCAGCGTGCCTTTGTCCTTTGGCGTACGGGCTTCAAACAACTCGGCCACACGCGGCAAACCGCCGGTAATGTCACGCGTTTTTTGACCTTCAATCGGGATACGGGCCAACACCTCGCCGGGGCCGACATCCTGACCGTCACGGACCTGAACCAGGGCGCCGATTTGAAAGCCAATCGTCACCGAGTGGTCGGTACCGGGGATCTTGACTTCATTGCCGTTGGCATCAATCAGCTTGACGCCTGGGCGGATGACCTTGGTCGCGCCGCGGCGCTTCGGATCAATCACCACCAGAGTAGACAAGCCGGTCACATCGTCGACCTGACGGGCCACGGTCACGCCTTCTTCAACGTTCTCGAACTGCGCCTTGCCGGCAAACTCGGTGATGATTGGTCGGGTCAGAGGGTCCCAGTTGGCCAAAATCGTACCTGCCTTGATGGTCTGGTCAGCCTTGACGGACAGAATCGAACCATACGGCACTTTGTGGCGTTCACGCTCGCGGCCGTGCTCGTCGGTGATGACGATCTCGCCGGATCGGGCAATCACCACAAGTTCGCCCTTGCTGTTGGTCACATAACGCATCGGCGCATTAAAGCCAATCACACCGTTCGATTTGGACTCGACGCTGGACGCAATGGCTGCGCGTGATGCGGCACCACCCATGTGGAAGGTGCGCATGGTCAGCTGCGTGCCAGGCTCGCCAATCGACTGGGCGGCGATGATACCAACCGCCTCGCCAATGTTGATCAAACCGCCACGACCCAGGTCGCGACCGTAGCACTTGGCGCACAGGCCAAAGCGGGTTTCGCAGTTCAGTGCGGTACGCACTTTGATCTCGTCAACGCCTGCGATTTCCAACTCTTCAATCATGTCTTCGTCGAGCAGCGTGTCACGTCCTGCCAGCACTGAACGGTTTTCAGGATGCAGGACGTCTTCAGACACCGTGCGGCCCAGCACGCGGTCGCGCAAGGATTCGATCACTTCGCCGCCTTCGACGATGGCGCGCATCAGCGAGCCTTCGTGTGTGCCGCAATCGTCTTCCGTCACCACCAGGTCTTGCACCACGTCGCACAGGCGGCGGGTCAAATAGCCGGAGTTGGCGGTTTTCAATGCTGTGTCGGCCAGGCCTTTACGTGCACCGTGTGTGGAGATGAAGTACTCCAGCACATTCAGGCCTTCGCGGAAATTCGCTGTGATTGGCGTTTCAATGATGGAGCCGTCAGGCTTGGCCATCAAACCGCGCATACCGGCCACCTGGCGAATCTGTGCAGCAGAGCCGCGTGCGCCCGAGTCAGCCATCATGTAGATGGAGTTGAACGACTCTTGCTCTACGCTCTTGCCGTGGCGGTCCAGCACTTTTTCTTTTGACAACTGAGCCATCATGACCTTGGACACGTCGTCACCCGACTTGCCCCAGATGTCCACCACCTTGTTATAGCGCTCGCCAGAAGTTACCAGACCGGACACATATTGCTGCTCGATCTCTTTGACTTCTTTCTGCGCCCTGGCGATGATGTCGTGCTTTTCCTTGGGCACTAGCATGTCTTCGATGCAAATCGAAATGCCGGCTTTGGTGGCCAGACGGAAGCCGGACTGCAGCAGTTTGTCTGCAAACACCACGGTTTCTTTCAGGCCGCACTTGCGGAAAGACACGTTGATCAGCTTTGAAATTTCTTTCTTCTTCAGCGCCTTGTTGATGTTCGAGAAAGGCAAGCCTTTTGGCAAAATTTCAGACAGCAAGGCACGGCCACCGGTGGTTTCCCACAGCTTGGTCGATGGCACAAACTCACCTGTCTCTTTGTCTTTGGTGTACTCGGTCAAACGCACACTGATGCGTGCGTTCAGGTCCAGCTCGCCCGCATCAAATGCACGGCGGACTTCACCGGTGTCAGAAAACACCAGGCCTTCGCCCTTGCCATTTGTACGGTCACGGGTGGTGTAGTACAGCCCCAGCACCACGTCTTGTGACGGTACGATCGACGGCTCGCCGCTGGCAGGGAACAAAATGTTGTTCGAGGCCAGCATCAGGGTGCGGGCTTCCATTTGCGCCTCAACCGAAAGGGGTACGTGGACCGCCATCTGGTCACCGTCAAAGTCGGCGTTGAAAGCCGAACAGACGAGTGGGTGCAACTGAATGGCCTTGCCTTCAATCAAAATCGGCTCAAAGGCCTGAATGCCCAAACGGTGCAGGGTAGGCGCACGGTTCAACATCACAGGGTGCTCTTTGATGACCTCTTCCAGAATGTCCCAGACGACGGGTGTGCCTGATTCAACTTCTTTCTTGGCTGCCTTGATCGTCGTGGCAATGCCGCGTGACTCAAGCTGCGCAAAAATGAAGGGCTTGAACAACTCGAGCGCCATCAACTTTGGCAAACCGCACTGGTGCAGTTTGAGCGTTGGACCGACGGTAATCACAGAGCGGCCTGAGTAGTCGACGCGCTTGCCCAACAAGTTCTGGCGGAAACGGCCTGACTTGCCTTTGATCATGTCGGCCAAGGACTTCAGTGCGCGCTTGTTGGCACCGGTCATGGCTTTGCCACGGCGACCGTTGTCCAGCAGCGAGTCAACCGCTTCTTGCAGCATGCGCTTTTCATTGCGGGCAATGATTTCAGGCGCTTTGAGTTCCAGCAAACGGCGCAGGCGGCTGTTGCGGTTGATCACCCGGCGGTACAGATCGTTCAGGTCAGACGTGGCAAAACGGCCACCATCGAGCGGTACCAGCGGACGAAGATCTGGCGGCAGCACCGGCAGTACATCAAGCACCATCCACATGGGTTTGATGCCTGACTTCTTGAAGGCTTCCATCAATTTCAAACGCTTGGCGTTTTTCTTGATCTTGATCTCAGAGCCGGTCAGGTCATTTCGCAGCTTGGTGATTTCGTCGTCCAGGTTCAGGCCTTCGAGCAGGTCTTTGACACCTTCAGCACCCATCTTGGCGGTGAACTCGTCGCCGTATTCTTTGACTTTGGCATCGTAGTCATCCTCAGACATGATGCTGAATTTCTTCAGCGGCGTCATGCCTGGGTCAGTCACCACATAGGCTTCAAAGTACAACACACGCTCGATGTCACGAAGCGTCATGTCGAGCACCAGGCCCAGACGCGATGGCAGAGACTTCAGGAACCAGATGTGCGCGCACGGTGCGGCCAGGTCAATGTGACCCATGCGCTCGCGGCGAACTTTGGTTTGTGTGACTTCAACGCCGCACTTCTCGCAGATCACGCCGCGATGCTTGAGGCGCTTGTACTTGCCGCACAGGCACTCATAGTCCTTGATGGGGCCAAAAATTTTGGCGCAAAAAAGACCGTCGCGCTCTGGCTTGAAGGTACGGTAGTTGATGGTTTCCGGTTTTTTGACTTCTCCAAAAGACCACGAGCGGATCTTTTCTGGCGAGGCCATGCCAATTTTGATGGCATCAAAGTGCTCTTCAGGCGCAAACTGTTTGAACAGGTCGAGTAATGATTTCATGAGTAATCCTTCTTTATCCTGATTTAAGAACGGTCAAGTTCCATGTCGATACCGAGCGAACGGATCTCTTTGACCAACACGTTGAACGACTCGGGCATGCCGGCCGTGATGGCGTGCTCGCCTTTGACAATGCTCTCGTACACCTTGGTTCGGCCCACCACGTCGTCTGACTTGACGGTGAGCATTTCCTGCAGCACATACGAGGCACCGTAAGCTTCCAGTGCCCAGACCTCCATCTCGCCGAAGCGCTGACCACCGAACTGCGCTTTGCCGCCCAGCGGTTGCTGCGTGACCAGTGAGTACGGACCGGTTGAACGTGCATGCATCTTGTCGTCGACCAGGTGGTGCAACTTCAAAAAGTGCATGTAGCCCACCGTGGTGGTGCGCTCGAACGCATCGCCCGTGCGACCGTCATACAGCTGAGCCTGGGTGCGCGTGGCCGTCAGACCCTTGGCCTTGGCCAGGTCTTCGGGGTAGGCCAGCTGCAGCATTTCCATGATTTCGGCTTCAGATGCACCGTCAAACACAGGGGTCGCAAATGGCACGCCGCCAGACAGGTTGCTGGCCATCTCGAGAACCTGCACGTCCGACAGCTTGGACAGGTCTTCAGAGCGGCCTGACTTGTTGTACACGGTGTCAAGCAGCGCGCGCACTTCAGCCACTTTGGCTTCGGCTTGCAGCATGTCGCCGATGCGCTGGCCCAAGCCTTTTGCGGCCCAGCCCAAGTGAACTTCAAGCACCTGTCCCACGTTCATGCGCGATGGCACGCCCAGCGGGTTCAGCACGATGTCGCACGGTGTACCGTCGGCCATGTGCGGCATATCTTCGACCGGAACGATCTTGGACACCACACCCTTGTTACCGTGGCGGCCGGCCATTTTGTCGCCGGGCTGCAGATGGCGCTTGACGGCCAGATACACCTTGACCATCTTGAGCACACCGGCCGGCAACTCGTCGCCTTGCGTCAGCTTTTTGCGCTTTTCCTCAAACGACAAATCAAAGCTGTGACGGGTTTGCTCCATCGAGTTTTTAATGCTCTCGAGCTGCGCAGCCACTTCGTCGTCGGCCGGGCGAACGTCAAACCAGTGGTACTTCTCAACGCCAGCCAGATAGGCCTTGTCGATCTTGCTACCTTTGGCCAGTTTTTGTGGACCGCCATTGGCGATCTTGCCGTTGAGCAGCTTTTCGATCCGGTCAAACGCATCGGCTTCAACAATGCGCAACTGGTCGTTCAGATCCAGACGATAACGCTTGAGCTCGTCGTCAATGATTTGCTGGGCACGCTTGTCGCGCACAATGCCTTCACGGGTGAAGACCTGC
The DNA here is from genome assembly GCA_945860515.1 of Polaromonas sp. YR568. GTDB lineage: Bacteria > Pseudomonadota > Gammaproteobacteria > Burkholderiales > Burkholderiaceae_C > Polaromonas. Next base: position 14,960 of record CAMARI010000025.1, read on the forward strand.
ACGTCAATCACCGTGCCGCGCGAGCCCTGGCTCACGCGCAACGAGGTGTCTTTCACGTCGCTGGCTTTTTCACCGAAGATGGCGCGCAGCAGTTTTTCTTCTGGCGTCAGCGTGGTTTCACCTTTTGGTGTGACCTTGCCGACCAGCGTGTCACCGGGCTGAACTTCGGCACCCACATAAATGATGCCGGATTCGTCCAGACGGTTGAGCTGGTGCTCTGACAGATTCGGAATGTCTCGGGTGATTTCTTCGCTACCTAGCTTGGTGTCACGCGCCATCACCACGAGTTCTTCGATGTGGATCGAGGTGTAGCGGTCTTCTGCCACCACGCGCTCACTGATCAGGATCGAATCTTCAAAGTTGTAGCCGTTCCATGGCATAAAGGCAATCAGCATGTTCTGGCCGATGGCGATTTCACCGAGGTCAGTCGATGCGCCGTCTGCAATCACGTCACCCTTTTCCAGCTTGTCGCCCATCTTGACGATAGGACGCTGGTGAATATTGGTGTTCTGGTTGGAACGCTGGTATTTGATGAGGTTATAGATGTCTACGCCCACTTCGCCTGCCAGTGCTTCTGCATCGTTCACGCGCACCACAATACGGGTGGCGTCAACATAATCCACAATGCCGCCGCGAGTGGCGGTCACCACCGTGCCAGAGTCGACAGCAGCCACGCGCTCGATACCGGTGCCAACCAATGGTTTTTCAGGGCGCAGCACAGGCACGGCCTGACGCGACATGTTGGCACCCATCAGCGCGCGGTTGGCATCGTCATGCTCCAGAAACGGCACGAGCGACGCGGCGACCGACACGATCTGAGCAGGTGACACGTCCATGTACTGAACGCGTTCGGCGCCGACCAGAATCGACTCGCCGTTTTCGCGCGCAGACACCAGGTCTCCGCTCAGTTTGCCTTCTTTGTCGAGTGCCGCATTGGCCTGGGCAATCACGTACTTGCCTTCTTCGATCGCAGACAAATAATCGATTTGCATCGTGACTTTGCTGTCGACCACTTGGCGGTACGGCGTTTCAATGAAACCGTACTCGTTCAAGCGTGCGTACAAAGCCAATGAGTTGATCAGACCGATGTTCGGACCTTCAGGCGTTTCAATCGGGCACACACGGCCGTAATGGGTCACGTGCACGTCACGCACCTCAAAGCCAGCGCGCTCCCGGGTCAAACCGCCAGGGCCAAGGGCCGATACACGGCGCTTGTGGGTGATTTCAGCCAGTGGGTTGGTCTGGTCCATGAACTGCGACAGCTGTGATGCACCGAAGAACTCTTTCAATGCAGCGGAAATCGGCTTGCTGTTGATCAGGTCATGCGGCATCAAAGGTTCTTGCTCAGCCTGACCCAGCCGCTCCTTGACGGCTTTCTCGATCCTTGCCAAGCCGGTGCGGTACTGGTTTTCAGCGAGTTCGCCAACGCAACGCACCCGGCGGTTGCCCAGGTGATCAATGTCATCGACTTCACCATTGCCGTTGCGCAGGTCCACCAGGATTTTGACCACGGCGAGGATGTCCTCGTTGGTCATGACCATCGGGCCCGTTGAAGAATCGCGGCCGACTCTAGCGTTGAACTTCATGCGGCCAACGCGTGACAGGTCATACGTATCCGGGTTGTAGAACAGGCGCTGGAACAAAGCCTGAACTGCATCTTCGGTCGGCGGCTCGCCGGGTCGCATCATGCGGTAGATGGCCACGCGTGCTGCGAATTCATCAGCCGTTTCGTCAGACCTGAGGGTTTGTGAAATGTACGAACCCTGATCCAGTTCGTTGGTGTACAGCACCTGCAAGTCCTGCACGCCAGCAGCGCGCAACTTTTTCAGCAGAAGATCGGTCAGCTCGTCATTGGCCTTGGCAATGATTTCACCTGTTTCAGCATCGACGATATTTTTGGCAACGACACGGCCCAGCAAGAAATCTTCTGGCACGCTGATGCTGTTGGTACCGCTGGTCTCCAGCTCCCGGGTGTGACGCACAGTGATGCGCTTGTCTTTGGCCACCACCACTTTGCCCGACTTGTCGGTGATGTCAAAGCGGGCGACTTCACCGCGCATGCGCTCGGCGACAAATTCCATTTGCGCACCGCTGTCCATCAGGCGGAAGTTGTCGAACACAAAGAAGTTCGCCAAAATGGATTCATGGTTCAGGCCGATGGCCTTGAGCAAAATCGTGACTGGCATCTTGCGGCGGCGGTCCACCCGAAAGTACAAAATGTCCTTGGGGTCGAACTCAAAGTCAAGCCATGAGCCACGGTAGGGGATGATGCGAGCCGAAAACAGCAATTTACCCGAGCTGTGGGTTTTGCCCTTGTCGTGCTCAAAAAATACGCCTGGCGAGCGGTGCAGCTGGGACACGATGACACGCTCGGTACCATTGATCACAAACGAGCCTTTGTCGGTCATCAGGGGCACTTCGCCCATGTAGACTTCCTGCTCCTTGACTTCCTTGACCACCTTGGACTGCGATGTCGAGGACTCGCGGTCATAAATGATCAGCTGGACTTTGGCGCGTACTGCCGATGCGAATGTCAAACCGCGGGTCTGGCATTCCCGCACGTCAAAGGCGGGTTTGGCCAGGTTGTATTCGAGAAACTTCATCTCGACAAAACCATTGTGCGAAACGATCGGGAACGCATTGTCGAACGCGGCCTGTAGACCCTCGAGGGCGCGTGCTTTGGGTGATTTGTCGGCTTGCAAAAACGCGGTGTACGCGTCTTTTTGCATTTGCAGCAAGTAGGGAACAGCCAAGACGCTTTCGCGATTGCCGAAGCTCTTACGAATGCGTTTACGTTCAGTGAAAGAATATGCCATGAGTTCTCCGCGTGATGGACTAAAGCAAACTGCTCTGTTGACTCTTTGCCCGAACACAACATGTTCGAGCGGGCTTGGTGGGTTGGCCGCTACCAACCATGGCGGACGGTAACGTATTGCACGTCACCCGAACCAAGGCGCTTTCTGTCGTCGAAATTCAGAAAGTACTGAAAAGCAGACTGTTCGATCAGCTTTTCAGTACGCTCTGTGTCCACAAGGTGTTCCAGGGGATAAGCACAAAAGGCTGGAAGCCCTTTTGAAGAACTTCCAGCCTTTGCAAACACAAGCAATTACTTGAGTTCGACCTTCGCGCCTGCCTCTTCGAGCTTCTTCTTGGCTGCTTCAGCATCAGCCTTTGGGATGCCTTCTTTAACGTTCTTTGGAGCGCCATCAACCAGATCCTTGGCTTCTTTTAGGCCCAGGCCGGTCAGTTCGCGAACTGCTTTAATGACTTGCACCTTCTGGGCACCAGCCTCGAGCAGCACGACGTTGAAGTCGGTCTTCTCTTCAGCAACAGCAGCTGCACCGCCACCGCCGCCAGCAGCAGGAGCCGCCATAGCAGCAGCGCTCACGCCAAATTTCTCTTCAATGGCTTTCACCAGTTCGTTGAGTTCCATGACCGTCATGCTGTCAAGCGAGGTCAAAAATGCGTCTTTATCGAATGCCATTTTAAAATTTCCTAAATATCAATTGATTTAATTTACGCTGCTGAATTAAGCCGCAACGGCTTCAGCTGGGACTTCGCTTGGGGCGTCGGCTGCGCCGCCACCCTTTTTCGCCGCCAACGCACCCAGCACAATGGCTGTACGCGAAATAGGCGACATCAAAAGGCCACAGATCTGGGCGAGCAACACTTCTTTTGAAGGAATGCTGGCCAATTGCTTCACGCCGTTAACGTCCAGGGTTTTGCCTGCAAATGCACCACCACGAATGACCAACTTGTCGTTGGTTTTCGCAAAGTCAGCCACCACTTTCGCAGCAGCTACTGCATCAACCGAAAAGCCATAGATCAGCGGTCCGGTCATCTGGTCGGCCACAACTTCAAACGGGCTGCCTGCCAGTGCACGGCGAGCCAAAGTGTTTTTCAGAACACTCAGGGTCACGCCGTGGCCACGGGCCTGGCTGCGCAGTTTTGTCATGTCAGCGACCGTGATACCGCGGTATTCCGCCATCACGAGCGTTTGAGCTTTAGCTGCGAGGCCGGTCACTTCATCAATGACGGCTTGTTTCTCACTGCGATTGAGACTCAAGGTCTACTCCTTAAAAATGTTGCCGGCATGCATGTTCACGCTTGCTGGCAACTGCCACATTCAGCGATCAACTGTTTTCAGGTTTTGAACCATCAAGCAGCGGGACCGCCATCTGCGTTGGCCGACATCTTTCGACATCCATTAAGCAACCGGGTTTTGAGGCCTGTCGCACCAACGGTCTTGGATGGCCCGCAAAAGGTTGGAAACCCCTTGCGGCCCACCACTCTGAACGACTCTCTCAAGCCATTCAAATTTTTTACGTTATGCCGTGATGGTTTGTGTGTCGACGCGAACGCCCACACCCATCGTTGACGAGACTGCCACTTTGCGCAGATAGACGCCTTTGCTGGATGCCGGCTTGGCCTTGACCAGCGCATCAATCAGCGCGGCCAGGTTACCCTGCAACTTGTCGGTATCAAACGAGCGGCGGCCAATCGTGCCGTGCACGATACCGGCCTTGTCAACGCGGAACTGCACTTGACCGGCTTTTGCGTTTCTCACGGCAGTGGCGACGTCAGGCGTCACGGTACCCACCTTGGGGTTAGGCATCATGCCGCGTGGGCCGAGAATTTGACCGAGCGTACCGACGATACGCATCGCGTCTGGCGAGGCAATCACGACATCGAAGTCCATCTTGCCAGCCTTGATATCGGCAGCCAGATCGTCCATGCCCACAATGTCAGCGCCAGCGGCTTTGGCCTCTTCAGCCTTGGCACCTTGTGCAAACACTGCAACGCGCTTGGTTTTACCCGTACCGTTAGGCAGAACAACCGCGCCGCGCACGACCTGGTCAGATTTTTTGGCATCAATGCCCAGCTGCACTGCCACGTCGATGGATTCATCGAACTTGGCAACCGCAAACTCTTTGACCAGACCCAGAGCATCACCCAGCGGGTACAACTTGTTGCTGTCGATTTTGTCGCCGACAGTTTTTTGGCGTTTGGTTAACTTGCTCATACAACACCTTCTACAGTAACGCCCATGGAGCGAGCTGAACCGGCAATCGTGCGGACTGCTGCATCGAGGTCAGCAGCCGTCATGTCTTTCATCTTGTGCTTGGCAATTTCCTCGAGCTGGGCACGGGTGATCTTGCCAACCTTGACGGTATGCGGTGTAGACGAGCCTTTTTCAAGCTTGATGGCTTTTTTGATCAGCGTCACAGCAGGTGCTGTTTTGATGATGAAGGTAAAGCTTTTGTCTGCAAACGCAGTGATCACCACTGGCAGAGGCAAGCCAGGCTCAATACCCTGAGTCTGGGCATTGAATGCCTTGCAGAATTCCATGATGTTCAAGCCGCGCTGACCCAAAGCCGGGCCGATCGGGGGGGACGGGTTAGCCTTACCAGCTGGTACTTGCAGCTTGATGAAGCCGACGATTTTTTTCGCCATACTTTTCTCCTTGCGGGTAATAACGCTTGAAGACTGTCAAACAGCTCCAGGCTCCCCGGGGGTTACACAACTCAAAAATGACTTTTTCAAGCCACAGCGCCGAGTTGCAAAGCGCTGAATAAACAAACTGATGCGTCAGGCTTTGGTCAAGCTTAGGTTTTTTCAATCTGACTGAATTCCAGCTCAACCGGTGTTGCGCGACCGAAAATAGTGACAGATACGCGAACCTTATTTTTGTCGTAGTTGACTTCTTCGACCGTGCCATTGAAATCGGTGAACGGGCCGTCCTTGACGCGCACATATTCACCCACTTCGAACTCGACCTTGTGGCGCGGCTTGTCTGTTCCCACTTGCATCTGGCTGACGATTTTTTGAACGTCACTTTCAGAAATTGGTGAAGGGCGATTTTTTGCACCACCCACAAAGCCGGTCACCTTGTTGGTATGTTTGACCAGATGCCAGCTTTCATCGTCCATGGCCATTTCGACTAGGACATAGCCCGGAAAGAACCGGCGTTCCGTTGTTTTCTTCTGGCCGTTTTTGATCTCTACCACCTCTTCAGTGGGCACCAGAAAACGACCAAATTTAGATTGCATGCCAGCACGGTTGATGCGCTCGGTGATATTTCGCTCGACGGCTTTTTCCATCCCTGAATAGGCATGTACAACATACCAGTTCATCCCGTCAGCCGGGCTCAGGGATGTGCCAGGGACAAATTCATTCACCACTATGGTATTGAGATCGCTCATTATTTTTTCCATCCCAACAACAGGTCATAAAACACCCATTCGAGTGTTATGTCTGTGAGCCACAAAAAAAGCGCCATCACCATCACGAAAGCAAACACATAGGCCGTCATCTGCATGGCCTCCTTGCGTGCAGGCCAGACAACCTTCCTGACCTCACGCACAGAGTCACGGCCAAACGCCAAAAACTGCTTCCCAACCTCAGAGGACATAAATACAGCCACGGCGGCAACAAGACAAGCCAGCAATGCACCCCATTGCGCGACTTGGCCCTGTTTGGCCAGCAGGTAAAAGCTGACCAGTGAGGCCAACAGCAACACGATCGCCAAGCCGAGCTTGGCTTTGTCTGCAGTGGTACTGACCGTTTCAACTTGAGTAGAAGCCATGTTTACCGAATATCCTGTTAATCGCCGATTGCCCACTCAAACATCTGAGCTTTAGACACCTAAGCCCGGTGAGACTTGTGACTCTCACCGGGCTTTTTTAACCTTTTCAAACCACCTGCTGCCATGACAACAAAGGCATCGGTGGCAGGGGCAGTAGGAATCGAACCTACAACCTTCGGTTTTGGAGACCGACGCTCTGCCAATTGAGCTATACCCCTCCAGAAATCCTTTGTCGCTTAATTCCAGATCAAGCCAGAATCTTGGCCACAACACCAGCACCAACGGTCTTGCCACCCTCGCGGATAGCAAAGCGCAGGCCTTCTTCCATCGCGATCGGGTTGATCAGCTTGACCGTGATCGACACGTTGTCGCCTGGCATCACCA
>CAMARI010000026.1 GCA_945860515.1 Polaromonas sp. YR568
CAAGCCCAAAACCTAGGCCAACAACAGCCGCAACCCCGACCGTCGGTGCAGCCACCGCCTCAAACCGCTCTTGCACCCGCTACGTCTCAGCCCAGCTTCACGCGCCTAGAAAACTTAGGCAGTCAAATCTTCAAAGACCAAGCATTGTCTGAGCCTCGGGGTACGTCTTGCAATGACTGCCACTCTGCCGGTTCGGGTTTTGCCAGCAACAACGGCTCCAGAATTGGGGTCGCGCAAGGCAGCACGCGTCAATCCATTGGCGGCCGAAACGCCATGTCAAATGCCTACACATCCTTCATTCCTAAATTTCAATTCAGGGTGACTGGCGAAGATGTGGACCCCGTGGGCGGTTTCTTTTGGGACGGCCGCTCAGACACCGCAGAACTTCAAGCCTTGGCGCCATTTTTAAATTCATTGGAAATGAACAACAAAGACGCTGCCAGTGTGGTTCGCAAAATTGCAGCATCGCCTTATGCGCAACTGTTCAAAGACGAGTTTGGCAGCCAAATATTAAGCAATCCCACTTTGGCATTTCAAAAAATAGGCCTGGCCATCGCCGCATTTGAAAAAACTTCTTCTATGCAGCCCTTCAGCAGCAAATACGACCAATTCATTCAAAGCAAAACAACATTGAATCCACAAGAAGCCAACGGTATGAAGGTGTTCATGGATGTCAACAAAGGCAACTGTGCCTCGTGCCACCTCATGAACCCCAACTCTTCCAAACCCAGCGATTCACTGTTTACTGACTTTGCGTTTTATGCCACGGGCATCCCCCGCAACATGGCCATACCCAGAAACGCCAATCCCTCGTTTTTTGATCTGGGCTTGTGCGGCCCCGACCGTTCCAAGCCAGCCCTCACCAACAATGTACCCGCCAACATCAGCATTGAAAAATTTTGCGGCACTTTCCGCATGACGTCGCTGCGCAACACCGCTGAAAGAACAGCGTGGATGCACAACGGCTTCTTCAAAGACTTAAGGGATGTGGTGAGTTTTTACGCGACACGCAACAGCGATCCAAAGCGTTGGTACGGTCCCAAAGGCGTCGCCAACGACTTGCCCACAGCTTACCTCGACAACATCATCAGCGACCGCGTGCCTTTCAATCGACCAGCTTCCGCTGGACCGGCACTCACTGAAAGAGAGATTGACGACGTGGTGGCGTTTCTTAAAACCTTGAGCGATGCGCGCACCCAGCCTCCAGGCCCAACACCTCCACCGTTGGTGGGAGTTAGAAACAATCCATTTAGAAATTAAATAAAAAAGCGTCGCTGGTTTTTACTTGGAGCGCTTTGTATTTGGTTGCCCAGGGCTGATTCAAAATCAATCGCCCCGTATTTCGTGGAGGCCCATTGGCTTAAGTTAGACCGCCATGACGGCGTCATCTGGATATTGAATGGCCATCAAAGTCGGCAGCCTGAGGCAATTCAACGTCAGAACAAAGACTGATTGAAAAGCCACACCGATAACCAGCCTAAACACCAAACGCTTGATTGACCGACTATGAAGTCCCATTCACCATGACATTGAATCCAACGTTCACCCGTTCTCTGGTTGTGCAACCACCTTTAGACCGGGAGACGATAACACGCGCCGCCTCAAGTCCGATCCGATGACGCGGTATGTCAAGGCAGGTTAGGTGCGGTGTCAACTGGCCGCTGATGTCGTAATCATCAAAGCTAGCCAAGGCAACACCCTCTGGTACCCGCAATCCTCGGCGCTGACATTCTAAAAGTGCACCAATGCCGAATACATCGCCCGCGAAAAAAATGGCATCAACGCCTACCTTCTTGCCCATCAGAATCTCAATCCCACGTACACCCCCAGAGAATCCCGGACTGCACTCAAGAATTAGCTCTTTCTTCGGCGCAATTCGCGAAGCTTTTAAAGCCTCCAGATAACCATCACGGCGCTGTAACGCACGCCGATTGTTATCAAAAGGAACACTTACAAAACCAATTCGCCGGTAACCTTTCTCAATTAAATACATCGTTAAAGCTTTTGCAGCCAACTTGTTCGAGTAGCTCACAACAGCATCAATGGGCCGCGACACTAAGTCCCCTATCTCGACGACCGGTACCCGCGACAGCTTGAGCATGCGGTTGGTCTTTGCGGTGTGTGTTGTTTCATGCAATACAAAACCAGCTGGGCGCTGCTCCATGAACGACTCCACCAGATCCTGTTCGATGCTCCTTGAATAACGGTTGTCCCCGAGCATAAGATTGAGTCCATGGCCAAGTAGGCCATCACTAAGCCCCTGAATCGTTCGAGAAAACAGTGAATTGTGAAGACTTGGCAAGATGACTGCGACGATGTTGCTGGTCCCCGAAAGACGTAAACGTCCCGCAAGTGCATTTGGGATGTAGCCGATCTCCTCGACTGCTTTCGATATCCGGTCTCGCGTCTTGATTGACACTCTGGCAGGATCCCTGAGCGCACGCGAGACAGTCATGGCCGACACCCCAGCACGTGCTGCGACCTGCGAAATAGTGGCATGCGTTATTTGTGATGAGATTTTTTCCAATCGACACTCCTTTGTATTTCTGAATACATTGATTTTGCTGCTGAACACACCAGCTTGATCCTCCAATTTAAATCCTCTGTTTTCATGATTCCTTGACGCATACAAAAAAATGTCTCACAATGTTAACGTTAACTTTTGAAGGTGTTGGCTGCATCAAATTGTTTTGAAAGCCTTTGCACTTTAAGCACGCAATCACAAGCCAGGAGCACCAAATGGTAGGAAGAACGATGGCGGAGAAGATGATGGCCGCTGCATCCGGCCGGGAGCAGGTCCAAGTCGGCGATGTCGTGACAGCCAACGTAGATTTAGCGATGGCCAACGACATTACCGCACCGCTTGCTATTCGGCAGATGAAAAGCGCGGGTGCGAACCGAGTCTTCGACCCATCGAAAATATGCATTGTTGCAGGCCGTCATGCACCGTTTCGTGACAGCCATTTCGCAAGTGAAGTTGCATTCGTTGAGCAGTTCTGCCAAGAGCAAAAAATTGAGCGGTTCTTCGGATTCGGAGAGGGTATGGACCACGCGCTCATCCCCGAACTCGGGTACGTGAGTCCAGGAATGCTTATCTGTAATGCAGACTCACACGCGTGCACGATGGGCGCTTTTGGCGCATTAGCGGTGCCAATGGGCTCCACGGAGATGGCCTATATCTTTGCCTTTGGACAGACATGGCTTGTCGTCCCACCTTCAATCCAAGTGACCTACAACGGAGAACTAAGCCGATACGTCACAAGTAAAGATCTCATCCTCGCAACCCTAAAGGAACTGGGTGTGGATGGTGCGCGATACAAAGCGATAGAGTTTGTGGGCAACGCACTGGCGCCGTTGAGTATGGATCAACGAATGACGATCACCAACATGGCGATCGAAATGGGGGCCAAGACGGCCCTGATGGAACCGGACCAGGTGACAAGTGACTACTTGAGCGTGCGCGGCGCAAGTGCCGGAAAGGCATATCGCAGCGACAAAGATGCTTTGTACGAGCGCAAAATTCATATCGCCGCTGATACTCTTTCACCCATGGTTGCCAAACCACACTCGCCCGATGCAGTTGTTCCTGTCGAAGAGCTTTCTGGTATCAAGTTAACACAGATCGCTATCGGAACTTGCACAAACGGCCGCCTTGTGGATTTGCAAGAGGCCGCAGAAGTGCTGAAGGGCAATAAAGTGGCCAAGGGGGTGAGGTTGCTCGTCACACCGGCAACAGACATTGTTTACAGGGCGGCAATGGAGTCCGGTATTTTGAGCATCCTGCAGGAGGCGGGTGCGACGATCAACCCGCCGGGATGTGGGCCTTGTGCTGGAATTCACATGGGCGTACTAGGGCCGAAGGATGTGTGCCTGGCGACTCACAATCGCAATTTCCGCGGGAGGATGGGGCACAAGGACTCGGCCGTCTATCTCTCCGGGCCCTACGTTGCGGCCGCATCCGCGCTGACTGGTGTCATTACGGACCCAAGAAAGGTGTTGGCATGAAATTCAAAGGCGACATACATGTATTCGGTGATCACATTGATACAGACGTCATCATTCCAGCGAAATATCTGAACCAGTCTGATCCGAAGCAATTGGCACTGCGATGCTTCGAGCCGGTGGCAGAGAATTTTTCTGCTTGCGTGTCGCCCGGCGACTTCCTGTTCGTCGGCGAAAACTTCGGGTGCGGCAGCTCTCGTGAACATGCTCCGATTGCCATCAAGGCTATGGGGATCTCATGTGTCGTGGCGAAAAGTTTTGCGCGTATCTTTTACCGTAGCGCTATAAATATCGGCCTGCCTGTAGTGACATGTCCGCTTGCAGTCGCAGCGGCACATGAAGGGGGACAGGCCGAGGCCAACCTGGAAGAAGGCTGGCTGCTCGTGGAAGCGAAACGCTATGCAGTGCCCCCTTATCCCAAAGAGGTTCTTGAAATCATTCAAGCTGGCGGACTCGTCAATCACATGCAGCAACGACTGCGCGAACAGAATGAAGGATCTATATCGTGAAGCCTCTGATCATTTGTGCAGCCGTCACGGGAGGTGCGCCTCCCCGTTCTAAAACACCGCACCACCCCATCACACCCCGAGAGGTTGCGGACGCTGCCATAGAATGCTGGCGCGCCGGTGCCGCCATGGTGCACATCCACGCCAGGCGGGAAGACGGCAGTACGACATCAGACGTCGCCGACTATAGACGCACGGTTGAACTCATCAAAGCCTCCGGGTGTGACGCCATCATCAATATAAGCGCCGGAGACAACGGCGGCAGAGCTTCCCACTCAGAAAGACTTGCGGCGGTTGAAGTAGATGTGGAAATGGTTTCCCTGGATGCTGGGTCATTCAACATGGGCAATAGGCTGTACGACAACTCTCCGCACTACTTGCGCGAAATGTCAGCACGCATGAAGGCCAAAAATATTGTTCCAGAGATAGAGGTATTTGATATTGGGCACATGTACATGGTCAATAAGCTGGACGAGGAGCAGTTATTGACGCGGCCAGCCTTTGTTCAGTTTGTGTTTGGCTTACCGGGCGGGCTACCATTGGACCCTCGGCTTTTGCCATTCCTGATAGAGCAGCTACCGGCAAAAGCTGAGTGGGCGATATCCAGCCAGGCGCCTGACACAGAAAAGTACCTTCAGATGGCGCTCCTCGCCTTCGCACAGGGAGGGCACGTCAGAACAGGCATGGAAGACATGGTCTATCTACGCCCAGGGGAATTGGCGACAACGAATGCCATGCTGGTAGAGCAGTGGACCGCCACAGCAAAAATCTGGGGTCGGCCTGTAGCAACACCTGAAACCGCTCGACAAATGCTGGGTACGACTTCTTTGTAACGCCTCGTTGCAAGCGGACAAAGAATCGATCAGCGCTTTGCTCAATTTACCAACGGAGACAAATATGTTCAAGAGATTCACCTGTTTCTTAGTGCTGTTTTATGCAGTCGCCCTGCCCGTAAAAGCACAGGAATTTCCTTCCAAGCCAGTGCGCATCGTTATCGGCTTCGCAGCCGGCGGATCCGTCGACCTTGTTGGTCGGCTACTTGGAAAGGGGCTGAGCGAGTTATGGGGCCAGCCGGTAATTATCGAAAATAAACTCGGGGCAGGAGGCACGATAGCGGCAGATTTCGTCGCTAAGGCGCCACCTGACGGCTACACACTGTTGCTTGGCGACATCAGCAACACGGCCGTTGCAAAAAGTCTGTTCAAGGTACTTCCCTACGATCCCCTGAACGACTTCACGCACGTGACCCGACTTGTCTCATTCCCACTGGTCTTGGTCGTGCCATCCAATTCATCTGTCAATGGCTTCAATGACCTGCTGGTGCAGGCAAAGGCCAGTCCGGGGAAATTTCGCTACAGCACAGGTGGGCCCGGAACTTCGCCGCACATTTTTTTAGAAATGATGAACCAGATGGGTGGTATTAAAACTGATGCAGTGCACTACAAGGGTTCAGCGCCGGCTATCGCTGGCCTACTGTCCGGCGACATCGAGTTCTCAGCAAGTTCAATACCGACAGCGAAAGCACAAATAGACGGGGGTCGTGTACGCGCAATTGCCGTGACCGGAAAGAAAGCTGTTTCAAGCATGCCAAATGTCCCGCCCATTGCTGCACACATCAATGGTTATGAAGCTCTTGCCTTTCACGGTTTGCACGCACCTGCAAGAACTCCCGCCCAAATCATCCAAAAATTAAATGCAGATTCTGCAACTGTCATGCAGCGCCCTGATATCAAGCGACAGCTCGAGCAAGGGTCGATGGATGTCTCGACGATGAGCTCATCAGAGTTCACGATTTACATGGGCCAGCAAATTGACCAATGGGCTCGTGTGGTCGCGACCGGAAAGATACAGGCTGATTAAATTTTTGACTTGATCCGCTTTGGTAGCCATACATAAACTTTCAGCCTGAAGTTACTCGGGCGCAGTACAACCACCCAAAAATATGAAAATTTTGTTTGGAAACTGGCTTACTCCGATGGACTTTATTCATCGCCATCACGTGCAAGCCAAGCATATTTGATTAGTTTTGAACGCAGTCAGTGCAGGCTTTCCCCATGAGCGATGGCTTCTGGCAGGCTGGGGCCGTGCGGAAGTTTTGATCGCACTGGCCGCGTTCTTTGGTGGATTTAAGCTGCATGCCCAAATGCAGCGTAGGCGCATGATAGAACTGCCTGCCAGGCCGTAGCAAGTCCCTTCCAGCATCCTGGCTAGATTTCAGCGCATCATCTCGCCGCTGATGATGATCTTGCGGACCTCGGTGGTCCCGGCGCCTATCTCCAGCAGCTTGATGGCGCGGTACAAGCGGTTGACTTCCGACTCCCAGATGTAGCCGGTACCGCCGTGGATCTGTACGGCTTCGTTGAGCACCTTGTTCATGGTGTCGGCCGCAAACATCACAGATGCGGCTGTGATTTTGTGAATGTCGCCACGGCCACCGCCGCCGACCTCCAGATCGTTGGCGGCACGCAGCGCCTGGTAGGTGAAGACGCGCATCGCCTCGACCCAGACAAACATGTCGGCCAACTTGGACTGAATCATCTGAAAGCTTCCGATAGGTTTGCCGAACTGCTGTCGCGTCTTCGCAAACTCCAGCGACAGCTCCAGCGCCCGTTCTGCAATCCCCAAACAAATCGGAGAGATCATGGCGCGCTCCAGATCCAGCCCGCTCATCACGATCTTGACGCCAGTGTCTTCCTCGCCGACACGGTTGGCCGCTGGCACCCTGCAGTTGTCGAACACCAGCTCTGCCGTCTGGCTGCCGCGAAAGCCCATCTTGGTGAGCTTTTGCGCTACCTTGAAACCGGGGAAATTCTTCTCAACAATAAAGGCCGAGATGCCCTTGGCGCCCTTCTCGCGATTGGTCTTGGCGTACACCAGCAGCACATCAGCCACCGGGCCGTTGGTGATGTACAGCTTGCTGCCGTTGAGCAGGTAATGGTCACCGTCGAGCGTGGCCGTGGTGCGCATCGAGCCCAGCGCATCTGACCCTGCGCCCGGCTCGGTCAGGCCCAGCGCGCCTATGGTCTTGCCACTGCACAGGCCGGGCAGGTAGCGCCTTTTCTGCTCTTCGTTTGCATTACGGTAGATGTTGTGCAGGCAAAGATTTTCATGCGCAACCCAGCTCAGTGCCATTGCGTGGTTCCAGCGCGAGAACGCCTGTAGCACCAGCCCGCTGGTGAACATGTCCAGCCCCGCACCCCCCTCGGCTTCGGGCACGGTGATGCCGAAATACCCGGTCTTGCCGATCACATTGAAGGCGTCTTCGGGCCACCACTCCTCGTTGTCCATACGCTGCGACAGCGGGTAAAGCTCCTTGCGCGCGAAACGGTCGGCTTCGTCAAGCATGCCCTGCTCGTCATTGGACAGGCCTGCAAAACGCTGCATGGCTGAGCCCACTGGGGCTGCGAATTCGGAAAGGTTGAATGTGTTCATGGTATGTCTGGAAAGAAATGATGTTTGTTGACCACTTCAGGCCTGCCGTTTTTGAGCAAATGAGGCGACGCGTGCCGCGAAATCAGACGTCGCCGCGCAGCGCAGAAAAGCCGCTTTTTCGCGTTCAAGATGCACCTCCAGCGCGGCTGCTGACTGGGCAGCCACCAGGCTCTTGAGTTCACTCAATGACTGGGGTGCCATCGCCAGCAGATCAGCCACCCAGTTGTCTGTGGCCCGCTGCAGGTCCTCGTCATCGACCACGCGGTTGATCAGGCCGATTTGCAGAGCTTGCTCTGCCGTGAACGGGCCGCCCGTTGTCAGCGCTTCCAGCCCGCGCGAACTGCCCAGCTTATGGACCATGAAAAAACTCAGCCCGCCATCTGCCGGCGCACCCAGCTTGGGGTAAGCCACCACAAAACGCGCAGAACGCGCCGCCACCACAAAGTCGCAGGCCATGGCCAGCGAGAAACCACCGCCCGCCAATGCGCCGTGCGCGCAGGCAATGACAGGCATGCGCAAGCGCTGCAAGCCCAGCACGCAGGCGTGAAACGGCGTGATGGTTTTTTCAATGAAGTCGGGCAGATCAGCGCGGTGCGCGTGCATGGCCGCCACATCGCCGCCGGCACAAAACGAGCGCCCTTCACCGCGAAGCACCAGCACGCGGGCGGAGGCATTGCGGCTGACCGCCTCAATTGCATCGCACAGAACACCCGCCATTGCGCTGTCCAGTGCATTCATGCGCTCAGGGCGATTCAGGGTCAGCGTTACCACTGCGCCCTGCTGCGATGACAAGACTGCAGAAGTGGTGCTCATAAGAGCTTTCCGGCCACGAAAACACCTGATTTAATTATTTGACCCATTTTCAAATTTTCTCTCCAAAGGATAGATATGTAATCCGTATTTCACATGCGCATGGATAGGGTAATTACCGTATTCACCGATTTTTTCAAACCTATCGAGGGTTTTACGCTCGAACTCAGGGATCTATAAGGGAAATCCATAAGCATCATTATTTTTGAGTCAGGGTCATAATTTGCCGACGTTGATAGCCGCCGGATGATTTTAAGACTGGTTGCCAAGAGACACAAAATGCAAAAACACAACAGAGACAAACTGATGACATCAACCGTCCCCTTCAACGGGGTCAACCGGTGCAAGGCATGCTGAGCATCACCAACCTGCAGGTCTTTTACGACCACGCGGTAGAAGCCGTGCGCGACGTCTCGCTGGAAGTCGGCCCCGGCCGTATCGTTGCGCTGCTGGGCAGCAACGGTGCTGGCAAGTCCACTGTGCTCAAAGCCATCAGCGGCGTGCTTTACCCTGAGGAGGGCGAAATCACCGGCGGTGTCATCACCTATGACGGCAAGCCCATCAACAAGCTCGCCCCACATGACATCGTCAGGCTGGGCCTGGTCCAGGTACCCGAAGGACGCAGGCTGTTCGACACCCTGACGGTGGACGAAAACCTGCTCATGGGCGGCTATGCGCGGCCTGCCAGCGAGTCAGCCGAAGCGTTAGAACGGATTTTTGAACTCTTCCCGGCGATTGAGTCGCATCGCCACCGCGTCTCTGGCTATCTCTCAGGCGGCCAGCAGCAAATGGTGGCTATTGGCCGTGCGCTGATGGGCCAGCCTCGCCTGCTGCTACTTGACGAGCCGTCGCTGGGCCTGGCGCCGCAAATCATCACCGAAATATTCCAGGCGATTCGCAAGCTGCGCGACGAGCGCGGCCTGACCGTTCTGCTGGTCGAGCAAAACGCCCAGCTGGCGCTGTCGGTCGCCGATTACGGCTACATCATGGAGCGTGGCCGCATCGTGCTGGACGACACACCGCAAAAGCTGCTGGCGAACAACGACGTGAAGGAGTTCTACCTCGGCGTTCAGGACGGCGGCGAGCGCCGCAGCATGCGCGACATCAAGCACTACAAGCGTCGCAAGAGGTGGCTGTCATGAACATGCCCGTGCAAACCGCCATGGCCGCTCCCATCCTTGAATTTGCAGACGTTTCCAAACGCTTTGGCGGCCTGCAGGCGCTCGGCGACATCAGCCTGCGCGTGATGCCGGGCGAGATCTGCAGCGTTATCGGCCCCAATGGTGCCGGCAAGACCACGCTTTTTAACCTCGCCTCCTGCCTGCTCACGCCCACCACGGGCACGGTGACCTTTGACGGTGAAGACATCACGAACCTGCCAGCACACAACCTGGCCAAACGCGGGCTGGCGCGCACCTTCCAGAACCTGGCCGTGTTCAAACACGAAACTGTCATCGACAACATCCTGACTGGCATGCATTCGCGCCTGGGCACCGGCATCTTCGGCGCTGCGCTTTTTTGGGGTGCGACACGTAACGCTGAAATCCGGGCGCGTGAAACAGCCGAAGAAATTGTCGAGTTCCTTGAAATCGAATCGATTCGTGATTTGCCCGTGGGCACCTTGTCCTATGGCCTGCAAAAAAGGGTGGAGCTTGGCCGCGCACTGGCCATGCAGCCCAAGCTGATGCTATTGGACGAAATGGTCTCGGGCATGAACCAGGAAGAAACCGAAGACATCGCACGTTTCATCCTCGACATCCGGGAGGAACGCAATGTGACCGTCATGATGATCGAGCACGAAATGGGCATCGTGATGGACATCTCCGACCATGTCTGCGTGCTGAACTTTGGCCGCAAGATTGCCGATGGAACGCCGGCCACCGTTTCAAAAGATCCCGCCGTGATTGCTGCCTACCTGGGTCAGGACATGGAGGCCGCAACATGACCCGTCCCGACCCAGCACTTGCAGATCTTCAATTGCCGCCTGGCCTGGCCGAAGGCGAAGCCACCATGCCTGGCCTGCTGCGCCACCGCGCGCGCGCCACACCAGAGCAGATCGCGCTGCGCGAAAAAAAACGCGGTGTCTGGCAGGGCACAACATGGCAGGGCTACTTTGAAAAGGCCAGAGCCTTTGCGCTTTTTCTCAAGTCGCAGGGCTTCATGCCCGGCGACAAACTCATCATTGCATCCGACGGTACGCCAGAATGGTTTTTTGCCGATCTGGCTGCGCAGTCGCTGGGCGGCGTCACCGTCGGCATCTACCCGACCAACCCGTGGCCGGAGCTGCAATACATTGCACGCCACTGCCGCGCCAAAATCGCCGTCTGCGGCGACCAGGAGCAGACTGACAAGGTACTGACGGCCATGCAGCTCGAAGGCGGCCTGCCCGACATGAAGCGCGTGCTGACAGTCGACTGGAAAGGCATGCGCCAGTACACCGAAAGCTGCTTGATGTCTTTCAGCGATGCGCTTGCGGAGGGCTCACTCCTGGCTGCCGATGCAGCACAGGTTGCCAGTTATGAGCAGATCATTGACAGCCTTCGCGCCGAACAGGACGCCCTGATCGTCTACACCTCAGGCACAACCGGTATGCCCAAGGGTGCGCGTCTTTCACACCGCGGCATTCTTTCAGACGCCTGGGCACTGGGCCAGGTGCACGGTTACGCCGGTAAGCCCATGTCGGTGGTCTGCTATTTGCCTTTATGCCATGTGGCCGAGCGCCTGATGTCGCCTGTCATGCAGCTGTCTT
This sequence comes from Polaromonas sp. YR568, assembly GCA_945860515.1. Lineage (GTDB taxonomy): Bacteria > Pseudomonadota > Gammaproteobacteria > Burkholderiales > Burkholderiaceae_C > Polaromonas. Next base: position 11,500 of record CAMARI010000026.1, read on the forward strand.
ACGGCACGGTGGTGTACTTTGCAGAGTCGATAGACACAGTGACGCAAAACCTGCGCGAGATAGGCCCGAGCTTTTTCTTCGGCGTGCCCCGCATCTGGGAAAAGCTGCAATATGAAATTCTGATCAAGTCACGCGACGCCAGGCCGCTGGCGCAGTGGGCCTTCAAGAAGGCGCTGGCCATCGGCACACCGATTGCCGAGCGCACCATCGCCAACAACGGCGATCCGGTCAGTCTGCGCGATACCTTTGTCGGCTGGCTGCTGCGGGCAACCGTCTTCAGCAACCTGCTGGCCAGCATCGGGCTGGACCGGACCTGGATATCGATGACGGGCGGCGCATCCATTTCGCCATCCGTCATCTTGTTCTTTCGCGCCATGGGCGTGCCGATTTACCAGATCTACGGCATGACGGAGTGCAGCGGCGCAAGTCACGCGCAAACCAAGCGCACATCACGCCTGGGCTGGTGCGGTCCAGCACTGCCCAGCATCGTGGAGCAGCGCATCCTGCCCGATGGCGAACTCCAGCTGCGTGGACGCATCGTGTTTAACGGATATCTTTATGACGAGGCCGCGACTGCAGCAGCCTTTACCGACGGCTGGCTCAGCACTGGCGACGTGGTCGAGCTGGATGATGCCACCGGCCAGGTGCAGATCATCGACCGCAAGAAAGCTATTTTGATCACCAGCGGCGGCAAAAACATCACCCCATCGCTGATAGAGAACACGCTCAAAGAAAGCCTGTATATCAGCGAAGCAGTGCTGCTCGGTGACGGTCGGCATTTCGTTGCGGCACTGATCCAGATAGACCTGGACACCGTCGGTAAATGGGCGCAAGAGCGTGGCTTGGCCTACACCACTTACGAGACACTGGCGGCGCTGGAGGCCGTCAAAGGTCTCATCAACGAAGACGTGGAACGTGTCAACGCACGCTTTTCGCGCGTCGAAAATATCCGCAAGTTCGTCATCCTGAAGAAGCAGCTCGACCATGACGACGGCGAACTTACCGCCACCATGAAGGTGCGCCGCAACGTGATTGAAAAGAAGTTTGCGGCCGAAATCAGTGAGATCTATGGACCCGCAAAGGAAGCCGCATGAACTACTTCATGAACCTCGTGATGTCCGGCCTGGTCATCGGCACGCTCTACGGCATGGTCGCCATGGGTTTTGCCATCATCTACCGCGCCACCGGTATGGTGAATTTTGCCCAGGGCGAAGTCATGATGCTGATCGCCTACATGAGCTACACCTTCGCCACCATACCGGGCATGACCTTTATCCCGCTGCTGGCCTGCGTACTGGCGGCCTCGATTGTTCTCGGCTTGCTGATTGAGTGGGCCTTCATACGCCCCATGCTGGGCGAGCCGATGTTTTCGCGGGTGATGGTCACGATTGGTCTGGCGGTGGTGATACGTTCCATCGTGATCCTGATCTGGGGTGTTGATCCGACCGCCTTCCCCCGGCCTTTTGGCAATGCAGTGATCCGCTTCGGTGAGATGGCGCTCTACCCAGGCCAGATTTTTGCGTTGGTTTCGCTGGCGGTGCTGTCGCTGGCCATGTGGCTGTTCTTTCGCCGCTCGCGCGTTGGCATTGCGATGCGCGCAACCTCCAACAACGAGACCATCGCCCTGCTCATGGGCATCAACGTCAAGCGCATCAGCGCCATTGCATGGGCGCTGTCTGCCGTGTTTGCAGCGTTCTCAGGCCTGGCCTTCTGCCTGATGTTCAGCCTGGAGCCCGAAATCTCGCAAATGGGATTGCGCGGTTTCCCCGCCACCATCCTCGGCGGGCTCGACTCGGTGGTCGGCGGCGCCTTTGGCGGACTGGTGATTGGCGTGGTTGAAAACCTGGCAGGCGGCTATCTCGGTCGCGGACTGAAGGAAATCGCGGGTTTTGTGCTCATCATCGTTGTGCTGATGATCAAACCTTATGGCCTGTTTGGTCAGCGTGAAATCGAAAGAGTCTGATGCGAAGCCGTACTTATCAAAACTCCTATGCTGGCTTGGTGGCCCTGTCGAACCAGCCGACTGCCTGGGTCTGGGCTGCCATCGGCATCTTGGTGCTGGCGCTCATGCCCGCCTACTTCGGCTCCTTCGGCCTGAACATGTTGACGGCCATTTTTGTCGCGTCCATCGGCGTTCTGGGCCTCAACCTTTTGTCCGGTGTAGCCGGGCAAATCTCACTGGGCCATGCGGGCTTCCTGCTGATTGGCGCGTATTCACAAGCGATATTGACGACCGACTACAAGGTGCCAACGCTGATCGCCATCTTTTTGTCCGGTCTTGTCGCGGCGATCGCCAGCTTGGTGGTGGGCATCCCCTCGCTGCGCCTGAAGGGCTTGTACCTGGCCATCACCACGCTGGCGTTTACCTTCATCGTCCGGCATGTCGTGCTGTTTGCAGAAGGACTCACGCGCGGCTCGGCCGGCATGCCGGTCGATGCCTTGAACATCTTCGGCTTTTCGTTCAAGAGCGATGTGCGCTTTTACTATGCCGCCCTGGCACTCCTGCTGCTCTTTATCATCATCACGCTGAATCTCATGCGCTCACGCATAGGCCGCGCCTGGCTGGCCCTGCGCGACCATGACATAGCCGCACGCGCCATGGGCATTGACCTGATGCGCTACAAGCTGCTGGCCTTCATGGTCAGCGCCTTCTACACCGGCGTCGCCGGGGCCATGGTGGCCCTGCAGACAAGGTTCATCAACGTCGACACATTCAGTATTTTGATCAGTATTGAGGCGCTGGCAATGATCATCGTCGGCGGCATGGGGCGCATCCACGGTGCCATTCTGGGCACCGCACTGATTATTTTGTTGCCGGAGCTTCTGAGCCTGAGTTTCAACGCTGCGGGCGACAACTTCAAGAACCTGATGGCCGACCGTATTTACGAGGTCAAGGGACTGATGTACGGCGTCGTGATCCTGCTTTTTCTGCGCCTGGAGCCGGAAGGTATGGCTGGCATCTGGCGCAAGTCAAAACGGTTCTGGGTTCAATGGCCGCTTTCGCAATGAGCGCGGCAGTGAGCCAGCCAACGCATTCGCATGACACCGGAATTCCCCGGCGCCAGCGTTTTTTTAAGGAGACAAGATGAGTCATACATTTAAAAAAGCAATGCATCGCCTTGCACGGTGGTCTGCCATCGCAATGGCTGCTGGGGCTGTCATGTCGGTTGCAGCGCAGGACGTCGGCGTGACCGCCACTGAAATCCTGATCGGAGAGGTCCAGCCCATGTCCGGGCCGGCATCGCTGATCGGCAAGGCAGGCGCGGCCGGCTCCAAACTGGCGATTGCCGAGATCAACGCCAACGGCGGCATCAACGGGCGAAAGCTGCGCGCCATTTATGAAGACGACGGTTATGTACCGGCGCGTTCGGTGTCCTTGGTCAAGAAACTGATTGATTCCGACAAGGTCTTCGGACTGACCGGCACCACCGGCAGCTCGCACATGGTGGCCATGCTGCCGACGATTGAAGAAGCCAAAATCCCGACCATGGTGCACATGGCGCCCCATCCATCCGTGGTCAGCCCGCGCCGTCCCACCGTCTTCATGATCGGCCCTGACTACGATTTGGCCGGTTATGTACCCATCAGCCACATGGTCGAAAAGATGAACAAGAAGGGCGGCAAGTACGGCATCCTGTATCAGGACGACGACTTTGGCAAAGCTTTGCTGTCCGGCTACCAGAAGGCCGTCAAACAGTACGGTCTGAACAGCGTTGCCGAAATCCCCTTCAAGCGCGGCGCAAAAGACTTTTCCGCTGAAGTCCTGACCCTGAAAGACAAGGGCGCCAATGCGGTTTACCTTGGCACCTTGACCACTGAATCAGCATCCATCATGTCGGAGTTCCGCCGCCTGAACATGGACGTCACGCTGGGTACCCTTTGGGCGGGCCAGTTGCCGGCCGCCGTCAAGCTGGCTGCACCTTCGGGCTACCAATACCTGATCCCGGACTACTACGCGTCCAACTATGACGCGGCCGGCCTGGCATTGATGGAAAAAGCCAAGAAGTTCCTGAGCGCTGACGACTACGCCAACTTCAACCGCTACACCGTCAGCGGCTATGTTGGTACGATGGTGTTTGCAGAAGGCATTCGCCGCTGCGGCGCCAATGTGACGCGGGTGTGTGTTGTGAGCGAGCTGAACAAGCTGCAGAACTTTTCAACCGGTGGACTGAGCGGACCTGTGTCCTTCAACAACCCGAAGGCCCAGGCTGTGCTGCCTATCAAGCTGTTCCAGACCGATCCCGCCAGCGGCACCGTGAAGTCGGTGACCGATTTCATCGCTTACTGAACGCCCGACACCTGAGGCCTCGACAGCCTTGAGCCAAACACCATGACCCCGCCAAGTACCACGACTCCCAGCCTACCGAGCGGCCTCGACGGCCCGGCCAGCAAGACACGTTACCGGTCGGCCTTTCGCCCGGGACTGTTTGAAGGCCAGACCGTCATCGTGACCGGTGGGGGAAGCGGGCTTGGCCGGTGCACGGCGCATGAGCTGGCCAGCCTGGGCGCACATGTCGCCCTGGTCGGCAGGCAGGCCGCCAAGCTTGAAGCGGTGGCGTTAGAAATATCGACGGTTTACCCCGAACGCACCGGCGATGTCAGCACCACGGTGTGTGACATCCGCGACGAGGCAGCAGTCAAGGCTACCGTTGAGGCCATCCTGCAAAAGCATGGCCGCATCGATGGACTTTTTAATTGTGCCGGCGGGCAGTTCCCCGCGAAGCTGCGCGACATCTCGCTCAAGGGCTGGGATGCGGTCGTTCGCAACAACCTGCACGGCACATTCCTTTTTTCGCGTGAGTGTTTTGTCCAGTGGATGGAGCATCACGGCGGCAGCATCGTCAATATGCTGGCCGACATCTGGGGCGGCCTGCCTGGTATGGGGCACTCAGGCGCTGCACGCGGCGGCGTTTTGACCCTGACCGAAACGGCTGCTTGCGAGTGGGGCTACGCAGGTGTGCGCGTGAATGCGGTTGCACCGGGCTGGATTGCCTCCGCCGGCATAGACACCTATGACGAGGAATACCGTACCTTGCTACGCGGCCTGCGCAGCAAGGTTCCGCTGCAACGCTTCGGCACCGAAGCCGAACTGTCGTCGGCGGTGGTCTACCTGTTGTCGGAGGCTGCAGGTTTTATTAGCGGTAGCGTCATCCGGGTAGACGGGGCCGTGCCAACAGCACGCCACAGCTGGCAGTTGCAGCCGGCAGAGCGCAGCTTTGCCTACAACGGCTTTCCTCAGTACCAGCCTCCTGTCACATTTGCCGACGCACCGAAGGGTACAGACAAATGAGCCAGACCCTGGGTTATTCACAACTGATCGTCGAGCAGCGCGGTGCCGCCTGCCACATCACCATCAACCGTGCTGCCGAGCACAACAGCATGACCGATGTCGTGATGGAAGAGTTCGTGCGTGCTTTCCGAGAGGCTGAGTCCATGCCCGGCGTTCGCGCGATTGTGCTGACCGGCGCAGGCGAACAAACCTTTTGCGCCGGCGGCAAGCTCAAGCCCACCGCTGACGGCTCACCGTTTGCGCTGGAGCCGGGTCGTTTTGACAACCCGGTTGCCGAGATGTTCAAGGCCATGGACCGCTGCAACCTGCCCATCATTGCGCGCGTCAATGGCGGCGCCTTCGGGGGCGGGCTGGGCCTGATCTGCGCCTGCGACTTTGCGGTTGCTGTTGACAGCGCCAAGTTTGGCACCACGGAAGCCAAAGTCGGCGTGTTTCCGATGATGATTTTGCCGGTGCTGATGCGCGTCATTCCGCGCCGCCGCTTGCAGGAAATGTGCTTTTTTGCGCATCGCTTTTCTGCAGCCGAAGCGCAGCGCTTTGACATCGTCAACGAGGTGGTGCCCGCGTCTGAACTGGATACGGCTGTCAATGCCATGGTTGAAAAACTGGCCGCCAATTCGCCCGTTGCACTGCGTATTGGAAGGCGCGCCATCTCTGCCGTCACGGATCTTTCATTTTCCGATGCGCTCAACCTGACGCAGGCTGTGCTCCCCATCCTGTCGCAGAGCGAAGACACCAAAGAAGGCATGAAAGCCTTTGCCGAACGCCGCGCACCGGTGTGGCCTGGGCGTTAAGACGGCTATCGCCATGACGACAACATCACACCGAACACAACCCTTACGCATAGGCTGCGCAACTGGTTTCTGGGGCGACTCCGAAGCAGGGGCCACACAACTGGTCATGCGCGGCGGCATTGACTACCTGGTGTTTGACTTTCTGGCCGAGATCACCATGTCGCTGCTGGCGCGTGCACGGGCCAAATCACCTGATGCCGGTTACGCGCCGGACTTTGTCCGCATCATTGCATCCCTGGCCGGTGAGCTGAAATCGCGCGGCATCAAGGTGGTCTCCAACGGTGGTGGCGTCAATCCAGAAGCCTGCGGTGAGGCCCTGCGCAAACAATTGGAGGCGCTGGGTATAGCGCTAAAAGTCGCGGTCATTGAGGGTGATGACCTGTCAGAGCGCGCCGATGAATTCAGGGCAGCAGGCGCGCGCGAAATGTTCAGCGGTACAGCGATGCCGCCAAAGTTTTTAAGCGTCAACGCCTACCTTGGCGCGCAGCCGATTGCAGCCGCGCTGGCAGCCGGCGCCGACATCGTCATCACTGGCCGTGTGGTCGACAGCGCCGTCACGCTGGGCCCGCTGATGCATGAATTCGGCTGGTCATGGACGGACTGGGACAAGCTGGCTACCGGCAGCCTCGCAGGGCATGTCATCGAATGCGGCACCCAAGCCACCGGCGGCATCTTTACCGACTGGGAAAGCGTTCCTGGCTGGGACGATATGGGCTTTCCGATTGCCGAGTGTGAGTCATCAGGGACAAGTTTTGTCTTGACCAAACCTGCCAACACAGGTGGCCTGGTCATACCCGCCAGCGTGGCCGAACAGGTGCTTTATGAGATCGGCGACCCTGCCGCCTACCTGTTGCCCGATGTCACATGCGACTTTCGCAGCGTGAAACTACAGCAAGACGGCGATCACAGGGTTCGGGTCAGCGGCGCGCACGGCAGGCCGGCACCTTCGAGCTACAAGGTCTGCGCCACCTATGGCGAAGGCTGGCGCCTGTTCACGACGCTGATGATTGGCGGCAACGATGCCGCCCGCAAGGCAGAGCGTGTCGGCCAAGCCATTTTGCAGCGGACGCGCCGCATGTTTGCCGAACGCGGCTGGGACGACTACACACAGACCAGTGTGGAAGTGATGGGCGCAGAAAGCACCTACGGTCCGCATGCGCGCACAACTGGCACGCGCGAAGTGATCCTCAAGATTGCCGCAAAACACATGGCGCGCGATGCACTTGAGCTACTGACGCGCGAAATTGCACCGTCCGCCACGGCGATGGCACAGGGCATCACCGGGTTTGCCGCGGGCCGCGCTTCTCCTTCACCGGTGGTACGGCTGTTCTCGTTTCTGACAGATCGGTCGCGCGTCAGGGCCTGCGTGACAGTCGATGGACTTGCTCTGCGGTTTGAAGAAATCTTCACCCCTGTCACTGCAGTTGCACCAGCCACCCTACCGCTACCGGCCCATGCCATCAACAGTGCAGACACCGTCACCGTCCCCCTGCTGCGCGTGGCCCATGGCCGAAGCGGCGACAAGGGTGACATGGCCAACATCGGCATCATTGCGCGCAGCGATGCGCTTTATGCTGTCTTGCAACAAAACCTGACGGCGGACAAGGTGCGCAACTATCTTGCCCATGTGGCTCAAGGCAAGGTGTCGCGTTACAGCCTGCCTGGCCTGAACGCCCTTAACTTCACACTTGAAAACGCCCTTGGCGGCGGCGGTGTGGCCTCGCTCCGGTACGACCCGCAAGGTAAGGCATTAGCCCAAATGTTGCTGGACATTCCGGTCAGTGTCCCAGCCTCCCTTCTCGACAATTTGCCATGAAAACTGTAATGGACTACCCCAGCGAGCTAGACACAGAAGCACTGGCCACCAACCCCGCAGGCAAGCAAACGCCGCGCCGCATGCGGCGAGCCGCAGAGATCATCAACGCAGCACGTGACACCTTTCTTGAAAAAGGTTTTGAGCGTGCATCGGTCAGCGAGATTGCTGCAAAAGTAGGCGTGGTGGAAGGTTTGCTCTATTCCTACTTCCCGACCAAGCGCGACCTGCTCAATGAAGTGCTGCGCGGCATGTATGAGCCGCTGATACGCGAAATAGAAGACGGCTTCAGCCGCCTGCAGGGACTGCGCAGCCGCATGCGCTTTCTGGTCTGGCGGCATCTGCGTGTGTACGTGGAGGACCCCGGCCTGTCGCGTCTTGTGTTGCATGAAGTGCGCACACGGCCTGAATATTTCAACTCCGCCCTGCATGAACTGCATGTTCGCTACACCGCTTTTCTGATGCGCACTGTGCGCGATGCTGTCGCCCATGGCGAGTTGCCGGCCGACACCGACGGTGAGATGGTGCGCGGATTGGTTTATGGCGGCATCGAACACCGCATGTGGGGCGTTCTCTTCGGCCGCGACACCGTCAATATTGAAGTGGCTGCCGACCGTTTTACAGACATGGTACTGCGGGGCATCCAGCCTGCTGGCCAGTCTCATGTTTATGCCACGCCAGCGCCCGCTGAATCGGGCCGCGACGAGATTGAGCGCCGCCTGGCGCGCCTTGAAAAGATAGTAGCGGCAGGCGCAGCGCAGCCAGCAGCAGCACGCCGCAAAAAAACGCCATGACCACGATCAAAAAACTATTCATCGCCAACCGCGCCGAAATTGCCCTGCGTATCGTCCGCACCGCCAGGCGCATGGGTATCGCCACGGTGGTACCCATGCACCGCGACGACAGGTTCGGCCCGGCACTTGCCGAAGCCGACGAAACCGTTGAAGTCTTCGGAACACCCGCAGTCGCCGCCTGGCTGGACATCCCCGGTATGATCCGCGCGGCCATCGACAGCGGCTGCGATGCGGTTCATCCCGGCTACGGTTTCCTGTCCGAAAACGCTGCCTTCTCCAAGGCAGTTGCTGATGCCGGCCTGATCTTTGTTGGCCCATCCGCCCAGGTGATAGAACTCATGGGCGACAAGATCACAGCGCGCCGTTTTGCGGTCACCCAGGGTATGCCGGTCACACCCTCTGCCGACGAAGCCATGGACCCAGCGACTTTTGAAAAGCGTGCAACCGCCATCGGCTTTCCGCTGCTGGTCAAGGGCGCAGCTGGTGGTGGCGGCAAGGGCATGCAGATCGCGCGCCGCGCCGATGACCTGGCCCACGCCATCAGCCTGGCACGCTCCGAGAGCCTGCGCTACTTTGGCGATGGTCGCCTCTTTGCCGAGCGTTTTGTCGAGCAGCCACGCCACATTGAGGTACAGGTGTTTGGCGACACCCACGGCAACGTCATTCACCTTGGCGAGCGTGAATGTTCGATACAGCGACGTTTCCAGAAACTGATCGAAGAATCTCCCGCGCCAGCGCTACCGGCCGAACTGCGCGACCGCATTTGCGAGGCTGCCGTCCAACTGGCAGCCGCTGCAAAGTACGTCAACGCCGGCACGGTCGAATGCATCGTGTCTCCCGACGGCGACTTTTTCTTTCTCGAAATGAACACCCGCCTGCAGGTCGAGCACCCCGTAACCGAGATGGTCACGGGTCTGGACCTGGTCGAGCTGCAACTGCGTGTGGCCCAAGGCGAAGCGCTGCCGCTCAAGCAGGCCGACGTGCACTTCAGCGGCCACGCGATGGAGTGCCGCATTCTTGCCGAAGATGCAGACGCCGGGTTTGTGCCTGACACCGGCAAGGTACTTTTGCTTCACTGCCCCACAGGCCCTGGCGTGCGTTTTGACTGCGGCGTGACACAAGGCGCGCCGGTGACGGCCGATTTTGACTCGATGCTGGCCAAGCTGGTGGTGCACGGTGCAGATCGCACGCTGGCCATCTCACGCATGCGCAGTGCACTGACCGAAACCGCCATGCTGGGCGTGACCATCAACAACGATTTTCTCTCTCGCGTGCTGCAACACCCGGCTTTTGCGCGCGGCGAGACGGACACCGGCTTTCTGGAGCGCCACAAGGCCGACCTGACACCCACAGTGCTGACAGAGGCCGAACGGCAACTGCTGCTGGCCGTTGCGGCCAGCGCAGCACCCGATATTTCAGCCACCCGAATTCCAGAACCGTACGCCTCGATGGGCGCATGGCGCAACTGAAGAAACTGACTTCAAAAATGACCACACTCCAGTTTTCAGACACGCCCGACATGCGGCACCAGGTACAGGTGCGCACTGAAGCCGTCTACGTCGATGGCACGCCGAT
>CAMARI010000027.1 GCA_945860515.1 Polaromonas sp. YR568
GCCTCAGCCCTGTTTGAACACCATACCACCAGCTTGGTCTTCAACGACCCGCCGCTACACACGCGTGTACGCAAGCTCATGATGGGCGCCCTGACACGGCGGGCGATTGCCGATATGGAACCCGGCCTCATCATGCTGGTCGACAGTCTCCTGGACAAGATTGAAGCCAAAGGCGAAGGCGATTTGATCGAAGATTTTGCGTCCGCTATTCCAGTCGAGGTGATTGGCAACCTGCTGGGCGTGCCGCACGCTGACCGAGGCCCCTTGCGCGACTGGTCGCTGGCCATTCTGGGCGCGCTGGAGCCAAAACTGACACCCGAACAGTTTGAGCTGGGCAACCGCAGCGTGACTGAATTTACCGACTACCTCAAAACACTGGTCGCTGACAGACGCAAACACCCCGGCAAAGCCGAACACGACGTGCTGACCCGGCTGATTGAGCAAGAAGACGGTGAAACGCTGACTGAAGCCGAACTGTTGCAAAACTGCGTCTTTATCCTGAACGCCGGCCATGAAACCACCACCAACCTGATTGGCAATGCGCTGGTGGCACTGACTGAACAGCCTCAGGTCAAAGCTGATTTACTATTAAAACAGGAGCATCTAGCCCATGATTTAATTGGTCTGGAGGCCTATTTAACCCCCGTCGTCGACGAATTCTTGCGTTTTGAATCGTCCAATCAGCTGAGCAACCGGCGTGCCGTTAAAAATACGCAGATTGGCGGCGTCAACATCGCCGCTGGCAGCCTGCTGACGCTTTGCATCGGTGCAGCCAACCGCGACCCGGAGCAGTTTGAACGGCCCAACCAACTGATGCTTGCGCGCAGCAACAACCGCCATCTGGCTTTTGGCCTGGGCATTCACCAATGCGCTGGCATGAGCCTGGCCCGGCTAGAAGGCCGGATTGCCATTGGCCGGTTTTTACAGCGCTTCCCCCACTACCGGCTAACCGCTCCGCCCACCCGAGGCGGTCGCGCCCGTTTCAGAGGCTTTCAGAGCGCGCTCTTTGCTGTGGCCTAAACCTCAAGGAATAACAAGGACGACATGATATGCAGACAAGCACGCAAGACCCCAAAGCCTTCCAAAGCTTTTCAGATTTCTACCCGTTTTATTTAACCGAGCACAGCAACAAAACCTGCCGCCGCCTGCATTTTGTGGGTTCCAGCTTGAGCCTGGTCTGCCTCGCCATGCTGATCGCCACCGGAAAACCGCAGTATCTGCTGTACGGCTTGCTCTGCGGTTACGGCTTTGCCTGGGTCGGCCACTTTGGCTTTGAGAAAAACAAGCCCGCCAGTTTCAAGCGCCCGCTGTACAGCTTTATGGGCGACTGGGCCATGTACAAAGATATCTGGCTGGGCAAGGTCAAGATTTGAGTCACGACAAGCGTTTGAAATCTTTGAAGTCCTTTTTCAAGATTCAAAACGCCTTTCATGTATCTTTTAGGGCTGCAGACCAATAAATACCTTGGCGAGTAGCTATTAAAAAAATAGCTTTTTACCGGGCGGTATTTACAGTGCCTGACTCAGCTTGAGGTGGGGCCACTGGCCCGCCGCCCACAGCGGCAGGGTCGAATCGGTTTTGTCCAGCAGCAGCCGCTGCATCAAGGGCTCCAGCATGGTCTGCTCGGGGTCGGCCAGCAGAATGTAGTTTGACTCTTCATCGGCCCCGGCATCCAGGTTGGGCACCAGCTGGCCCACCCAATCGAGTTCCGTCAGGGTTTCCAGAATCGGCTCGAGTTGCAGCACATCAATCCGCATGGTCTGCGCCAGGCTCGATGCGCTGCAGCCTCTTGGCTTACTGCTCTTGACGCCATTCAAGTGCTGCAGCACTTCAATCGCCAATTGAAACTGCCAGCCTCTGGCCGCGCCCACGCCGCTGTCGGCACCGCGCCTGGCCACGCCTGCAAGCAGGCTGGGCAGGTAAGCGGCGATCACGGCGCCCAACAGCACAATGATCCAGGCCACATAAATCCAGACCAGCAATATCGGCAGGGTGGCGAAGGCGCCGTAAATCATGGAATAGGTGGGCACTTTGCTCAGATACAGGACCAGCGCTTTTTTGGCTAACTCCATGCCAACCGCTGCAAAAATGCCGCCCGCCCAGGCATGCGACCGTTTGACGTAGGTGTTGGGCACGTAGCGGTACAAGACGGCCAGCCCCGCGGCAACCAGTAAAAACTGGAAGCTGCTGAGCAAAAACCGCAAACTGAAGGGCAATGCGCCGACCAACCCGCTGGTAGCCACCACCACCCACGAGGTGAGCGCCAGGCTGGCCCCCAGCAACACCGGCCCCAGCGTGATGGCCGACCAGTACATCAGCACGCGCTGGGTCAAGGAGCGCGCTTTTTTGACACGCCAGATCCCGTTGAGGGTGCGGTCAATCGTCAAAATCAGGGTGAGGGCTGTCAGCAGCAAAATACCCAGACCCGCGACACCGAGTTTGTTGGCTTGCCGGCTGAACTGTGTCAGATAGCCCAGCACCTGACGGGCGATGTTGTCGGGAATCAGGCTTTCGACCAGCCAGCTTTGCAAGGCGCCCTGCATGGTCGAAAACATCGGGAAAGCCGAGAAAACCGCCAAGACCACAGTAAAAAATGGCACCAGCGCAATCGTGGTGGTGAACGTCAGACTGCTGGCCGTCAGGCCCATGTGGTCTTCACGGAAACGGTCACGAAGCGTGAGCAGCGTGTCTCGCCAGGGGAAATGCAACAGGTCTGCCCAAAAGACTTGTAATCGTTGTTGAAAATTCATCCCCGGTATCATGCCTCAAGCGACCGCCCTCCCTTCCTAAGCTGATATGAACAAAGAAAATCAAATTGACGTCATCCGCTGGACAGCAGCGACCAGCCTGTTTGGCCTGATTGTGCTGGGCGTGTTGTGGGAAATGGTGCTGGCTCCCATCCGCCCGGGCGGCTCATTGCTGGCTTTAAAAGTGTTGCCGCTGATCTTGCCGCTGGCTGGCGTGATGAAAAACCGCATGTATACCTACCGCTGGCTCAGCCTGCTGGTGTGGCTGTACTTCACTGAAGGGGTGGTGCGCGCCTGGAGCGACAAGGCACCTGGCAACTATTTGGCCATGGCCGAAGTGTTTTTGTGCCTGGTGCTGTTTGCCGCCTGCTCGCTGCATGTGAAGGTGCGGTTCAAGGGCATTCCCAAGCAGGCCAAAGCATGAGCCATGATTTGCAGGGCAGCTTGAGGTCTATCGCCGGGGCGATGAACGTTTTGGTCGATGGCGATCTTTCGGCCTACGAGCTGGACTGGCGCAAACGCTCGCGCGGCAAGGCACTGGCTGTGGTGCGGCCTGCCAGCACAAGCGAAGTCGCGGCGGTGGTCAAAGCTTGCGCGGCGGCCGGTGTCAGCATCGTCACCCAGGGCGGTAACACGGGTTTGGTCGGCGGCTCGATTCCTGACGACTCCGGGCAGCAGGTCGTGCTGAGCCTGCAACGCATGAACACGGTACGCAGCATGGATGCAGCCAATCTGACCATGACGGTTGATGCAGGCTGCATTTTGCAAAACCTGCAAGACACCGCTGAGAAGGCTGGTTTTTTGTTCCCGCTCAGTCTGGCCGCTGAAGGCAGTTGCACGATTGGCGGGAATTTAGCGACCAACGCGGGCGGCACACAAGTTGTGCGCTATGGCAATGCACGCGACTTGTGCCTGGGTCTGGAAGTCGTCACAGCGCAGGGCGAGATTTGGCACGGCCTGAGTGGCCTGCGCAAAGACAACACTGGTTACGACCTGCGCGATCTGTTTGTGGGCAGTGAAGGCACGCTGGGCATCATCACCGCCGCCACCTTGAAGCTTTACCCGATGCCTGCTGCAAGGCTGACCGCCTGGGCCGCCGTGCCGTCGATGGAACACGCCGTCACCCTGCTGGGCCTGGCGCACAAACACTTAGGTGCCGGACTGACCGGCTTCGAAGTGATGGGCCAGTTTGCGCTGAGCCTGGTGGCCAAGCACTACCCCCAGCAGCGCGTGCCTTTGTGGCAAGACGCGCCTTACTGTGTTTTGCTTGAAAACTCGGATCACGAGAGTGAAAGCCACGCACGCACGCAGTTTGAATCATTGCTTGAAACTGCTTTTGACAATGGCTGTGTGCAAGACGCTGTCGTGGCTGAAAACTTAAGTCAAGCCAGCCAGCTATGGCATGTCCGCGAGAGCATTCCTTTGGCACAGGCTGAAGAAGGCTTGAACATCAAGCACGACGTCTCCATTGCCGTGTCACGCATTCCAGAATTTGTGGCCACCACTGACGCGCTGCTGCAGGCGGCGATACCGGGCGTGCGGCTGGTCAATTTTGGTCACCTGGGCGATGGCAACTTGCATTACAACGTGCAGGCCCCGGCCGACGGGGATTCAAAAGCCTTTTTGCGTGAACTTGAAGCCGATGTGAACACGCTTGTTTATGACTCGGTGGCGCGTTTTGAGGGCTCCATTTCTGCCGAGCATGGCGTTGGCAGCCTGAAGCTGGACAAACTCGAACACCACAAGTCCCCCGTCGCGCTGGGCATGATGCGCGCCATCAAACAGGCGCTGGACCCCCATGGCCTGATGAATCCGGGGCGGGTAGTACGGGTTTGATGCCTTGAAATTTGCGCATGATAATATGCACATACTTTATGGAGTTAAATCATGCTGCGATTTGAACACGCCCCAAAAAAAGCGACCAATCTGTCCCTCAATTCCAAAGTGCTGGAGGCAGCGCGCGAAATGGGCATGAACCTGTCGCAAACTGTCGATGCTTTGCTGGCCGACGAAGTCAAGCGCCGCTATTGGGAGCAGTGGAACGAGCGCAACAAGGATGCTGTCGATGAATACAACGCCCGTATTGCAAAATATGGTTTGCCGCTTGAGAAATACCGTACTTTTTAAGTTGTTCGACCATCATGGCCAGATTTGATGTTTATGCACACCCCGATGCCGAGCTTCGCAAACAAACCCCCTATTTGGTGGATGTTCAAAACGGCTTCCTTGATAGCCTGACGACGCGAATTGTCATTCCACTGCGCAGCAGCAAGTACATTTCAAACCCTCTCAGGGACTTGAACCCGATTTTTGAAATAGCGGGCGGCAATGTCGTTCTGGACACGGCTGCCATGGCAGCTTTTCCAACCGCTCTTTTGAAACGCCCTGCAACCGACCTCGCCAGGCACGCTGCTGTTGTGACAGGCGCCATCGACACACTTTTGGGATCACATTAAAGTGCAACACTCCTCACAATACGAAGATTTCATGCGCCACGTTGACACGCACGGCGTGTTCAAAGCCGACCGTACCGGCACGGGTACCAAAAGCGTGTTTGGCTACCAGATGCGGTTTGATCTGAAACAGGGCTTTCCGCTGGTCACGACCAAGAAGGTGCACCTCAAATCCATCGTGCATGAGCTGCTGTGGTTTTTGCAAGGCTCCAGCGACAACAACTGGCTCAAAGAGCGCGGCGTGACGATCTGGGACGAGTGGGCGCGCGCCGATGGCGATCTTGGCCCCGTTTACGGCGTGCAGTGGCGCAGCTGGCCCACACCTGATGGCGGGCACATTGACCAGATCACGGATGTGATCAAGACCCTGAAGACCAACCCGGATTCACGCCGGATCATCGTCAGCGCCTGGAACGTGGCAGACCTGAGCAAGATGGCGCTGATGCCTTGCCATGCCTTCTTTCAGTTTTACGTGGCTCCGGCAACAACGCCAGGCGGCAAGGGGCAGTTGAGCTGCCAGCTGTACCAGCGCAGTGCTGACATTTTTCTGGGCGTGCCGTTCAACATTGCCAGCTACGCACTGCTGACCCACATGGTGGCGCAGCAATGCAACCTGGACGTGGGCGACTTTATCTGGACCGGCGGTGACTGTCATATTTACAGCAACCATCACGAGCAGGTGGCACTGCAATTAAGCCGTGAGCCACTGCCCTACCCCACACTGCGCATCAAACGCAAACCTGAATCCATTTTTGATTATGAGTTTGATGATTTTGAATTCGTGAATTACCAGCACCATCCGGCCATCAAGGCGCCGGTGGCTGTGTAGGGCAAGGCAGCAGCGCATGAAGATCAACATGATTTTTGCCCGGTCGGCCAACGGCGTGATCGGCAACAACAACGCCATGCCCTGGCACTTGCCTGAAGACCTGGCACATTTCAAAAAGCTCACGTTGGGCAGTCCTGTGATCATGGGCCGCAAGACCTGGGATTCATTGCCGCCAAAATTTCGCCCGCTGCCTGGCCGTACCAATCTGGTCATCACACGCCAGACCCACTGGCAGGCGCACGGCGCGACAACCGCTGGCAGCCTGCAGGAGGCTTTGGCGCTGTGCCCATCTTCAAACGAAGTCTGGATCATTGGCGGAGCACAAATCTACGCGCAAGCCGAGCCCTTGGCCAGCCGGATTGAGGTGACGCAGATCGACCAAGACTTCGAAGGCGATGCCTTTGCGCCCACCCTTGGCGCACAATGGATTCCCGGACACAGTCAGGCACAGGTGTCTTCCAGCGGACTGAGTTTCAAGTTTATCACTTATACACGAGCACGAGAAGATTGAGAGGTCAGGAAGTGGATTTCACGTCCACGGGCCACACTATTCAACAGCACGTCGTGCATGTATTTATTGGGTACCACCCCCTTTTTAACCCTAAAAAATGACCAAAATTGCTACTTGGAATGTCAATTCCCTGTCCGTGCGCTTGCCGCAGGTCATTGACTGGCTGGCCACACATCCGGTCGATGCGCTGTGCCTTCAGGAACTCAAACTGACGGATGACAAGTTTCCGCACCAAGCGCTGAGCGATGTCGGTTACCACAGTGCAGTTTTTGGCCAAAAAACCTACAACGGTGTGGCGATTCTCAGCCGCACCGTGCTCAACGATGTTTCCAAAAATATCACCGGCTTTGCGGATGAGCAGTCGCGCGTGATCTCTGCCACCATGACTTCAGAACACGGCAACGTGAGAATTGTCAATGGCTACTTTGTGAATGGCCAAGAGCCAGGCAGCGAGAAATTTGCGTATAAGTTGAAATGGCTGGATGGTTTGAACGCCATGCTCAAAAGCGAACTGCAGGCGCATGCCAAACTGGTGCTGCTGGGCGACTTCAACATCACAGCCGATGACCGCGACACCTACGACCCGGAAGGTTTGCGTGAAACCATTCATCACACAACCGTAGAGCGTGACCACTTCAAGGCGCTGATGGCGCTGGGCATGACAGACGCCTTCAGAATGTTTGAACAGCCCGAGAAAAGCTTCAGCTGGTGGGACTATCGGGAATTTGGTTTCAGACGCAACCGGGGACTGCGGATTGACCATATTCTGGTCAGCGAAGCGCTCAAATCCAGGGTGACCGGCTGCGTGATTGACAAAACACCGCGCAAAAATGAACGGCCAAGTGACCACACACCAGTGATCGTTGACATAGCCTGAGCCCTGAACTGATGCCCGAACTGAGTGCTGAACTAAGCCCCGAACTGAGCCAGGCCTCAAACGACTACTGAAGGGTTTCCTTCAAGGCAGCCGGCATAGGCAGAGCCATCACGTCAATGCCCTCCTCTATCAGCTCACTGGCTTCGCGCGGCGTAGCCTGACCGCGAATACTGCGCGGCTCGGCGTCACCATAGTGCATGGCACGCGCTTGATCGGCAAAGCGCTCGCCAACATCTTCGCTATGGGCAATCACATGACGCAAGGCCTTTAAAAATGCCGCTTGCTGTTCCAGGCTTGGGATGGCCATTTCTGCTGTCTTGGCCACCGGCGTCAAACTGGAACCTGGCTGAGCCTCTGGCGGACCTGGTGGGGTCGCATCGTCAGGCAACGGACCTTGCACTGTGGGCTCTCGATGCGCACCGAAATTAAGCCGCGGCGCGCTCGGCATCTTCAAGATGGTTTTGTCCGCGCACACCGGGCACTCAACGATGCCGCGCGCCAGTTGCGATTGAAAGTCCTCCTCAGAACCAAACCAGCCTTCAAAAGAATGCTGCTGTCCGCATTGAAGGTCAAGAACTTTCACAACGCGGCTTTCATGGCACAAGCAGAGCCAGGCAGAGCCTTAGCTGCCCAGTGTCTTGACGATACTGCTGATCGACTGGGCGCACAGTGTCATCAAGCCGCCCGGCAAGATGCCCAACAGCAAAATAAGCGCACCATTGATGCTGAGCACAAACCGTGCGTCCGCTGGCGCAGTGATGGCATGCACTGGGCTTTGAGCAGCATCAAAGTACATGACCTTGATGATGCGCAGATAGTAAAACGCGCCGACCAGCGACATCATCACGGCAAAAACAGCCAGCACAAGATAGCTGGTTTGCTGCGACGAAATAAGCGCTTGCAGCACCGACAGCTTGGCATAAAACCCGACCAGCGGCGGCAAGCCTGCCAACGACAGCATGACGATGGCCATCACACCCGCATACAGCGGGCTGCGCTGATTAAGGCCCGCCAGGTCGCTGATCTCCTCGGATTCATGCCCAGCACGTGCCAGCAGCATGATGATGCCGAACGCCGCAAGTGTCGTCAGGACATAGGTGATGGCATAAAACATGGCTGCGCTGTAGGCTGATTCAGCGTTGAGCTGGTTGCCATTGACCACACCTGACAGCATGCCGAGCAGCAAAAAGCCCATTTGCGAGATGGTGGAAAACGCCAGCATGCGTTTGAGGTTGCTTTGCGCGATGGCCGCCAGGTTACCAACCAGCAGCGAGCCAATGGCCATCACAGCCAGCATTTGCTGCCAGTCGAAAGCCAGCGGAAGCAAGCCCTCCACCAGCAGGCGCAGGCAAATCGCAAAAGCAGCCAGCTGCGGTGCCCCGCCAATCAGCAGGGTAACGGCGGTAGGCGCACCCTGATACACATCGGGTAGCCACATGTGAAAAGGCACGGCACCGAGTTTGAAGGCCAGGCCAGCAACAATGAACACCAGGCCGAACACCAGCACCTGGTGCTTGACCTGCCTACTGGCAATGGCGTTGAAGACTTCATTCAAATCAAGCGAGCCGGTCGCGCCGTAAAGCATCGACAAGCCGTAAAGCAAAAAACCAGAAGCCAAAGCGCCCAGCACAAAGTATTTCATGGCAGCTTCGGTGGCCGTGGCGTTATCACGCCGCAGCGCTACCAGCGCGTAGCTGCTGAGTGTGAGCAACTCCAGGCCCATGTAGATGACCAGAAAATTGTGACCAGAAATCATCACAAACATGCCCAGCAGGGCGAACAGACTCAGCGTGAAAAACTCGCCTCCGCGCAACATGTCACGGTCAAAGGCATAGGGCCTGCCGTAAACCAATGACACCATCAACGCGATGCATGAAAAGCACTTCAGCCAGCTGCCCATCGGGTCAACCACAACCATCTTGCCAAAGCCGTAGAAGGTTTGACCGCCTGTGGCGTAGGCCGCCTCGAGCGCAGCAACCACGGCCAGCGTGATGAGCGTCAACACATAAGTGACGGTTCGCATGGGCGACTTGACACCCAAGTCAACCAGCAAAATCACGCAGGCCATCACGGCCAAAATGATCTCGGGGTAAACCGCTATCCAGGAGAGTTTGTCAATCATTGCTGAATTCTTTTGCGGTTAGTTCAGTTTGGATTTGGCAACGTGCGCCAGCAAATCAACAACGGTGCTGTTCATCACATCGGTAAATGGCTTCGGGTACAGGCCCATGTAAAGCGTTGCAATGGCCAGCATGGCCAGCATCAAAAACTCTCGGGCATTGATGTCCGTCAGATTCTTGACGTCATCATTAACGACCGGACCAAGGTACACACGCTTGTACATCCACAGGGTATAGGCTGCACCAAAAATCAGCGCGGTGGCAGACGCAAAGCCAATCCAAAAGTTGAATTTGACGGCACCCAAAATCACCATCCACTCGCCGACAAAACCAGCCGTGGCAGGCAAGCCGCAGTTGGCCATTGCAAAGAACAGGGCAAACGCGGCAAACTTGGGCATGGTGCTGACCACACCGCCGTAGCTGGCAATCTCGCGCGAATGGACGCGGTCATACAGCACGCCAATGCACAGAAACATCGCACTTGACACAAAACCGTGGGCAATCATCTGCACGATGCCGCCCGACACGCCGAGGTCATTGAAAATAAAAAAGCCAAGCGTGACAAAACCCATATGCGCCACCGATGAGTACGCCACCAGCTTTTTCATGTCCTGCTGCACCAGCGCCACCAGGCCAACATAAACCCCTGCGGTAAGGGACAAGGCAATCATCAGCCAGGCCCATTCGCGCGACGCATCAGGCGCAATCGGCATAGAAAAACGCAGGAAACCATAGGCCCCCAGCTTGAGCATGATGGCGGCCAGCACGGCAGAGCCGCCAGTGGGGGCCTCAACGTGCACATCGGGCAACCATGTGTGTACCGGCCACATGGGCACTTTGACAGCAAACGCTGCAAAGAAAGCAAAGAACAGCAGCGTTTGTATCGTGCTCCCCAGTGGCAGCTTGTGCCAGGTCAAAATGTCAAAGCTGCCGCCAGATTTGTTGTACAAATAAATGAGAGCGACCAGCATCAGGAGTGAGCCGAGCAAGGTATATAAGAAGAATTTGAAGGCTGCGTAAATCTTGTTCGGCCCGCCCCAAATGCCGATGATGAGGTACATCGGGATCAGCGTGGCTTCAAAAAAGACATAAAACAGCAGGCCGTCCAGCGCAGTGAAGACGCCAATCATCAAGCCACTCAAAATCAGGAACGCAGCCATGTACTGGTTGACGCGGGTGGTGATGGCGTCCCAACTGGCGATGATGACGACGACGTTGATAAAGGCAGTCAGAAGCACAAACCACAGCGAGATACCGTCCACGCCAAGGTGGTAATTGACATTGAAGCGGGCTATCCAACTAGCCTTTTCAACAAACTGAATCGCAGAAGTCCCTAGCTTGAAACCTTCATACAGCGGCAGGGTGACCAAAAAGCTAACAACAGCACCGATCAATGCAACCCAACGCACGCTGCGGGCTTGGTCATCACGGCCAATGGCCAACAGAATGACACCACAAATGATTGGCGTCCAAATCGCAAGGCTGAGCAATCCCATTCTTATTTTTCCTGCTTGTTCTTATTTGCGTCGTGCTTACTTGTTCAGCCAGACAAAGTACGTCATGAGCACAAACACGCCAATGATCATGCCAAAGGCATAGTGATAGATGTAGCCAGACTGCAAGCGCCGCACGAGGCTGGACACCCAGCCCACCATCTTCCACGATCCATTGACCAACGTGCCATCAATCACTTTTTGGTCGCCGACTTTCCACAAGCCCATCCCGAGTGCGCGAGTACCCCGCGCCAGCACGTTTTCGTTAAACCAGTCGAGGTAGTACTTGTTTTCAAGCACCACATAAAGCGGATGGAACAGGCGCTTGATGGTCGTCGGTAAGGCCGGATTGACCATATACAAATACCAGGCCAGCGCAGCGCCTGACAGTGCCAGCCAGAAAGGCGCGGTCATCAAGCCGTGCAGTGCCATTTGTACCGGCCCGTGAAACGCTTTGGCCAGCTCTTGCATGGCGGGGTGCTTTTGAAGATTGACAAAAATCGCGTCTTTAAAAAAATCGCCAAAGAGCATGGGCTGGATGGTCATGAAGCCAATCACCACCGAAGGAATCGCCAGCAGGACGAGCGGCACGGTCACCACCCAGGGGGACTCACGCGATTCGTGATGCGGTGCATGGTGGTCATGCGCGTCGTGCGCATGGTGATGCGAAGGGTGGTGTGCATCAGGATTCTGGTCGTGACGCTCCTTGCCGTGGAACACCAGGAAGTAAAGGCGGAACGAATAAAAAGCGGTGATAAAAACCCCCGCCAGCACAGCAAAGTGCGCAAAACCGGCACCCGCCAAATGGCTCTCGTGTACGGCTTCAATGATGCTGTCTTTTGAGTAAAAACCTGCGAACAAAGGCGTGCCAATCAACGCCAGTGTGCCGAGCAGAAAAGTGATCCAGGTGATCGGCATGGTCTTGCGCACGCCGCCCATCCAGCGAATGTCCTGGTTGTGGTGCATGCCCAAAATGACGGAGCCTGCCGCCAGGAACAGCAGCGCCTTGAAGAACGCATGCGTCATCAAATGGAATACAGCCACCGAGTAAGCCGACGCACCGAGCGCGACCGTCATGTAACCCAGCTGCGACAAGGTTGAATAGGCCACCACACGCTTGATGTCGTTTTGAATGATGCCCATAAAGCCCATGAACAGCGCAGTGATGCCGCCAATCACCATGATGAAGCTCAGCGCGGTATCACTGAGCTCAAACAGCGGCGACATGCGTGCCACCATGAAAATACCCGCTGTGACCATCGTGGCCGCGTGGATCAATGCCGAGATAGGCGTCGGGCCTTCCATCGAGTCGGGCAGCCAAACGTGCAGCGGGAACTGGGCCGACTTGCCCATCGCACCAATGAAAAGGCAGATGCAGACGACGGTGACCAGCATCCAGCCGGTGCCAGGAAGCGTGAGTTTTGCAAGCTCGCCTCCCTTGGCAAAGGCTTCGCTGTAGTTCAACGTGCCCGCATAGGCGGCAATCAGGCCAATGCCCAGAATGAAACCGAAGTCACCGACCCGGTTGACCAAAAACGCTTTCATATTGGCATGGGTCGCACTGGGTTTGTTGTAATAAAAACCAATCAGCAAATACGAAACCAGGCCCACAGCCTCCCAGCCAAAGAAAAGCTGGAGCATGTTGTTGCTCATCACCAGCATCAGCATGGCGAAAGTAAACAGGGAGATATAACCAAAAAAGCGGTTGTAACCGTCTTCTTCTTCCATGTAGCCAATCGTGTAGATGTGCACCATGAGCGACACAAAGGTCACCACGCACATCATCATGGCACTCAAGCCGTCGACCAGAAAACCAACTTCCATCTTCAAGCCACCAACGACCATCCAGGTATAGATCGTTTCATTGAATCGCGCGCCGTCCATGGCCACACTTTTGAGCGTCATCGCAGACAAGATAAAGGCCAGCAACACACCCAGAATCGTCAAGGTATGCGACAGTCGGCGACCCAACCAGTTGCCACCGAAAGCGGTGCCAAAGACCCCCGCCAAAACGGCTCCAGCCAAAGGCAGCAAGGGGACAGCGAGTAGCGTAGAGACAGAAAGGGTTTGGCTCATTTTCTAGTTAACCCTTGAGCGTGTTGAGCTCGTCAACGTTGATGCTGGATTTATTACGGAACAGCAAAACGAGAATGGCCAAGCCAATGGCAGACTCCGCCGCTGCGACAGTCAGAATAAAAAACACAAAAATCTGGCCCGCCATGTCGTTCAGGTAATACGAGAAGGCCACAAAGTTCATGTTGACGGCAAGTAGCATGAGCTCGATGGCCATCAACAAAATAATCAGGTTTTTGCGGTTTAGAAAAATACCGATGACCGACAAGGCGAACAGCATCGCGCCAAGTGACAGGAAATGTCCGAGCGTGAGCGTCATGCCTTTTTCTCCTCAATAACAGGGGCAGCTGGCATGGCGGCCTCAGGCATGACCGACTTCATCTTCACGAGTGTCACCCGGTCAGCGCGTTTGACCCGGACCTGCTCGGACGGATTTTGTGATTTCGAGTCTTTGCGGGCACGCAATGTGAGTGCGATAGCCGCAATGATGGCAACCAGCAAAATAATGGCTGCAATTTCCAGCGGATAAACATATTCTGAATACAACACCTTGCCAAGCTCTTTGGTGTTGGACACCTCACTGCCCGTTTGTGCGGCTGCGTTGGCTGCCTTGGGTGGCTCTCTGAAGCCGCCCATCAGCACATAAGACATTTCGAGCGCAATCAGCGCACCGACAGAGCCTGCCAGAGGGAAGTGCTTCCAGAAACCCTGCCGAACACCGTCAAGATTGATGTCGAGCATCATCACCACAAATAAAAACAGCACCATCACGGCGCCCACATACACCAGCACCAGCGTGATCGCCAGAAACTCAGCCTTGAGCAAAATCCAGATGGCGGCAGCCTGAAAAAAGGCCAGCACAAGGTACAAGGCCGCATGCACTGGGTTGCGCGCCGTGATAACGCGGAATGCAGCAAACAGCATCAGCGCAGCAAACACATAAAAAAGACCTGTTTTAGCGTCCATGTTGTTTTCGAATTCTTTTTAAGATGGGGCGATGTTGAGCCAGAACTAACGAAACTTGGCGTCCGCAGCGCGGCTGGCAGCAATTTCAGTTTCATAACGGTCACCTACGGCCAGCAGCATTTCTTTGGTGAAGTACAAATCGCCACGCTTTTCACCGTGGTACTCAAAAATATGCGTTTCAACAATCGAGTCGACCGGGCAGCTTTCTTCACAAAATCCACAAAAAATGCATTTGGTCAGGTCAATGTCGTAACGCGACGTTCGGCGGCTACCGTCTTCGCGGACATCAGACTCAATCGTGATGGCCATGGCCGGGCAAACGGCTTCACAGAGCTTGCAGGCAATACAGCGCTCTTCTCCGTTTTCATAGCGGCGAAGTGCGTGCAGGCCCCGAAAACGCGGGCTCTGCGGTGTCTTTTCTTCAGGAAACTGAACCGTGATCTTGCGCTTGAACATGTACTTGCCGGTCAAGGCCATGCCTTTGAACAGCTCGGTGAGCATGAAGCTCGAGGCGAAATCTTTGAGGGAGGCAACGGTGCTCATGTCATTTCCAAATTGAATACGATGTCTGCATCCAGCCGCCAACAACAACCAGCCAGACAAGCGTCACAGGGATGAAAATTTTCCAGCCCAAGCGCATGATCTGGTCATAGCGAAAGCGCGGAAATGTGGCACGTACCCAAAGAAACATGGTGACGATCACAAAAGTCTTGGCGCCCAGCCAGATCCAGCCCGGGATCCAGTTAAAAAATGCGCTATCGATGGGTGGCAACCAGCCCCCCAAGAAAAGCAGCACGGCAAGGATCGCAACCAGCCACATGTTGGCGTATTCAGCCAGGAAGAACATGGCAAAGGACATGCCGGAATATTCGACCATATGTCCTGCCACAATCTCTGACTCGCCTTCGACCACATCAAACGGATGGCGGTTGGTCTCAGCCAGGCTGGAGATGAAATAAACCACAAAAATAGGCAGCAACGGCAGCCAGTTCCAGGACAAAAAAGTCAAACCACGGTCTGCCGCCATGCCTTTGCCCTGCCCCATCACGATATCGGTCATGTTCAGGCTGCCCGAGACCATCAGCACCACAACCAGGCAAAAACCCATCGCAATCTCATAACTCACCATTTGCGCCGAGGCACGCATGGCCCCCAAAAAGGCGTATTTGGAATTGGATGCCCAGCCGGCAATGATCACGCCATACACCTCAAGCGAGGTGATCGCCATCAGAAAGAGCAAGCCCGCGTTGATGTTGGCCAGTGCCACATCAGGCCCGAATGGAATGACGGCCCATGCGGCGAGCGCCGGCATGATGGTCATGATGGGGCCCAGCACAAACAGGCCTTTGCTGGCAGCAGTGGGAATAATGATTTCTTTGGTCAACAGCTTGAGCGCGTCGGCGATAGGCTGAAGCAAACCGAAGGGGCCCACCCGATTGGGGCCGAGACGAATTTGTGTGAAGCCAATCGCCTTTCTCTCCCACAAGGTGAGGTAGGCAACGCAAGCCATCAATGGCAACAAGACACAAACAATTTTGATCAGCGTCCAGAGCACAGGCCAGACCAGGGTGGACCAGGTACTGCCGCCTAATCCCTGACCGAAAGCGTAAATCGCATCAATCATGCTGCCACTTCCTCAGTTGTGCCAACAACAACGGCCACACCACGCGCATCCGCGGTCAGTTGCAGCGATGTTGCCCGCCTGAGCAAGCCATCGAGCTGATAAATGCTGGCCACGGCAGGCGCCACGCGACTCACGGTGGTCAACTGTATGTCTGCATACGAAGCATTGCTCAAGTTGGCGACTGCGACATGACCGTTTTCGATGCCTGCGATTTGCTGAAGGACATCTTGCGACGACTCGAAGTCAAAGCCCGGCAGGCCCAACAAATTGGCCAGCACACGCAACACCTTCCACGCTGGACGTGTATCGCCCAAAGGCTTGACGACCGAATGAAAGCTTTGCACGCGGCCTTCCGCGTTGACGAACGTGCCCGGCGTTTCAGTAAACGGCGCAATCGGCAACAGCACATCGCTAAAGCTCATGTTGGCCTTGAACGGGCTGAGCGTGACCACCATTTGTGCGGCGTTGAGCGAGGCTTTGGCTTTGGCACCAAAAGCAGAATCAAACTCGGGTTCGTTGTTCAGCAAGACCACCGCTTTGAGTTGCCCGTCCAGCATCTGAGCCGCGTTCAATCCCTGGCCTTGCGGCATGGCACCTGCAAGTTGTGCTCCCACGGTGTTTGCGGCCTCCGTCAGGTAACCCACACTCGCACCGGTTTGCTGGCCAATCCAGTTGGCAAGTGCCAGCAGGCTTGACGCGTCAGCGTGGTGCGCAGCTGCATTGCCCAGCAATATCGCTTTCCGCTCACCGCCCAGCAATGATTTGGCGATCGCTTTGGCAGCATCGCTCACCTCACCCGCCGCAGGTGCGGCCACGCCTTTTTCAAGTGCAATGGCTGAGGCGATATTTGCCAGCAACTGCGCCCACGACGTATGTCCTGCCGTCATGGCGTTGGCGATTGGCAGCGCCCAGGCGTCCGGGGTCTTGAGTTCTACCGTCGAATTGACGCTATGGACGGCGCAACCCTTGCGAGTCGCCTGCCGGATACGTTGAGCAAAAAGGGGATGATCCTTGCGCAGATTCGAACCAACGATCAAAACGCGTTGCAATTCAGACAATGACGCGATCGACGTTCCCAGCCAGCGCACACCTGAGCTGGTTGCAAACTCTGCATGGCGCAGGCGGTAGTCGATGTTGTCGCTGCCGATGCCGCGCATGAGTGATGCAGCCAGATGGAGCTCTTCCAGCGTACTGTGCGGGCTTGCCAGCATGCCAATGCTGGTCGCGCCATGGTCGGCCTTGATTTGTTTCAAGCCATTGGCAACGTATTCAAGTGCGGTTTGCCAATCGACTGCTTTCCACTCACCGCCCTGCTTGAGCATGGGGCTGGTCAATCGTTCATCGCTGTTCAGCGACTCGTAGGAAAAGCGGTCGCGGTCGGCAAGCCAGCATTCGTTGACCTGTTCATTTTCCAGGGGCAGCACACGCATCACCCGGTTGGCCTTGACCTGAACAATCAGGTTGCTACCGGTTGAATCGTGCGGGCTGACAGACTTGCGGCGCGACAACTCCCAAGTGCGGGCGCTGTAGCGAAAAGGCTTGCTGGTCAGCGCGCCAACTGGGCAAATGTCAATCATGTTGCCGGACAGTTCGGAGTCTACCGACATACCGACAAACGTTTCAATCTCGGCATGCTCGCCGCGATGCGACATACCCAGCTCCATCACGCCTGCGACTTCCTGCCCAAAGCGAACGCATCGGGTGCAATGAATGCAGCGGCTCATCTCTTGCATCGACACCAGCGGGCCGATGTCTTTGTATGCAACGACACGCTTTTCTTCTTCGTAGCGCGAGCCGCTTCCGCCATAACCCACAGCCAAATCCTGTAACTGGCACTCACCGCCCTGGTCGCAAATCGGGCAGTCCAACGGGTGGTTGATGAGCAAAAACTCCATCACGCCTTTTTGCGCCCTGATGGCCTTGTCGTTCTTGGTGTGAACAACCATGCCCTGCGTGACAGGCGTAGCGCATGCTGGCATGGGCTTGGGTGCCTTTTCAACATCGACCAGGCACATGCGGCAGTTGGCCGCAATCGACAGCTTCTTGTGATAACAAAAGTGCGGAATGTAGGTACCGGCTTTTTCGGCGGCATGCATGATCGTGCTGCCTTCGAGCACGTCAACCTTTTGTCCGTCTAGTTGGATTTCAATCATGTTGTTAAGCGCTCCGCGTTTTGAGCAGTCGCTTTAGGAATCATGGCTTCGAACTCATGGCGGAAATGTTTGATCATGGCGCGTACTGGCATGGCCGCAGCATCACCAAGCGCGCAAATCGTGCGGCCTTGAATGTTGTCCGCGACAGAGTTGAGCAAGTCCAAATCAGTCGCCTTGCCTTTGCCGGTGTGAATACGATCGACCATGCGCCAGAGCCAACCTGTGCCTTCGCGGCAAGGTGTGCATTGACCACAAGACTCGTGCATGTAAAAGTAAGACAAACGTTTAAGTGATTCAACCATGCAGCGGGTGTCGTCCATGACGATGACTGCGCCTGATCCGAGCATCGATCCAGCCTTGGCAATCGAGTCATAGTCCATGGTGCATTCCATCATGATGGCTGCTGGCAACACCGGGGCTGACGAGCCGCCGGGAATCACGGCTTTTAAAGTGCGGCCTTGAGCAGCGCCACGTACACCACCGGCCAGTTCCAGCAGTTTGGCAAACGGTGTGCCTAACGGAACCTCGTAATTACCGGGCCATTCCACATCACCTGACACCGAGTAAATCTTGGTGCCCCCGTTGTTAGGTTTGCCGCATTCCAGATAAGCCTGGCCACCGTGACGAATCAGCCATGGCACGGCCGCAAAGGTTTCGGTGTTGTTGATGGTTGTCGGTTTACCGTACAAACCGAAGCTGGCCGGGAACGGCGGCTTGAAGCGTGGCTGGCCTTTCTTGCCTTCGAGTGACTCGAGCAAGGCGGTTTCTTCGCCACAAATGTAGGCACCGAAACCATGGGATGCATGCAGTTGAAAACTGAAGTTGCTGCCCAAAATTTTGTCGCCCATTTCCTTGCTGATGTAGCCTGCGGCACGCGCTTCTTCCAAAGCTTCTTCAAAGCGTTGATACGTTGCGAAAATTTCACCATGAATATAGTTGTAACCCACCGTGATGCCCATGGCATAACCGGCAATCGCCATGCCTTCAATCACGCTGTGCGGGTTGAAATGCATGATGTCTCGGTCTTTACAGGTGCCCGGCTCGCCTTCATCTGAATTGCAGACCAGATACTTTTGACCTGGAAACTGGCGCGGCATGAAGCTCCACTTCAAACCGGTTGGAAAGCCTGCACCACCCCGGCCGCGCAAACCGCCGAGTTTGACCTCGGCAATCACCTGGTCAGGGGTCATGCCCGCGACTTGCAAGTCATTTGGCGATTTTGCGTCGCCCTGAGCCAGTATTTTGCGCAGCGCTTGGTAGCCGCCACGGGCTTCATAGTCTTTCAAGAGCCAATTGCTGCCATTCAAGTCCGCCATGATTTGGGGGTTGATGTGACGGCCATGGAAGCTGCTTTGAACACCCGTCGCCGCGAATTGCGACAACACGTTTTTGGCCTCTGGACTGATCACGGAATTCATAGGAGCTGTCATTGCGTTTTTGCCTCAGCAGATTGCAAACCGGCAATCAATTGGTCGAGTTTTTCATTGCTCATGAAACTACACATGGTCACGTCATTGACCAGCATCACGGGGGAGTCAGCGCAAGCACCCAGGCATTCAGATTGCTGCAAGGTAAACAAACCGTCGGCCGTCGTCTCACCCATTGAAATGCCCAGCTTGTGCTCCAGGTGTTTGAGCGCTACGGCACCATCGCGCAACTGACACGGCAGATTGGTGCACACGTTCAGCTTGTACTTGCCCACCGGCTGCTGGTTGTACATGTTGTAGAAAGTCGTGATTTCATGCACAGCCATCGGTGCCATACCCAGGTAATCGGCCACCAGCTTTTCACTGTCAGCACTGACATAGCCTTGCTCACCCTGCACAATCGTCAGGCAAGCCATCACCGCAGACTGCTTTTGGTCAGCCGGGTATTTGGCTACTTCACGTGCAAATTTAGATTTGGCTTGTTCGGAAATCATGTTTACAAAATCCTGGATTAGCGGTCAATCTCGCCGAAAACAATGTCCATCGTGCCGATCACGGCCACCGCATCAGCAATCATGTGGCCGCGCGACATTTCGTCCATCGCGGCCAAATGTGAAAAGCCTGGCGGGCGAATTTTTAGACGGTAAGGTTTGTTGGCACCATCACTGACGATGTAAATACCAAACTCTCCCTTGGGGTGCTCAACCGCTGCGTAGGCTTCGCCTTCAGGCACGTGGAAGCCTTCGGTAAAGAGCTTGAAATGGTGAATCAGCTCTTCCATGTTGGACTTCATCGATTCACGATCAGGTGCCGCCACCTTGTGATTGCTGGTAATCACCGGGCCTGGGTTGACACGCAGCCAGTCAATGCACTGCTGAATAATGCGGTTCGACTGACGCATTTCTTCAATGCGCACCAAATAGCGGTCGTAGCAATCTCCGGTTTTGCCGACGGGGATATCAAAATCCATTTTGCTGTACACGTCATAAGGCTGCTGCTTGCGCAAGTCCCATGCAAAGCCCGAGCCGCGCAACATGGGGCCGGTAAAGCCGAGTGCCAAGGCGCGCTCTGGCGACACCACACCGACGCCGACTGTGCGCTGCTTCCAGATACGGTTGTCCGTGAGCAGTGTTTCGTACTCGTCAACATAGCCTGGGAATTTTTTGCAAAAGTCCTCGATGAAATCGAGCAAGGAACCCTGGCGGTTTTCGTTCAACGCCTCAATCGCCTTGGCGTTTTTCACCCTGCTGACCTTGTACTGCGGCATGCGGTCCGGCAAGTCACGGTAAACACCGCCCGGCCTGAAGTACGCTGCATGCATGCGCGCACCGGACACCGCCTCGTACATGTCAAACAAACTCTCTCGCTCGCGGAAGCAGTAAATCAAAATATTCATTGCGCCGCAGTCAAAACCATGCGCACCCAGCCACAACAAATGGTTCAGCAGTCGCGTGATTTCAGCGTACATCACGCGAATGTACTGAGCGCGTTCAGGCACATCCACACCCAGCAGCTTTTCAATCGCCAGGCAATAAGCCTGTTCGTTGGACATCATCGACACATAGTCGAGTCTGTCCATATAGGGCAAGGACTGAATGTAGGTTTTACTTTCTGCCAGCTTTTCAGTGGCGCGGTGCAGCAGGCCAATATGCGGGTCAGCGCGCTGAATCACTTCGCCGTCAAGTTCAAGCACCAGCCGCAACACGCCGTGCGCTGCAGGATGCTGCGGCCCAAAGTTCAGCGTGTAGTTTTTAATTTCAGCCATGCTTGACTCCACCGTAATTCTCTTCGCGGATCACGCGCGGCGTGATTTCACGCATCTCGATGGTGACGGGCTGGTAGATCACACGCTTTTGCTCGGGGTCATAGCGCATTTCAACATTGCCCGTTGTCGGGAAGTCCTTGCGGAAGGGGTGACCAATGAAGCCGTAGTCGGTCAGAATTCGGCGCAGGTCGTTGTGCCCTTCGAAAATGATGCCAAACAAATCGAAGGCTTCGCGCTCAAACCAGTTGGCGGCGTTCCAGATGTCGTTCACTGAATCGACCACCGGAAAATCGTCGTCAGTACAACACACTTTCAGGCGTAGGCGCTGGTTCAAGCTGACAGACAGCAGATGGGACGACACACAGTAGCGCAAGCCATCGTATTGCCCGTCTTTGTATTCTGAATAATCAATGCCGCACAGATCAACCAGCTGCTCAAATTTGCAACCTGCAGAA
>CAMARI010000028.1 GCA_945860515.1 Polaromonas sp. YR568
ACCGAGTACGCCGCGAACGATTTCCCGCCCAACGGCAGAACCGATGCTGCGCACGGCAGACTTGGCCATGCTTTGTGCCAGGCCGTCATGCGCACCGCCGCGTGGGCCGGTGGTGCCAAACAGCACATCTTTCAGGCCGCCCATGATGCTGCCTGAATCGGTTTGGCCAGCCGCTTCACCACCCGCCTGTGTTTGCGCAGCGGCAGCACCAGCCTGAACCCGGCCTTGCAGCTTTTCATAGGCTGATTCACGGTCATGCGCTTTTTCATACACGCCAGTCACCAGAGAGTTTTGCAGCAGTGCCTGGCGCTGCTCGGTGGTGATCGGGCCTACTTGGCTGCCTGGTGGCAACACATACACGCGCTCGGTCATGCAAGGCCTGCCTTTGGCATCCAGCAGGCTGATCAGTGCTTCACCCACGGCCAGCTCGGTAATGGCGGTTTCGATGTCCAGGCCCGGTTTTTGGCGCATGGTTTGGGCGGTGGCCTTGACCGCCTTCTGGTCACGCGGAGTAAATGCGCGCAGCGCGTGCTGCACCCGGTTGCCGAGCTGGGCCAGCACCGAATCAGGAATGTCGAGCGGGTTTTGCGTCACAAAATAAACGCCCACGCCTTTTGATCGGACCAGGCGCACCACCAGTTCAATGCGCTCGACCAGCACCTTGGGCGCTTCATTGAACAGCAAATGCGCTTCGTCAAAAAAGAACACCAGCTTGGGCTGCTCCAGGTCGCCCACCTCGGGCAACTGTTCAAACAGCTCCGACAGCATCCACAGCAAAAAAGTGGCGTACAGGCGCGGGGAATTCATCAGCTTGTCAGCAGCCAGGATGTTGATGAGTCCTTTGCCATCGATGGTTTGCATGAAGTCGCTGATGTTCAGCATCGGCTCGCCAAAAAACTTGTCAGCGCCCTGGCTTTCAATTTGCAGCAGCCCACGCTGAATCGCTCCCACGCTGGCAGCACTGACGTTGCCGTATTGAGTGGTGAACTCGCTTGCGTTGTTGCCGACATACTGCAGCACGGCGCGCAGGTCTTTCAGGTCAAGCAACAAGAGGCCGTTGTCATCTGCAATTTTGAAAACCAGGTTCAGCACACCCGCCTGGGTTTCGTTGAGGTTGAGCATGCGGCCCAGCAGCAGCGGCCCCATGTCTGAAATGGTGGCGCGCACTGGGTGGCCTAGCTCGCCAAACACGTCCCACAGCGTGGCGGGGCAGGCGGCGGGCAGGGGCAAGTCAAGGCTGCGCTCTTTCAAGATACCCGCCATCTTGTCGCCGATTTTCCCGGCTTGGCTGATGCCCGTCAGGTCGCCTTTGACGTCGGCCATAAAGACCGGCACGCCGATTTTTGAGAAGTTTTCAGCCAGGGTTTGCAGCGTGACGGTTTTGCCAGTGCCTGTGGCCCCCGTGATCAAACCGTGACGGTTGGCCAGGGCCGGGAGCAGTTCGCAGACGGCGGTGGCGTTCTTTGCAAGCAACAGGGGCTCTGCCATGGATGTGTCCTCGGGTGAAAAAGTAAAATACAGGCAACAACTGTTTGTAGCGTAAATCAATATTCTCAAGGATTCCCGTGGCAGGTCACAGTAAATGGGCAAATATTCAGCACCGCAAGGGCCGGCAGGACGAAAAGCGCCAGCGCATCTGGACCCGCGTGATGCGCGAGATCATGGTCGCGGCTCGGCTGGGCGGTGGCGATGTAGCGACCAATCCGCGCCTGCGCCTGGCGGTTGAAAAGGGCAAAGCGGCCAACATGCCGCTTGAAAACGTCAAATACGGCATCGCCAAAGCAACCGGCAACCTGGAAGGTGTGCAGTACGAGGAAGTGCGTTACGAGGGCTACGGTATTGGTGGTGCCGCTATTATTATTGACTGCATGACCGATAACAAAACCCGCACTGTGGCTGAAGTGCGGCACGCTTTTGTCAAGCATGGCGGCAACATGGGCACCGAGGGTTCGGTGGCCTTTCAGTTCAAGCATTGTGGCCAACTGGTTTTTGCGCCCGGCACCAGCGAGGAAATGGTGATGGAAGTCGCCCTTGAGGCGGGTGCGGACGACGTGATCACGCATGATGACGGTGCGATCGAGGTGCTGACGCCTTACACAGCATTTGAAGCCGTGAAAAACGCCCTGGAAGGCGCAGGTTTAACAGCCGAAATCGCGGAGGTCACCATGCGGGCTGACAACATGATTGACATGACGGGCAATGATGCAGCGCGCATGCAAAAGCTGCTGGACGTGCTGGAAGATCTGGACGACACGCAGGACGTGTTTCATAACGCTTCACTTGAAGAATAAAAGTTGCAAAATAAAACTATGAAAATGAAAGAAGCAAGATGAAAGTTTTGGTTGTGGGCGCAGGTGGCCGTGAACATGCGCTGGCCTGGAAACTGGCCCAGTCTTCGAAAGTGCAGGCGGTCTACGTAGCGCCCGGCAATGGCGGTACGGCGCTGGATGGGCGGCTGGAAAACGTCAACATCACCGATATTCACGATTTGCGCGCTTGGGCCATCACGCAGAAAATCGCGTTGACAGTGGTCGGGCCAGAACAACCTTTGGCCGCAGGCATTGTGGATGAATTTCGCGCTCACGGCCTGCGCGTTTTTGGCCCGACCAAAGCGGCAGCGCAATTGGAAAGCTCCAAGGCGTTTTCCAAGGCCTTCATGAAGCGCCACGGCATTCCCACAGCCGACTATGAAACTTTTACCGCTGCGCGTGCAGCCCATGCTTATGTGAACGAAAAAGGCGCGCCGATTGTGGTGAAGGCCGATGGCCTGGCCGCTGGCAAGGGCGTGGTGGTGGCCATGACGCTGCATGATGCGCATGAGGCGATTGACTTCATGCTGGCCCCCAACCCTGACTTCAATCCTTTGGGTGTGACGCATAACGAAGGCGGTGCGCGCGTGGTGATTGAAGAGTTTTTGCAAGGCGAAGAAGCCAGTTTTATCGTGATGTGTGACGGTAAAAACGTGGCTGTCATGGCGACCAGTCAGGACCACAAGAGATTGCTCGACGGCGACAACGGCCCCAACACCGGCGGCATGGGCGCGTATTCACCCGCTCCGGTGGTGACGCCTGAGGTTCATGCGCGTGCCATGCGCGAAATCATTTTGCCCACCATCAAAGGCATGGGAAAAGACGGCATCACCTTCACCGGCTTTTTGTATGCAGGCCTGATGATTGACGCAAAGGGAAAGCCCAAAACGCTGGAATTCAACTGCCGCATGGGCGACCCCGAAACCCAGCCCATCATGATGCGGCTCAAGACGGACCTGGTGGATGTGCTGTTGGCCGCAAC
The DNA here is from genome assembly GCA_945860515.1 of Polaromonas sp. YR568. Classification (GTDB taxonomy): domain Bacteria; phylum Pseudomonadota; class Gammaproteobacteria; order Burkholderiales; family Burkholderiaceae_C; genus Polaromonas. The sequence goes on from CAMARI010000028.1 coordinate 3,292, forward strand.
CTCGGGCGCGCTCGACACCATGGAGCTGCAGTGGGATCGCCGTCCGGCGCTGGGTGTGGTGATGGCCGCGCACGGCTACCCCCTGCATCCGCGCAAGGGTGATGTGATTCATGGTTTGCCCGATCCAAGTCAAGCAAGTGAAGACGCCATGGTATTTCACGCCGGCACGGTCTCTCAGGCCCATCAGACGCTTCCAACCATCACCTCTGGGGGCCGCGTGCTGTGTGTGACAGCGCTGGGTGCCACGGTCAAAGCTGCGCAGCAGCGGGCCTATGACGTGGCCCAGGGCATCACATTCGATGGCGCGCAGATGCGCAAAGACATTGGCTACAGGGCTATCAAAATATGAACACCCCCGAAGCGGTCTTACGCCCGCCTCCCCCTCAAGGGGGCACCGCTGGTGGCCCGGCAAAGCCGGTTCCACGGCGGCCGCTTGAAAGAATGACTGACGGAGTTTTTTTATGACCATTCCTATCGGCGAAGTGCGCACGTTTTTGCTGGGCCTGCAAACCCGCATCACCAGCGCTATTTCCAATGTCGATGGCCAGGCGTTTGCAGTTGATAGTTGGCAGAAAGCGCCAGGCGAGCCATTGCAAGGCAACGGGATCACGCAAATCCTGGAAGGCGGCCACGTGTTTGAGCGCGCTGGGTGTGGCTTTTCCCATGTGCGTGGACCCAAGCTGCCACCATCTGCCACCCAGCACCGGCCCGAATTGGTGGGTGCGCCGTTTGAAGCGATGGGTGTGTCGCTGGTGTTTCACCCGCGCAACCCCTATGTGCCCACCGTGCACATGAACGTGCGCATGCTGGCCGCCACGCCGGTCGATGGCAGCCCGGTGGTGTGCTGGTTTGGCGGCGGGATGGACTTGACACCGTATTACGCTTTTGATGAAGACGCGGTGCATTTTCACCAGACCTGCAAGGACGCACTTGACCCGTTCGGCGCTGACAAATACCCCCGCTTCAAAAAGTGGTGTGACGAGTATTTTTATTTAAAGCACCGCGACGAGCAGCGCGGCGTAGGCGGCGTTTTTTTTGATGATTTTCAGGAGTTGGGGCCAGAAAAAAGCTTTGCCATGATGCAAAGCGTGGCTGATTCACTGATCACTGCCTACTTGCCGATTGTTGAAAAACGCTTAAGTACGCCTTATGGTGAACGCGAGCGCGAGTTTCAGCTTTACAGGCGCGGCAGGTATGTCGAGTTCAATCTGGTGTGGGACCGGGGCACGCACTTTGGCTTGCAGTCGGGCGGGCGCACCGAGTCCATCCTGATGAGCATGCCGCCGCTGGCCAGCTGGTCGTACCAGCGCCCGCTAGAGGCCGGCTCGCCCGAAGAACGGCTGACCAAAGACTTTCTGCCGCGGCGGGACTGGGTTTGAGGCAGGCCCCCAAGCGGATAGGTGTTTTTGGCGGCGCCTTTGACCCGCCGCACAACGCGCACTTGGCGCTGGCAAAAACGGCCCTGGTCGAGTTGGAACTGGATGCGCTGCACGTTATCCCCACCGGCGAGGCCTGGCACAAACCCCGGACCCTCAGCGCGCCTGAGCACCGCCTGAACATGGCCCGGCTGGCGTTTGGCGACATGCCGCGCGTCTTGGTCGATGACCGCGAGATCAAACGTGCTGGCCCCACTTTCACCATCGATACTTTGCAGGCTTTGCAAGCCGAAAACCCAGGCGCGCAGCTGTATCTGATGATGGGAGCGGACCAGTTTTCAGCCTTCAGGCAATGGCACCAGTGGCAGAAGATCTTGCAAATTGCTATAATTTGCATAGCTGCTCGGCCAAGATTTGGTGGGTCTGAAGGCCAATTTGACAGTCTAAAACAGCCTGAAATGCGTCTTTTGACGCTTCAAATGCCCGAAATGCCTGTGAGTGCCACGCAAATTCGCCAACTCATAGCGGACGGATTAGGCGAAAATGCAGATATGGCCAACTTGTTGCCCAGCGCCGTTGCAAGCTACATTGCACAGCTTCAGCTCTACAAGGCTGATTAACCTTTATCGATTGAAAACACCGAATGACCACATCACCCGTCAAAACCTCCGCTGCGCTTGAGAAAAAAGACGTTCAAAAACTGCAGCGCGCCATCGTCGACGGCTTGGAAGATGTCAAGGCACAGGACATCATGGTGTTTGACACCGAGCACATCACTTCGCTGTTTGAGCGGGTCATCATCGCCTCGGGAACGTCCAACCGCCAGACCAAGGCGCTAGCCGCCAGCGTTCGTGATGCCGTGCGTGATGCCGGTTTTAGCAAGCCGCGCATTGAGGGTGAAGAGAACGGTGAATGGATCATCGTGGACTGCGGTGCGGCGGTTGCACACATCATGCAGCCGACCATTCGTCAGTACTACCATCTGGAAGAGCTGTGGGGTGACAAGCCTGTCAAGCTCAAGCTGGGTGCACCCGCGCCTCTGGTCAAAGCTGCCAAAGTTGAGGTCAAGCCTGAACCGGAAATCACGGTCAAGGCTGGTAAAAAAGTCGCCGGCAAGAAGACTGCAGCCAAAAAAACCGGCGCCAAAAAAGCGGTCGTCAAAGCACCGGTTCGTATCCCAACCACCACGGTAGACCCCAGCTATGTCGGGCGCGTGGGTAAAACCAACGACTGGACCGCCCGACGCAACGCCACCGAGACAGCGGCCGAGCCGGTTGCCAAGCCCGTTGCCAAGGTGCGCAAGCCGGCAGCCAAAAAACCAATCGTTAAAGTGCCAGTCGCCAAAAAAGTAGCGGCCCAAAAAGTTACTGCCAAAAAAGTTGCCAGCAAAACGGCTGTTAAAAAAGCTGCACCCAGAAAATCTGCTCCGCGCAGTCAATGAGGCTGACGATAGTCGCTGTCGGCCAGAAGGTGCCTGACTGGGCGCAAACTGCTTACGACGACTACGCCAAGCGGTTTCCGCCAGAAATCAAGGTCGAGTTGAAAGCGGTCAAAACCGAACCGCGCGCCTCCAAAACCCTGGAAACGCTTTTGGCTGCTGAAAAACTCCGTATTGAGGCAGCTATTGCACGCGGCACGCACATCGTGGCACTGGACGAACGCGGCAGCCATGTGACCACGGTTGCACTGGCCGAGCGGCTCAAGGCCTGGCAACTGTCGGGCGACGATGTGGCGATCGTCATCGGTGGCCCTGACGGGCTGGAAGCAGGCTTTAAAAAAGCTGCACACGAACGCCTTCGCCTGTCTGATTTGACGCTGCCCCACGCCATGGTGCGGGTGTTGCTGATTGAACAGCTCTACAGGGCATGGAGCATCACGATAAACCACCCCTATCACCGTGAATGATGTGAGCGACTTCGTTTACCTGGCGTCTCAAAGCCCACGCCGCAGACAATTGCTGGAGCAACTCGGCGTGCGCTATGAGTTGCTGTTGCCCGACGACAACGAAGACGCTGAAGCGCTGGAAACGGTGCTTCAAGGAGAAGCACCCGCGTCTTACGTCAAGCGGGTCACAGATCTCAAGCTTGATGCTGCGGTCGTGCGACTCGAACGCAGGCAACTGCAGCCCGCACCCATCTTGTGTTCGGATACCACCGTCGCCCTGGGCCGCGTGATTTATGGCAAGCCTGAGGGCAACGACGATGCCAAGCGCATGCTGGCTGAACTGGCTGGCCACACACACCGCGTCTTGACGGCTGTGGCTGTTCAGTCAGGACGTAGACGCTTCGGTGCATTGAGCACCTCGAAGGTGACATTCGACCCCATGACCGCAAGGCAAATCAGCGCTTATGTGGCCACAGGCGAGCCTTTGGGCAAGGCCGGTGCTTACGCGGTGCAGGGCAGGGCGGCATTGCACATCACACGCATTGACGGAAGCTATAGTGGCATCATGGGTTTGCCGATCTATGAGACTGCTGCGCTGCTCAAAGCGGCTGGCGTCAAACTTTAAAGTGAAGGTCATGCAACAAGACATTCTCATCAACTGGTCGCCCCAGGAAACCCGCGTGGCAGTCATTGAGCACGGCGCGCTGCAGGAGTTGCAGGTCGAGCGGTCACTGGAGCGTGGTCTGGTCGGTAATGTCTACCTGGGCAAAGTAGCGCGCGTGCTGCCCGGCATGCAATCTGCCTTCATCGACATTGGGCTGGACAAAGCGGCCTTCTTGCATGTCGCTGATTTGATGAGCAGCATCAACAGCCGCCACGCCGACGCCGACATGCCTGCAGCCAGCGTCCAGCCGATTGAAAAACAATTGTTTGAAGGCCAGGCCTTGATGGTGCAGGTGCTCAAAGACCCGCTGGGCACCAAGGGTGCGCGGCTGACAGCGCAAATCAGCATTGCAGGGCGCTTGCTGGTATTTTTACCGCAGGACAACCATGTGGGTGTGTCGCAAAAAATACCGCCCAAGCAGCGCGAAGAGTTGCGCCAGCGCGTCATCAAGCTTGCGGGTGAGGCAGGCGGTGGTTTTATCTTGCGCACCAACGGCGAAGATGCACTGGACGCCGAGCTTGGAGAAGATATCGCTTATCTGCGCAAAACCTGGGCCCGCATCAAGGACGCATCAACCCGCTTGCCACCTGCATCGGTACTGCATCAGGACCTGAACCTGCTGCAGCGCGTGCTGCGTGATGTGGTGGTTGAAGGAACGCAGACCATACGGATTGACTCGCACGAGCAGTTCGACCGCCTGAAAACTTTTGCGCAAGAGTTCATGCCTGCCACGGCGCAAAAACTCCAGCACTATGTGGGCGAACGGCCCATTTTTGACCTGTTCAATATTGATGAAGACATTGCCAAGGCACTCGGTCGCCGGGTGGATCTTAAATCGGGCGGTTACCTGATCATTGACCAGACGGAAGCATTGACCACCGTGGATGTCAACACCGGCGGCTTTGTTGGGGCCCGTAATTTTGACGACACTATTTTCAAGACCAACCTGGAAGCGTCCCAGGCTATTGCCCGGCAACTGCGTCTTCGAAATCTGGGCGGTATTGTGATTGTTGACTTTATCGACATGACCCGTGAAAACCACCGCGATGCGGTGCTGGCCGAGTTCCAAAAACAGCTTTCGCGGGACCGCATCAAAACCGCTGTCAACGGCTTTTCATCACTCGGCTTGCTGGAGATGACGCGCAAGCGCACCCGCGAATCCCTGTCGCACCAGCTGTGTGAACCATGCGCTTCCTGCGGTGGCAAAGGCGTGGTCAAAACGGCCCGCAGCGTGACATACGACATATTGCGGGAAATTCTGCGTGAAGCCAGGCAGTTCAACCCGCGCGAATTTCGCGTGGTGGCCTCGCCCAAGGTCATTGAGCTTTTTTTGGATGAAGAAAGCCAGCACCTGGCCAGTCTGAGTGACTTCATTGGTAAACCCATCTCCTTGCACGCCGAAGCCGCGATGGCGCAGGAGCAATACGATATTGTGTTGATCTGATTTCAGCGAATCATTTATATGCCGCAGCAGACCATTCCCATCCTGATGTATCACCAGGTCGACACCGAACCCCCCAAGGGTTCTCCAATGCGCGGCTTGGTGGTGTCGCCCCAAACGTTTTCAAGGCAAATGGCGGCGCTCAATGCGCTCGGTTATCAGGGCAAGTCCATGGGCGATTTGATGCCTTATTTAAAAGGCGACAAGCGCGGGAAAGTCTTTGGCATCACCTTTGATGACGGCTATCAAAACAATTTGCGCTGCGCCTTGCCGGTGCTAAAGCGCTATGGTTTTACCTCGACGTGCTACATCGTGGCAAATCAGATTGGCAAAACCAATGGGTGGGACAAAGAGCGCGGCGTCATCCAGGTGCCGCTGATGAATGCCCAGGAGTTGCAGGCGTGGGTCCATGCCGGCCAGGAGGTGGGTTCGCACACACTGAACCATGCCGACCTGAGCATTTTGAGTCCGGCAGAGCAGGTTATCGAGATCGCGCAGTCCAAAATTCAGCTGGAAGCACTGGTCCAGCAAAAAGCGGGCGTGCAGCACTTTTGCTATCCCTATGGCGGTTTGAACAAAACAGCCGTGCAAGGCGTCAAGGCCGCGGGTTATCTGACCGCGACAACCACTGTGCGAGGCCGGGCGGTCGCGGCGCAGCACGACGATTTGTTGCTGCCGCGTGTGCTGGTCAGCCGCACCACGACCTGGATGCAGTTGCTGCTCAAGTGTTTGACCCGGTACGAGGACAAGCGTGCCGTCAACCATGGCGCAGATGTGTACGCAGGATGAAAGCAAGACTCGCCCTGATTACCCGCAACTTTTCAAAAATAGGCGGTGGTGCAGAAAGCCTGGCAGTGTCGATGGCCACATCCATGCGCGATGACTATGACATCACCGTGGTCTCACAGGGTTTTGACCAGTCGCCAGAGCTGTTCAAGCATGTACCCGTCGCTAAATTGCCTATTCGCACCCGCTGGCTCAACCAGCTGTGGTTCAGCTGGCAGACGAAGCGACTCACCCGGTCTGGCTTTGACATCGTTCACTCGTACGAAAACATCACCCATGGCGATGTGCACACTGTCAGCGTCAAAACAGTTCATGCCAGCCTGAAAGAGCGCGGCATGAGCGCTTTGCGCATCGCGCTCAGTCCTCGCTTGCTGGCTTATTTGTGGCTGGAAGAAAAGCGTTTGTGCACTTCTGGGCACCACAGCGTTTTTGTATCTCAATTTGTGCATGACGAGACCCTTGCTGTTTTGCCGAACTTGTATTCGGGCAGTGTGGTCACGCCAGGTGTCGATATTCCTTTGCGGCAATTTTCAAAGGCGCAAAAGACAGCCGCTCGCGAAAGTCTGGGCTTTAATCCGGCCATTATGACGATCGGATTTGTGGGCCACGACTTCAAAAAGAAAGGCCTGGGCACGTTGCTGAAGGCAGCGGCTTTGCTGCCCTTTGATGTGCAAATCATGGTGATTGGCAACCCGGCGCAGGCAGACCGATACACGGATTTGGTACAGGCCTTGGGCGCTGGAAAGTCGTGCCGTTTTATGGGCGTTGTCAGCGACATGCCCAACGCCTACGCCGCCATGGACTGCCTGGCGCACCCCACGACGCAAGATGTATTTCCCATGGTGCTACTTGAGGCGATGGCCAAGCACGTGCCGGTGGTGACGACCGACGCTCCTTACAACAACATGGGCAGCCTGCTGGTCAATCATGCTGATGCCCTCTTGCTGCCTGACCCGCAAGATATTGAAGGGATGGCTAAAGCACTCAGTCAAATCTGGCTGGACAAAGATTTAGGCCACACCCTTGCCAGCAACGGGTTTTTATTTGCCCAAAAATACAGCTGGGATGCGGCTAAAGCCAAGTATTACGAGGTGTATAACCGCGTTATGCAGCGCTAAGCGCTCCGCTGATCAAGACGCAACATAGCCTGCGAATTGCTGTCGCACATAGTCTTCAATGCGAATAAAGTCACCATGCCAGAACTCACGCAGGCGGGTGGTGTCAGCACGTGAATATTCAGCTTCCTGTGTCGAGCCGCGTTGAATGACCAATTGTGGAAACTGTGCCTGAACCATGTCGACCAGCGTCGATATTTTTGTCGCCACACCCGTTCCTATGTTCAGGTGTGTGTGCTGCACGCTTGCACCCAGAAGTTGCAAAACGACTGAAGCGACATCCGTGACATGAATAAAGTCCCGCTGCATTCTGCCGTCATTGTTCAGCGTGAAAGGCGTGCCGTTTTGCAAGGCACGCTTGAGCTTTGAAAAAATCGAGAACCGGTCATCGCCGCCATAGCTGTTGAACACTCGCAAAATCTGAAATTCAATTCCGTTGGCTGTACAAAACTCGGCCACCAGCTTTTCGTTCAAATGCTTTGAAATACCATTGATCGTGATGGGGCAGCACAAGCTGTTTTCGCCAGTACGCATATCTTCGCCATAAACAGCGCAACTGCTGAGAAATACCAAACGCTTGATCTGCCGTTTTTGAGCTGCTTCAAGCAAAGTGGCGGTCGACATGATGTTGGAGTCCAGTAATCTCGTCGGGGCCAGGCTGGCTGATGTGCGCAGATCGCTGGCGGCGTGAACGATGACATCGGCCATAGCCATTTTTTCATCAATTGATGCCCAGTCTCCACGCCCTACTGGGATCACACAGACGCCATTCTTAACATTTGTTTGTTGGCGAAATTCAGTACCGAAGTTTCCTTCTGCGCCAGTCAGCAAAATATTCATGGTGTCGGTCTATGTTGGGGCTGAGTTCAATCCAAGCCGATACAGATTGGCATAAGCACCGTTTTGTGCCATTAACTGTGTATGCGTGCCTGTCTCGATCAGTCGACCAGCATTCATCATGATGATGCGGTCAGCATGCTGAATCGTTGACAGCCTGTGCGCGATGATCAGCGATGTTCTGTTTTGTGTCAGCGCTTTAATGGCAACTTGTACGGCTTGTTCTGATTCTGTGTCCAGTGCTGATGTGGCCTCGTCAAGAATCAGAATAGGCGCATCTTTGTACAAGGCTCTCGCAATGGCCAGACGCTGGCGCTGGCCCCCTGACAATTGCATGGCATTGTGTCCAAGCACAGTGTCCATGCCTTGCGGCAGGTCACTCATGAGTTGCCCCAGATTGGCGGCCATCAGGCACTGCATGATCTTGTCTTTGTCGTAGGGCTGGCCAAGCGTCACGTTGAGCGCAATCGAGCTGTTCAGCATGACAACATGTTGGCTGACCACGGAAAACTGTGAGCGCAAAGATGACAAGTCCCACTGCCTGATTTCCTGTCCGTCAATGGAGATCTCACCAGACGACAAATCGACGAAACGGGGCAACAGATTGGCCAGCGTGGTTTTTCCGGAGCCTGAAGCACCAACCAGCGCAATCGTTTCTCCGGGAACAATCGACAGATTCAGGCCGTCCAGCGCAGGTGTTGCGCCTGCTTTGTAAACAACGCCGACGTTTAAAAATTCGATGGCTCCTGACGCTCTCGGTTTGGTGAAAGTTCCACCCGATTCATCGTCCGTCAACTCCATCAAATCCAGACCTCGTTCCAAAGCTGCCAAGCCTCGGGTGATGGGTGTCGTGCCGTCCGACAACCCCTTGATCGGCGCGATCAACAGCAGCATGGCGGTGACAAAGGCAACAAATCCACCCACAGTGGTGGTGTTTTCCGAGCCCTGCAGCAGTGCGATGGAGATGACCGCTGACAGCGCAATCGCAGCCAGCACCTGGTTGATAGCGCTCATGCTTGCGTAAGCCACCGTTGACTTCATTGACAGGCGCCGAAGGGATCTGCTCAATGCGTCAAACCGAGTTGCCTGGCTGGCCTGCGCGCCATTGAGGCGAACATCGCGATGGGCCAACACATTTTCTTCGACCACATACGCGAGGTTGTCAGTGGCCGTCTGACTTTCCTTGGTCAAACGGTAAAGCCTGCGCGTCAGCAACTGAATCACCAGTGCCAATGCAGGAAACAGCAGTGACACCACCAGCATCAGCTTCCAGTTCAGAAAAATCAGGTAGCCGATCAATGCCAGCATCGTCAACAGATCACGTGCCAGTTTGATCAATGCGTTGTTCAGAATGTGAGACCCGTTGTAGACCTCGTACACCACGGTGTTGGATATGGCGCTGGAAGTCTGTTCGGAAAATAGTGACAGTCGCGCTGTGAGCAGCTTGTCAAACATGGCTTTGCGAAGTGCCTGCAGACCATCATTGGTCACTTCGGTCAACGCATATTGCGCCACAAAACCAGACAAGCCCCGGATGGTAAAAAGCAGCATCAGGGCAGCGGGAACTTGCCAGAGATCCAAAGCGCCATTTTGAAATCCCCTGTCAAGCAGCGGCTTGAGCAGCGCCGGAATGAACGGTTCGGTGGCTGATGCGGCAATCGTGGCCAGTATGGCCACAGCCCAGGCGCGTCTGGACTGGCTGAAATAAGGCCAGACACGCAAAAAGCGCCTCAGCACGCTTGTTTGATGGGCTTGTGATGCCACGCTGCTTGGCGTCATGTCTGGTTTGCCCTTGCCCCCGAGGCGGATGTCGATGTGTGCATCACAAGAGCCAGCATCAGACCCAGCGCGACGCAGAAAAAATCGCCGATCAGGGCATCATAAATCGGTGAATTGAAAAAACACGCTACTGCCAATGCCGCCAGTACGGATTGCGCGGCCCGTGTTGACGCCTGGTCTGCTCCCAGTGTGTCCCTGAAAACAGCCGCCAGGAAAGTTAACAAAAGCAGCACACCGGGTATGCCAAGCTGCACCCCCCACAACAAATACTCCTGGTGTGGATTACCTCTTTCACCAATTTTGAAAGATGCTGGATTTTGTTGTGTTTCAAGCCTGTTGTATTCGTTACTCCAGCTTCCTACGCCCGAACCCAACACAGGACTTTCAGATATTGACTGGACGGCCCTGATCCAGAAGTGAAGCCTGATACCGGAAGAGCTTCCCGTCATGACGTTCGCGCCTTCCTTGATCGAGAATTGCTGCACTTCACTTTTGGCCATATTGAGGCGTTTTTGCACCTTAGGGGATACCACCGAAAGCGTGCCAAGCAAAAGTAATGGCAGTATCAACACAGCCCAGCGATAGCGCGGCTTGAGTTGCCAAGTCAGTGCCAGGGAGAGCAGCACGATCATCACCAAGTGACCGGTGCGGCCGCTCATAACAAACAATACATTGACGACACATATAACGGCGATGACGAGTGCCATTAGCTTGCCGAAACGACCGGGCGCCGAGTCGCGCAGATGCCAACAGGTAGCAGCAGTGACCGCACTCATGATGCTTTGGTCCAGATAGGTAGAAAAAACGGCATATTCCGTACTGGCCGTCCTGGATGTTGCCCAAGGGACAGGTAAGCCTGCAAACAACATCCAGGAACTGAGCACCAAAAAAAACTGCCCCAAAACAAAAACGGCGATGGCGTTGACGATTTCCTGTTTGCTTCTCAACAACATTGGCAGTATCAAGATGGTCAGCAATTTGCCATATTTTGCAACTGAACCAACTGATTCGGCCGTTTCTGCTGTTGTCCAGAACAAGCTAAGGGTAAAAACGAGGAGTACACCCAGCACTGCACGAGCTGTGTTTAAGGGCAGCGTCAAACGCGTTTGGTGGGTAAGCTTTGAGCTTGTGACATGCGGCCAAATTAAAATTGCGAGACCAAACACGAACAAAGCAAGCTTGGCAATACTGACCAGTGCCATCGCTAGTCCTACCGATGCTGCGACTGAGTAGACTAGCAACAGCCTTGAACTCAAATACTTTTTAGTTTTCCAGCTGGTTTCGGTCATGATTTCCCATATTATCGATGATTGTTTTTTGATCCATCGAGTTTCAAAGAGACGCATCTCTGACATTGCGCAAAAAGGCAGAGTTTGACCACGCTGGCAGTTATTGTTATCACCAAAAATGAGGCACGCAACATCGTTGCTTGCCTGCAATCGGTGCGTTTTGCTGATCAAATTGTGGTGCTTGATTCAGAAAGCACAGACGGTACAGCCGAGTTGGCCAAAAGCATGGGTGCGGAACTGAGTCAAAGTGCTGATTGGCCTGGTTTTGGCATACAAAAAAACCGCGCCCTCGCTTTGGCGAACTGTGACTGGGTTTTGTCGATTGATGCCGACGAAAGAATCACCCCAGAGCTCCAGGCAGAGATCAAGGCGTTGCTCGACAAACCGCAGTTCGACGTTTACAGCTTTCCCCGCCTGTCAAGCTATTGTGGTCAGTACATGCGCCATTCGGGCTGGTACCCTGACCGGATCACACGTCTTTTCAAGCGTGGCAGCGCCAGCTTCTCAAATGATCTGGTGCATGAAAAGCTCATCACTCACCGGGCCGTAGGTCGCTTACAAGCGCATCTGCTGCATGAAAGTTTCAGTGATTTTGAGGCTGTTCTTGACAAAGCCAATCGTTATTCGACGGCAGGTGCCCAACATCTGTTGCAGCAGGGTAAAAAGGCATCCATCCGTCAGGCCTTAGGCCACGGACTGTGGGCATTTGTTCGCACGTATGTGTTCCGGCTGGGCTTTCTGGACGGTCGCATGGGCTTGTTGCTGGCAATTTCCAATGCAGAGGGCACGTATTACCGGTACCTGAAAGTCTGGTTAATGTCGCAGCCCAACAGCAAATCCCGATGAAAATCAGTTTCATTGTCTTGACCTACAACCGAACCGATGCGCTGCTGGCGGTGCTCCGTTCGCTGGCCAGGCAGTGTGGGACTGATCATGAGGTGCTGGTGGCCGACGACGGTTCCAGCCCCGCCCAGGTCGACATGCTTCGCCGATATTGCCCGCCTTTTAACTGTCCCATACGTCACGTCTGGCAACCTGACACAGGCTTTACCGCAGCTAAAGCACGTAACCTTGGCGCCCACCATGCTGTGGGGGAGTATCTGGTTTTTCTTGATGGCGACTGTGTGCCCGGCCGGTCATTTGCGAAAGCCCAAACCCGTCTGGCCGAGCCAGCGTGCTTTGTCAACGGCAGCAGGGTCTTGCTCAGTGAACAGTTGACGCTGCGTGTGGTCAACCAGGAGATCGACCTGCTTGACCAGTCTTGGTTTTTTTGGATACTGGCAAGACTCAAAGGCGATATCAACAAACTGTTGCATATGCTGGGCTGGCCCATGTCGTGGTTTAGGGTACGAGAGGGCTTCAGATGGAAGGGCATCCGCAGTTGCAACCTGGCCATTTGGCGCGATGACTTTCTGGCGGTGAATGGTTTTGACGAGACCTTTGAAGGCTGGGGTCATGAAGATGCAGACCTTGTGCTGCGGCTTAGCAACGCTGGCGTCCAGCGTAAAAACGGGTTTTGGGCAACTGAGGTTTACCACTTGTGGCACCGCGAGCAAGAGCGCCATCAAGAGTCCGTCAACCGGCTAAAAGTGCTTGACCGAATGAAAACCTTTCAGACAAGGGCGGTCAAAGGTTTGGCTGAAATTGAACCGCATTCGTTAGGTCAGGTCACACGCTTACAGTAAATTGCGAAAAACAGATTTAAACTTAACCTATGGTCACACATTCATTTGTTAACCGCCGCAAGCTGGTCACACTGATTGCTGCCAGCACCCTGCCTTTGTCATCGGTTGTTTCCGCGCAGTTCAGAGTGGAGGTTTCCGGAGTCGGCCTGACGCAAATGCCAATTGCTGTGGCTGCTTTTCGCGGTGAGGCACAGGCACCTCAAAAAATTGGTGCCATCGTCAAGGCTGACCTGGAGCGCAGCGGTATTTTTCGCTCCGTTGACACGGCAGGCGCGGTCATGGACGAAAGCTCCCGGCCGGACATGACCCTATGGAAGCAAAAAGGCGCTGATTCATTGGTCACGGGCAGCATCACGCCTTTGGCTGATGGCCGTTTCGATGTTCGATTGCGCTTGTGGGATGTGGTGCGGGGTCAGGATTTGGGCGGACAAAGCTACGCGGTCAGCGCAGCCGACCTACGGCTTTCAGCGCACCGCATCTCGGACTTTGTTTATGAAAAGCTGACCGGCGACAAAGGCATTTTTTCAACCCGTATTGCGTACGTGACCAAAAGCACGCAGCGTTTTACGCTGTGGGTGGCAGATGCCGATGGCGAGAATGCGCAATCGGCGCTGGCCAGTCCTGAACCCATCATTTCTCCGGCATGGTCGCCCAATGGTTCGCAGCTGGCCTATGTGTCTTTTGAGTCCCGCAAGCCGGTGATTTACGCGCATGATGTGGCAAGCGGCAAGCGCCGATTGCTGGCAAACTTTCGCGGCTCCAACAGTGCTCCAGCCTGGTCACCGGATGGCCGGCAAATTGTGGCTACCCTGAGCCGCGATGGTGGATCCCAGCTTTACGCCATGGATGCCAACGGCGGCGAACCCCGGCGCTTGATCCAATCGCCAAGCATTGACACCGAGCCCACTTTTTCGCCTGACGGCAAAAGTATCTACTTTGTCAGCGACAGGGGCGGTGCGCCACAAATCTACCGCATGCCTGCGTCTGGCGGCAACGCCGTAAGGGTCACTTTCAGCGGTAACTACAACATCTCGCCTGCGATCAGTCCTGATGGCAAGTATCTGGCTTATGTGTCGCGTATCAGCGGTGCTTTCAAACTGCAGGTCATGGAGCTTGGCACCAACACTGTGACACAACTGACTGACACGAGTGCCGACGAGAGCCCTAGTTTTTCTCCCAACAGCCGCCTGATTGTTTATGCCACGCAGCAACAGGGACGTGAAGCGCTGATGACTACCACGCTCGATGGAAAAATCAAAGCCAGATTGGCCGGTGCCGGTGGCGATATTCGAGAGCCTGACTGGGGTCCATACTCTCGTTAGTTGCTAGCAGCATTTTATTGATATCAACTGTCTTACAGGGAAAACTCATGAAACACACCATCTTTTCAAGTCTCGCAACTTTTGCAGTGGTCGCTTTGGTGACGGCTTGCGGCTCCAGCGTCAAACTCGACGAAGTCCCGGTAGAAAACCGCACCGGTTCAGTCGTTACACCGCAGCCAATGCCATTACCATTACCAACGCCAATGCCAATGACCAGCGATGTTTTAAGCAAGGCTGTCGCACCTGTTGAAATTGCAGCGACCAGCATAGCTGCTGTTGGCCCGATAGGTGTGACAAAAGTCATTTACTTTGACTACGACAGCTTCACTATCAAGCCAGAATTCCAAGGCGCGGTAGAGGCGCATGCAAAATACATGGCTGTCAACAAGACTAGCAAGCTGTCTGTCGAAGGCCACACAGACGAGCGTGGCGGTCGAGAATACAACCTGGCCTTAGGCCAAAAACGCGCAGAGGCGGTTCGCCGTGCCTTGGGCCTGTTGGGCGTGACGGATGCGCAAGTCGAAGCGGTGAGTTTTGGCAAAGAAAAGCCTGCGAACAGCGGTATGGACGAGGCCGCGTTGGCTAAAAACCGTCGCGCAGAACTCAGCTACCGATAAATGATTGAACCAGTCATGAACGCAGCAAGTATTTTTCGCAATTTTCTGTCTATCGGTGCATTGAGCCTGCTGGCTTTGACCGCGAACGCTGCCTTGTTCGGCGACGACGAGGCGCGCAGGGCAATTCTTGATTTGAGGCAAAAGGTGGATGCCCAACAACAGCGCAATATCGAAGAGTTGAAGAAGGTCAGCGAAGAGTTCAAGAAGGTCAGCGAAGAGTTGAAGAAGTTCAGCGAAGAGTCGAAGAAGGCCAGCGAAGAGTCGAAGAAGGCTAGCGATGAGTTCAAGAAGGCCAGCGATGAGAACGCCCAATTGCGCCGCGGCATATTAGACCTGTCCAATCAGATCGAAGTTTTGCGTGCAGACATTGCCAAATTGCGTGGCCAGGACGAGCAGCTGGCGCGGGAGGTGGCCGACATGCAGCGCAGGCAAAAGGACATCAGCCAAGGTGTGGATGAGCGGCTGCGCAAGTTTGAGCCATCCAAAATAAGCGTTGACGGTCAGGAGTTTGTAGCAAGTCCTGACGAGGTTCGAGATTACGGTGTGGCTTTGGCAATGCTGCGAAAAGGGGAGTTCTCAGCAGCGCAAACCTCTTTCATTGACTTTATCAACCGCAATCCGGCCAGTGGCTACAGGCCGTCCGCGCTGTTTTGGCTGGGCAATGCGCAGTACGCGCTACGAGCTTACCGCGAGGCGATTGTCAACTTCAAATCAGTTATTGCGCTGGCGCCTGAGCATGTACGCGCACCAGAAGCGGCTTTGTCAATTGCCAATTGCCAGGTTGAACTCAAAGACAAAGTGGCCGCCCGTAAAACATTGACCGACCTGATCAATGTGTATCCCCAATCTGAAGCCGCAGCGGTTGCCAAAGACCGTTTGACCAAGCTCAAGTAGGCGCCCGCCGTGCCTTTAAAATCAGGGCATGGACATCTCAATACTCAAGTCTTTGACAACGCAGGTCCTGTGGACCGCGTTCATTCTCTCGGCGCTGTTCGGCGCGGTTGCCCAGCGCACTCACTTTTGCACCATGGGGGCTGTCAGCGACATCGTCAACATCAGCGACTGGACACGCATGCGCCAGTGGGGCATGGCGGTCGGCGTGGCCATGATTGGTTTTTACGCCTTGGCGGCCGCGGGGCTGATTGACCCGTCGAAAACGCTTTACGCTTCCAACCGCTTGATCTGGCTGTCGGCCTTGGTGGGCGGCTTGATGTTCGGCTTCGGCATGGTGCTGGCTTCAGGTTGCGGGAGCAAGACGCTGGTTCGCATTGGCGGCGGTAACTTGAA
The DNA here is from genome assembly GCA_945860515.1 of Polaromonas sp. YR568. Classification (GTDB taxonomy): domain Bacteria; phylum Pseudomonadota; class Gammaproteobacteria; order Burkholderiales; family Burkholderiaceae_C; genus Polaromonas. Next base: position 19,374 of record CAMARI010000028.1, read on the forward strand.
ATCAGTGGTGGTTTTCTTGGTCATGGCTGTGGCTGCATTTGCCACGCTCAAAGGCGTCACGGCCATGCTGCGTGTCGCGACGGTTGATCGGGTGGCGGTCGATTTTGCAAGCAATGCCGCCCTGCCCAACTGGCTGGCCAGCGCCCTAGGCCTTAGCATGACGGGAGCCGGGCTGATGTTGGCGCTTGTATTGGGCTCGGGCCTGATTGTCTGGGCCATGCTCGGCCGAGACTTTGTGCGATTTGACAACCTGCTCGCTGGTTTGGGCTTGGGCCTGATTGTTGCCGCCATGTGGTGGGTCAGCGGCCGCCTGGGCTATGTCGCCGAACACCCTGAAACCCTGCAAGAGGCGTTTTTAGCCACCAACTCTGGCCGCATGGAAGCCCTGAGCTTTGTGTCCCCGGTCGCTTACAGCGTCGACTGGCTGATGTTCTTCAGTGACAAGGCCAAAGTTTTGACGATCGGTATCGTTTCCGTGTTTGGCGTGGTGCTGGGGTCTGCCGCCTACGCGGTGGCGACCCAAACTTTTCGCTGGGAGGGTTTTCGCGATGTCGAAGACACCGCCAACCACTTGGTGGGCGCTGTTCTCATGGGTGTGGGCGGCGTGGCTGCCATGGGCTGCACGGTAGGGCAGGGCCTGTCGGGTTTGTCGACCTTGAGTGCTACGAGTTTTGTAGCGGTTGCGGCAATTGTGGCGGGCGCGGTGGCTGCGCTCAAATACCAGTTGTGGCGCCTGGAGAGCAGCATCTAGTGTCAGACACTGCTGATCTGGAGCGACGTTTTGGGGGGCTGGCAAGGCTTTATGGGACTGAAGGCGCCGGACGTATTCGGGCCGCTCATGTGGTGGTGGTCGGTATTGGCGGCGTGGGGTCGTGGGCCGCGGAAGCCATGGCGCGTAGCGGTATCGCGCGTTTAACGCTGATTGACCTGGACCATATTGCCGAGTCCAATGTCAACCGCCAGATTCATGCGCTCAGCAGCACGCTGGGGCAGTCCAAAGTGCATGCCATGCGTGAACGCATCGCCCAGATCAACCCCGAATGCGGTGTGCGCTGCATTGAAGAATTTGTTGATGCTGCCAACTGGCCCGACATTGCACAGATGGATGACCAAGCAGAATCACTTTCAATTTTGGATGCCTGCGATCAGGTCAAGGCCAAAACGGCCATGGCTGCCTGGGCCATGCATAACGCGGTCAACTTCATCACGGTCGGCGCAGCAGGCGGCAAACGCCTTGCACACAAGGTGGAAATTGACGACCTGGCCCTCACCACACATGACCCTTTGCTGGCGCAATTGCGCTATCGCCTGCGCAAAGAACACGGCGGCGCACGCCAAGGAAAAATGAAGGTGAGCTGCGTTTTTAGCCGCGAATCAGTGATGCAGCCCAAGCTTGACGCTCAAACCAGCGGCACCGATGCACCTCAAGCCGACAACAATCTGAACTGCCACGGCTACGGGTCGGTGGTCAGTGTGACGGCAACATTCGGTATTTGCGCGGCAGGCTGGTTGTTGGACGAAATTGCCAGTCAGGACTTTGCAAAGAGGCCAAAAATCACGCTATAATCTTAGGCTTGCCTACCTACACGGTAGACAAATACGGGACCTTAGCTCAGTTGGTAGAGCAGCGGACTTTTAATCCGTTTGTCGTGGGTTCGACCCCCGCAGGTCCCACCAGTAGATATGAAGCCTCGCTGCTATGAAGTTAGTAGCGAGGCTTTCCTCTTTTGGGTCTATGTAGCCACTATGTAGCCAGCAGTACATAGTTTTGTACCGTTTTGCCACCAGCCCCGCCTCTTACTAGAACTACTTCAATGGATT
>CAMARI010000029.1 GCA_945860515.1 Polaromonas sp. YR568
AGGCAATGACTGCGAAATGTTTGAACTGCCGGGCCGACACCACTTTGACGCGGTGCTCGAATGGGCAAGCCCGCAAAGCACGCTGTTCAAGGCCAGTTGTGGGCTGATGGGGTTGTAAAGCGTCAAATCGGCCACTAGGCCAATGAATATTTGCGTCAGCAGCTATTAAATACAGAGCAACTGACCAGGAGCCGGAGTCAGAACGCATCCCGGGCGCAGCGAAAGCCGATGTAAACCACCGAGGTGTTGGCAGGCTTGCTCTGGACATGGCTGTCGCGCATGGGGCCAGCGCCGTACCACCAGCTGCCGCCACGGGTGCGCTTGTCGGGTGCTGGCCCGCTGTCTACCCATTCCCAGGCATTGCCGCCCATGTCATACAGGCCATTGACACCGGCCCGCGTGGTGCCGACCGGCGCATGGCCCCTGCCCCGGCTGGTGACCGCATTGGCCACTGTGGCCACGCTGCCGCAATCGCCCAGGCAGTTTGCGCCCAGCGGGCTGTCCCCGGTCGGGTAAGGGTAGGTCTGGCCGGTGGTGAGTCCTGCTGGCGGATGGGCGCGCCGCTCGGTATAGGCGGCTTCCCCCCACTCGGCATCGGTAGGCAAACGCTTGCCAGCCCATCGGCAAAAAGCCTGCGCTTCAGCGTGGTTGATGTGAACCGCTGGCTCGTTGGGCATGCCGGGGCGGCCAAATGGCGCGCGCCAGTTCCAGCCTTTGCGTTGCTCCCAGCCGGCCTCAAAGGTACTGCCGCCGCCCGCACGCTCTGCGGCTGTGATGGTGTTGGTGGCCTCAACAAAACTTCGGTACTGGCCGATGCTGACTTCGGTGCGGTCCAGCTCGAACAAGCCAATCCGCTGCATGTCAGATGCGTACACCAAACCTGCCAATGGCAACAAGGCCGAGATGACAAATCGCTTGCAGTTCATCGCCCGTCCAAGTTTGCAGCCTTAATGCTGGTTGCAGCCTTAATGCTGGTGCCCATGCGCACCATGCACATGTTGATGCGCGATTTCTTCTTCGCTGGCCTGGCGCACGTCCAGCACCTTGATGGCAAAGCGCAGTGCCTTGCCTGCCAGCGGGTGGTTGCCGTCCAGCAGCACGGTGTCGCCTTTGATCTTCATGACGTTGAAGATGGTCATCTGCCCGTCCTCGCCGCGCCCTTCGAGCTGGCCGCCGACCTTCACGCCGGGCGGGAACTGCTTTTTTGGCAGCGTGCGCAGCAGGCTTTCGTCGCGCACGCCAAAGGCGTCCTGCGGCTGCAAGTCAAGCGTGACCTGGTAGCCACTTTCCTGGCCGCTCAGGGCCTCTTCAATTTTGGGCAGGGTGTTGCCGTAGCCACCATGCAGGTACACGCTGGGTTCTTTGCCGTCTTCGATCAGCTTGCCTTGCAGGTCGGTGACCTTGAATTGCAGGGTCACGGCGGTGTCTTTGTCGATTTTCATGGTGATGTGCTCAAAAAGCATAGTTTAGGGTACAAATCGGGCTGTAGCCAACAGATATATGCACGAGCCGCTCCGGATTTAATAGCATTTTAAAGTTCAGGTGTCTGCTACGAACAAGGTTGAAGCGCCTTGCCAGCCAGTTGCGGCTTGATGGCGTCGAGCTGGGCGCGCAGGGCGGCATTGACCGTTGGTAGCTTGAGCTTTTGGCCGCGCTGCTCGGCCCGCTCCTGAATCACTCTGGCGGTTTTGACGCCTTTTTTGGCGATGCGGGCCAGTTCGGTGTCGGCCTCGGCTTGGGTCTTGAAGCCGCCCAGCGACAGGCCAGGCTCCAGCGCGGTGTTGTTCGGGGTATCAAACGTCACCCCCAAGCCGCGCAGCTCGGCCTTTTTTTTCTCCACCGCGTCAGCCGAGCTGAACTTGCCCATGTAAACCAGCCAGCGGGCGGGGCTTGCTGCACTTTCCAGCACCCAGCTGCCAGCAGGCAGCAGGCTGACCAGGCGCTCGCGAAGCACCAGAGTTTGTTCTTCGTTAAACAAGCCGACTTGCAGGCACCCGTCAGCGTTTGATGCCAGGGCGGCAGAGGCAGGCGCCTGCGGGTTTTCAAACTGACTCGCCTCTGCCGGGCTCAGGATGCGCATGGCTTCCGGATTGATCTGCTGCGCTAGGCGCTGCGGCTCGCTCGGACTGGTGGGGGCAAAGCCGTAGGCTGCCAGCAGCCCGTGCGACCAGGCGTAGTAGCCGGCATTGGCCAGCACCAGCAGCAAGACGATCAGTCTCAGCATGGCCGCAAGTCCCCGGCGGGCGCGTGGCCAGCCACTGGCCGCACAGATACTTCAGAGCTGGTGATTTCTTTCATACCGGCAGCAGTATGCACCAGCAAGGCGCCGGATTCTGTGACCCCGTGGGCCTGGCCCTGGGTGCCATCTGACAGCTGGACGCCGCGCCCTGCCAGCACGTCGCGCCGGGCAAAGCGGGCTTGAAAAGGCGCAAATCCGAACTGCTCAAAGGCCTGAACGGTTTGCACCAAGGGCGGCAGCACACGCAGCAGCGTGCTGGCCACGTCGGCATCGGGCTGCAAATTTTGCAGGCAGTTGGGGGCAACGGCGGTCGGTTCTTGCAGGGTCACATCAAACGCACGCACATTGATACCCACCCCAATGACCAGGTAGCGCTTGCCTTCAAAGGTGGCGGTTTCCACCAAAACGCCGCCCAGCTTTCGCTCATCCATGGCGTGCTGGTGTTTTGTCACCAGCCACAAGTCGTTGGGCCATTTCAGGCCGATGTGGTGGGCCGGCGCATGGGCTGCGTCCAGGCTGTCCGCCAGACTGATGCCAACCGCCAGCGACAGGCCCGACCAGTCGGCAGGGGCGAGCGGCATGCCCAATGAAAACATCAGGCTGTCACCACGCTGGCTGTGCCACTGGCGGCCCAGCCGGCCGCGCCCGGCGCTTTGCTGCTCGGCCACCAGCAGCGTGGGTTCGAGCTGCCCCGCTTTAAAGCGCCGCATCAGCTCGGTATTGGTGGAGTCGATCGTCGGCAATGCCTCGCAGGTAAAGCCCGGCAGATGGGGCACTACAGCCTGCCAGATGGCCTCCAAAGGCCAACGGATGGGATCAACGCTCAGCAAGGGCAGCCTTTTCAGTCTTTTTTCTTGTCTTTCTTTTTCTTCTTCTTCTTGTCGTCTTTGTCTTTGGGTGCGAGCAGCGTACCGCGGCACTTTTTAGCGCCGCACCAGCACGGGTATTCGGCCAGCAGTTTCTTGGTGTACTTGGCGTCAATGATCAGGCCGTAGTCATAAAACAGCTCTTCACCGGCGGTGATGTTGCGCAGTGCCTTGATAAAAACGCGGCCGCCATCCTCGTCGGCTTCGCAGTTGGGCTTGCAGGCGTGGTTGATCCAGCGCGACGAGTTGCCGCCATGCTTGGCGTCAATCACATGCTTTTCGTCCATGTGAAAGTAAAACGTGTGGTTCGGGTCTGTCGGGTCGTGTGGGTGGCGGCGCAGCGCTTCTTTCCAGCTGATGACCTCGCCCACATACTCAATGATGGTCTCGCCCTCGGCCAGATCGGTCAGGGCAAACACGCCCTTGCCGTGCACACCCGAGCGCCGGGTTTGAATGCGGCGGGCGTCGGTTGAAGCGCTCTTGTCTGATGTGGTGGAGGCGCTGGCGACTTGACTTTTTTGCACGGCAAAACACTTCCGAAAATTTTTGAGGTATGGTTAATTCATGCAGGTGCGCGCGTGTGCGCATGCGCCTGCCCGCGCCGGCACGTGTGTGCGTGCGCGAGAAGCCCGTATTGTAGTGATGCGATTTTTCAAGGAGTCAGCCATGCGCATAGCCATAGCCAGCCGCAGAAACCTGCTCAAAATCAGCGCCCTGACATGGCTGACACCTGCCTGGGCCCAGACCCCGCAAGCCCCCTTGCCCCAGCTGGGCAGCGTCGTGAGCCTGCCGGATGTGACGCTGCTCGGCGGTGCTGTCTGGACGCCGCAAAATCAGGCCGTCAGCACGCTTGTGGTGTACTGGTGGGCTAGCTGGTGCCCTTTTTGTGCGGTGCAGTCGCCCCACATAGAAGCACTGTGGCGCGCCCAAAAAGCCAACGGCCTGGGTGTGCTGGCCCTGTCGATTGACAAGCAGGAAAGCGCCGCCAGCGGCTATATGAAAAGCAAAGGCTACAGCTTCCCGGCGGCCATGTTGGTGGGCGATGTGGCTAAGATGCTGCCAAAACCCAAGGGCTTGCCGGTGGTGGTGGTGCTCAAGCTGGACAAGGCCAAGGGCCGCGAAGGCAAAGTCGTTTTTGCCGAAGGCGGGGAAATGTTCCCCGAGGATATTGAAGGTTTGAAGAAGTACATATGAATATGAAAACTCTCGTCATCGCTGAAAAGCCATCCGTCGCGCAAGACATCGTGCGCGCCATCACGCCTACCGCCGGCAAGTTTGAAAAGCACGACGAGTATTTTGAAAATGACGACTGGCTGGTCACGTCTGCGGTTGGCCACTTGGTCGAGATTCAGGCGCCGGAAGAGTTTGACGTCAAGCGCGGCAAGTGGAGCTTTGCCAATCTGCCGGTGTTGCCCCCCTACTTTGACTTAAAGCCGATGGACAAAACCAAGACGCGGCTCAATGCCATCGTCAAGCTGACCAAGCGCAAGGACGTGGGCAATATCGTCAATGCCTGCGACGCGGGCCGCGAGGGCGAGCTGATCTTCCGGCTCATCCAGCAGTACGCCAAATCCAAGCACCCGGTCAAACGCCTGTGGCTGCAGTCGATGACGCCGGCCGCGATTCGCGATGGTTTTGACAGTTTGCGCACAGAAAAGCAGATGCAGGGCCTGGCCGATGCCGCACGCTCACGGTCTGAGGCCGACTGGATGGTTGGCATCAATGGCACGCGTGCCATGACGGCTTTCAACTCGCGCGACGGCGGTTTCTTTTTGACCACTGTGGGCCGCGTGCAAACGCCCACCCTGAGCGTGGTGGTGGAGCGGGAAGAAAAAATCCGCAAGTTTGTGTCCCGGGATTACTGGGAAATTAACGCCTCATTTTTGGCGGAAGCAGGGCAATACCCGGCCAAGTGGTTTGACCCGACGTGGAAGAAAGCGGCGGCAAACGCAGACAACGCCGAGCCCGATGCCGAGCTGAAAGCCGACCGCGTCTGGTCGCAGCGCGAGGCCCTGGCGATTGCCGAGGCGGTGCGCGGCAAGTCCGCCACCGTGACAGAAGAAAGCAAGCCCACCACCCAAGCTGCGGGCCAGTTGTTTGACCTGACATCGCTGCAGCGCGAGGCCAATGGCAAGTTTGGCTTTTCGGCCAAAACCACGCTGCAAATTGCGCAAAGCCTGTACGAGCGCCACAAGGCGCTGACCTACCCGCGTACCGACTCGCGCGCGCTGCCGGAAGACTATTTGCCGGTCGTTAAAAAGACCTTTGAAATGCTGGCCGACTCTAGCATGCGGCACCTGGCGCCACATGCCCTGGTGGCGCTGAACGGCAATTACATCAAGCCCAACAAACGCATTTTTGACAACGCCAAAGTCAGCGATCACTTCGCCATCATCCCTACGCTGGAAGCGCCAAGTGGTTTGAGCGAAGCCGAGCAAAAGCTGTACGACCTGGTGGTCAAGCGCTTCATGGCGGTGTTTTACCCGCCGGCTGAATACATGGTGACGACACGTATTTCGTTGGCTGTGGGCCACAGCTTTAAAACCGAGGGCAAGGTGCTCGTCAAGCCGGGCTGGCTGGCGATTTACGGCAAGGAAGCCGAGGACGAAAACACCGACGAGAAAGACAGCAAAACGCTGGTGGCCGTCAAGCCGGGTGAACTGGTGCGTGCCGAAGGTGTCGACGCCAAAGGCCTGAAAACTCGGCCCCCGGCCCGCTACAGCGAGGCCACCCTGCTGGGCGCGATGGAAGGCGCTGGCAAAACCATCGACGACGACGAACTGCGTGAAGCCATGCAGGAAAAAGGCCTGGGCACGCCCGCCACCCGCGCCGCCACGATTGAAGGCTTGATCGCTGAAAAATACATGCTGCGCGAAGGCCGCGAACTGATCCCTACCGCCAAGGCGTTTCAATTGATGACGCTGCTGCGCGGACTGGATGTGCAGGAGTTGTCCAAGGCCGAGCTGACCGGCGAGTGGGAGTTCAAGCTCGCGCAAATGGAGCAAGGCAAGCTGAGCCGTGAAACCTTCATGGCCGAGATTGCCGCCATGACCGAGCGCATGGTGGCCAAAGCCAAGGGCTACGACAAAGACAGCATCCCCGGCGACTACGCCACGCTGTCCGAACCCTGCCCCAACTGTGGCGGCATCGTCAAAGAAAACTACCGCCGCTACACCTGCACCGGTCTTGCTGGAACTGAGGGGTCTGCCGAATCTTCTGGCTGCGGCTTTTCATTCGGCAAAACGCCGGCTGGCCGCACCTTTGAAAACGCCGAAGTCGAACAGTTTTTGCGCGACAAAAAGATTGGCCCGCTCGATGGCTTCAGGTCCAAAGCGGGCTGGCCTTTCACGGCAGAGATGGTCATCAAGTTTGACGAAGAAACGAAAAACTACAAGCTGGAGTTTGATTTTGGCGACGACAAGAACGCCGAGACCGGCGAGATTGTGGACTTCAGCGCCCAGCAACCACTTGGCAAGTGCTCCAAATGCGGCACTGAGCATGGCGGCATGGTGTTTGAACACGGCAAAAACTACGTCTGCGACAAGTCTGTGCCAACGCTTGAGCAGCCCACCCCGAGTTGTGACTTCAAAACCGGCCAGGTCATCTTGCAGCAGCCGATTGAGCGCGAGCAGATGGTGAAATTGCTGGACACCGGCAAAACGGATTTGCTCGATAAGTTCGTGTCGATGCGCACCCGCCGCGCGTTCAAGGCCATGCTGGCATGGGACGCCGCCGCAGGCAAAGTCAATTTTGAGTTTGCACCTTCAAAGTTCCCGCCGCGCAAACCGGCTGCCGCGAAAACCGGTACGGCCACCATCAAAACACCGTTCGGCAAAACCGTGGCGGTGAAATCTGGGGCCAAGCCCGCTGCCAAAAAAGTCGCGGCGAAAAAAGCACCCGCTGCAAAAGTCGCCAAGCCTAAAGTAGCCAGAGTCGCCAAGCCAGGCTCTGGATTGACGCCCAGCGACGCGCTGGCCGCCGTTATCGGCGCCGAAGCCGTTGTGCGGACCCAGGTGATCAAAAAGCTGTGGGACTACATCAAGGCCGAAAACCTGCAAGATGCCAGCAACAAGCGCAACATCAACGCCGACGCCAAGCTGTTGGCCGTGTTTGGCAAGCCGCAGGTGACGATGTTTGAGTTGGCGGGGATTGTGGGCAAGCATTTGAGTTGATCTAAATGCTGGCAGTTCTGTAGCTGCTTGCCCCGGTTTCATGGGGCTACACGCTCAGTTGGCAACTGAAAATGGCGGGTTTTCAGTCAAAACGGGTTCATCGAACCGGGTCAACGTGCTTCACCAAACGGCTCACATCATCCAGCAAAAGCGCTACCAACGCTATCAAGCCTTGCACATAGCTAGGCTCAAGCTCCAGATAGCCTTCGTATTCAGCTACATTGCGCTTATTGTGGGCACTGTCGAGCTGCCGCCATTGCACTGCCGGCCAACCCACTGTGTGCTGGAGCGTTTGAAACACCAAGTACCGGTTTTCACTGCGGTAACCATGCCAGCGCAGAGCGGCCAAACCCGCAGCATGCCCTCTGAATAAGCCGATATAAACCGGCCCTCAATGGAGTTCGATTCTCGCTTTGCATCGTCGAGGTGCCTGTGCGCCATGGCCAGCAAGCGCTCTATATCCAAGGCGCTGGCAGGCTCTGCTTTGAGTTGTCCAATCTTCGCCAAGTTAACCAGCGCTGAATGACTCATTCAAGGCTCCCGTACAGCACTGCCATCGGCCCGGCCACAATCCGCTGCACTACCGACCCAGACTCAAGGCGGCGGGCGTTGAATTCACCCGGCGTATACACCTTGACCTCGATCCGCCGCCCAAGTTGCGCCTCCAGCGGCAACAGCAAAGCCAGTGCGTCACCGAGCTGCACACTGGCGGACACCAGCAACACGTCCACATCGCTTGCCGCATGCTCGGTATCCTTGGCCACAGAGCCAAAAACCAGCGCCAGTTGCAAGCGGCTAGCCAGCGGCAGCAAAGCCCCTCCGATAGCGGGTATTGCTCCCATGGTTTTACGCACCAAGTTCGTCAAATCAGCAAACACTGGGCTGTCTGGATTGGCCTTCACCCGTCGCAGGTTGCCAATACGCTCCTCCACTACCAAGCCTGCCACATGCAGCCGCTTGACTTCCCGCTGTAGTGAAGCACTCGCCAGCGACGTCAAACGGATCAATTCCTGAATGTGATACCAGCGCTCCGGCTGACCAAATACCCATTCCAGAACCTTGGACTGGGGTTGTGTGAACAGGGCTTGGATCGAAGACATATACTCAATATTAGCATGATCATGCTAAGCAGCCCGTCTCAAAGAAATCAAGAATCTCGCGGCCCAGCGCGTCCTCGCCGCTGTTGAAATGCGCCACCACTGACATGTGGTTGTGGCCGCGCATCTGGCGATAACGCAGGGCTTGCCTGCGTGCCAGGCTGATCTGGTGGGCCATCTCCAGGCCATACACATCGAGCAGCGGGTTTTCAAACTCTGCGGTGACGATGAAAACCGGCAGGCGGCTAGAGGCCGCGTGGCTGACCGGTGAGCGCTGGTCGTACAGCGCTGCGTCTTCGCCAAAATAAGCCCGCACCGCATCGGCGTTGGGGTTATCTGGGGACACATCGGCGCGCAGTCGGGCCGATATCAGCACCGCACCGGCCGTGTATTGCCCGTGATACGCAAGACCCGGGTCAAACACATAGCTGGCCACATGCGTGCCGCCTGCCGAGTGGCCGATCAAAAAAAGCCTGGCTGGGTTGCCGCCATGGGCTGCCACGTTCTGCGTCAGCCAGGCCATCGCCCGTGCCACATCGTCGGCCCCGCCGGGGAAGGTCGACTCCGGCGCCAGCCGGTACTCGATGTTGATGCCCACATAGCCCTGTTTGGCAAACCAGAACATCAGGTTGTCGTAAATCTCAGCACTGGCTTGTTTGTCACCGCGCACAAAAGCGCCGCCGTGCACAAATACGACCACGCCGGCATGGTGTGCAGAAGACGGCTGAAAAATGTCCAGCACCTGCCGTGGGTGAGGACCGTAAGGCAGGTCGCGCGTCACGCTGATGCCGCTGTTGTCGGCGGCCGCCAGCAGCGGCGCGTAAGCGTCTTTGACCATCTGGCTGTGGCCACGGATGTCGGTGCCCCATATCGGGCCAATACGAGCCATCAGTTGCTGCGTGGGCAGCGGTAGCTGGGTCATGACCTCAAGGTTTGTAAGCCACGGCTTCGACTTCAAACAGCCATTCGGGCTTGGCCAATGCTTTGACAACCACCAGGGTAGATGCCGGGCGCGCGTCTTTCAAAAACACCGAGCGTACTGGGTTCAGGTCTTTCAGGTCTGCACCGTCCACCAAATAGCTGGTGAGCTTGACCAAGTGGCTTTCGTCCATCTGGGCCGCTGCCAGCACGGCCATCAGGTTTTCCCAGGCAATGCGGGCTTGTTCGGTAAAGCCGGTGCCCAGGCTGCCATCAGGCCGCATGCCGATTTGGCCCGACACACACAGCCACTGCCCGGCGCTGGGAGCCAGGACGCCGTGGCTGTACATGCCTGCGGGTGCGGCGATAGCGCTAGGGTTGAGTTTTTGGCTTGTCATGTGGATGTTTACTTGCTCGTTGAGTTTAACCACCAGTTGGCGTGCGCATAGCGGCAACAATGCCTCGCATGTCGTCAATGGTGGCCAGCCGCGGATTCATACGCACCTGGCCGCTTTTCATGGCCGCCTGCGCCAGTTGCTCGCGGGCTTCGTCGGTGGTGACAAAACCGTCCAGGCTCAAGTCCAGGTCCAGCTGCCAGCGCAGCTTTGACAAGGCCGCCGCTGCTGACATGGCACCCAAAGCATGGGCCACCACAGCAGCTTTGGGCCCCATGGCGGCTTCATTGAAAGCTGCCACCGCCGGCAGTGCCAGCGCATTGCCCAAGCCGTGAGGCACATGGTAAAGCGCGCCCAGCGGCGCAGCGAGCGCGTGCGCCAGGCCCAGGTTGGCGCTGTTAAAGGCAATGGCCGCCTGGCAAGAGGCAATCAGGCACCAGCTGCGCGCGTCTTGATGCGAGGGCTCTTTGTAGGCGACGGGCAGCCACTTGCCCAACAGGCGCATGGCCGATTCAGCAAACGGGTCACTCATCACGGACGCAGCTTTTGACACATAAGCCTCGACCGCATGGGTGACCGCGTCGTAGCCCGAAGCAGCGGTGACTTTGGCGGGCGCTGAAAGACTCAGGCTGCCGTCGAGCAGGGCAATGTGCGGCGTCATTTCAGGTGAGCGAAATATCAGTTTGATGTCCGAGCCCGCTTTGCCCGCCACGGCGGATTCAGACACCTCGCTTCCCGTACCGGCCGTGGTGGGCACGGCCACCAGCACGCTGGCATGCGGCTTGAAGAACTTGCCAAAACCCGACACTGATTCAGCTGTGCCGGGGTTGGCCAGCAGCAGACGCGCGACCTTGGCCGTGTCCATGGCCGATCCTCCCCCCAGCGCCACAATAAAGTCGGGGCTGCAAGCGGCCAGCACATCGCGGCAGGCTTCAATGGTGGCGGTGTCGGGCTCATGCGCAGGTACAAAGTGCACAGCAGGCGTGCTGCCGGTGGCATCATGCAGCAGCTGGCAAATATGGGCGGCGACTTCGGTATTTTCAAAAAATGCGTCCATCACCACGGCAGCGCTTGTGGCCTTGGCCTCACGCGCCAGGTCGCTGAGTTTGTCAATGCCCTTCCAGGCAGAGATGATGCGGCGGTTGGAGTGGACGAAGGTAAAGGGTGTGCAGGTATTAGTCATGGGTGTCAAAAAGGTTAAGAAATATCCATCACAACACTCTTGTGCTGCAGGTAAGCGTCCAGCCCCTCCACCCCCAGCTCGCGGCCATAGCCACTTTGCTTGTAGCCACCAAAAGGCATTTCAATACCAATCACGGCGGGGGTGTTGACAGAAACGGTACCGGCTTCAATGTGTGCTGCTAATTGATGGGCACGGGCCAAGGATTGCGTCCACACCGTAGCAGCCAAACCATAGTCAGAGTCGTTAGCCACTGCAATCGCTTCTTCCATGTCCTTGACGCGGATGACGGTCAGTACCGGGCCAAAAATCTCTTCACGTGCGATCTTCATCCGATTGCTGGCGTGGTCAAAAATGGTGGCCTCGACAAACGGGCCGGGCAAGCCCTCGGGGGCCTTGCCGCCGCACACCAACTTGGCCCCTTCAGCCACTGCGCCGTTGCAGTAGTTCAATATATTTTGCTGCGCGGCGGCGTTGATGACTGGGCCGAGTGTGGTGCTGGCATCCATCGGGTTGCCAACCTTCAGCATCTTGGCGCGGGCGAGTATCTTTTCAACCAGCGCATCGGCGACTGATTCGACCACAATGCAGCGCGTACGCGCCGCACACTTTTGCCCGGCATGGCCAAACACGCCAGCCGCTGTGCCAATGGCGGCGCGGTCCAATTCGGCATCAGCCAAAATCACTGCGGGTGATTTACCGCCCAGTTCAAGCGTGACCCGCTTGACGCTTTTGGCCGCAGCTTGCGCCACCTGAATGCCAACTTCTGTTGAACCGGTAAACGACACCTTGGCAATGTCTGCATGCGTAGCCAACTGCATGCCAATACCCCGACCCGAGCCAGCCACCACATTGAAAACACCATGCGGCAAACCAGCATCAACCGCCAGTGCAGCAAACAGCAGCGTTGACAGCGGTGTTTCACTGGCGGGCTTGACGACAACGGTGTTGCCCGCTGCCAGCGCGGGCGCCAGCTTCCACAGCATCAGCAGCAGGGGAAAGTTCCACGGCAGAATCAAACCGCACACCCCCAGCGGCTCACGCCGCACAAAGCGGTGAATGCTGCTGGCGCTGGCTACCACGCGGCCATCGAGCCGCTCGGCGCAGCCCGCAAACCATTGCAGCGTGCCGATGCTGGCGCGAATGTCAATTTCAGCATCGGCAATGGTTTTGCCGCCGTGGTGGGATTCAAGCGCCACAAATTCGCGGAAGCGTGCCTGCAAAACATTTGCCATGGCGAGCAACACTTTGCCACGCTCTGCCGGAGCCTTGCCAGCCCATGCGGGCAGCGCCGATTTGGCGGAAGCAACAGCGTCATTTAAGTCGCGGCCAGAGGCATAGCCGCAATGGGTTATCAGCTGGCCATCGGCCTTACCAAACACCCCGTGCTGGTCAGTCGTTTTAACAAAACTGCCGTTGATATAGACACTGCCTTCGGGCATGACTGACAGCAATGTGGCGTAGTCGGCGGGGCTGTATGAAGTGGACATCAACTTTCCTTAAATAATCTTTGGTGTTGCGGCTGACGGAGAACTTTCGCCTAAAAACGCGCTGCTCAAATCACCCGACGCCAGCAACTCGCTGGACGCGCTGCTGCGCACCATCAGTCCCAGCTGGATCACGTAAGCGCGGTGCGACACCGATAAAGCCTTATGCACATTTTGCTCGGCCAGCAGCACGGCTGTACCTGATGCGGTGATGTCCTTGACGCGATTGAGCACCTCGGTCATCAAGATCGGCGACAAGCCCAGCGACGGCTCATCGAGCAAAAGTAAGCGTGGCCGCAGCATCAGCGCACGGCCAATGGCCAGCATCTGCTGCTGGCCACCCGACAAGGCCCATCCCATGGCGCTGATTTTTTCTCTCAAGGCCGGGAAGAAGGTATATACCTCTTCAGCCCGTGCACGTCCGCTGTCCTTGTCGCGGCTGGCGACCAGCAGGTTTTCATGTACCGTCAGACCGGGAAACACGCGTCTGCCTTCGGGCGAATAACCAATGCCAATGTCGGCCCTGCTGGATACCGGCAGACTGCTGATACTTTGGCCATCAAAACGCACATCGCCTGCTGCGCCTGCCAGCATGCCCATGATGCATTTCATCAGCGTTGATTTCCCTGCGCCGTTGGCACCCACCAGGGCCACAGCTTCGCCCGCGTCAACTGTCAAACTGACACCGCGCAGCGCCTGTATCTGGCCGTAGCTGGCGGCCAGGTTTTGAATGTCGAGCAGGTGCGTCATGCTTGAACGTCTTCCGGTGCACCCAGATAGGCCGCAATCACCAGCGGGTTGGCTCGTATCTCGGCTGGCGTGCCCTGGGCAATCACCACCCCATGGTCCAGGCAGACCATGCGCTCGGCCAGTGGCATCAAAAACGGCATGTTGTGTTCAATCACCAAAATCGCCAAGCCGGTCTTGGCAAAGGCGCGCAGCCTGTCGGCCAGGTCAAGTTGCTCGTTTTCATTCAGGCCGGCGGCGGGCTCGTCCAGCAACAGCAGGGTCGGCTCCAGCGCCAGCGCGCGCGCAATTTCGACCTTGCGCTTGATGCCGTATGCCAGGCCGCCGGCATGAGACTGCGCCGTGTGGCCAATGCCCAAGGCTTCGAGCAAATACGCCGCATTGCCGCGCGCTCGCTGCCATGCGGGTTGTTGCCAACCTGCGCCAGCAGCTTGCAGCAGCCCCGCTTTTTCAAAGCCATAGCGCGCCACTGCAATGTTGTCGAGTACCGTCATGTCATCGACGAGATTGATATTTTGAAACGTACGTGCCACGCCACTGCTGGCGATGTTAAAGCTGGCCTCCTCATGAATCGCTACGCCATTGAGCTGCACGGCGCCACTTTCTGCGCGGTAAATACCAGTGATGACGTTGAGCAGCGTGGTCTTGCCCGAACCATTGGGGCCAATCAGGCCCAAGATTTCACCCTGCGCCACCTTGAGTGATACGCCGTCCAGCGCCTTCAGGCCGCCAAAGCGTTTGCGAATGTCTCGTACATCCAGCAACGGGCCGCTATGCATCGGCAGCGCGGCACGTGCTGGCAAAGCAATCGGTTGATGCGGCGTGCTTGCACGCTCCGGGAAGAGTTTGGCACGCCACTGCTCCAGCAAACCAATCAAGCCATATGGCGCCACGATGACGGCGAACAGCAGCGCCACGCCGTAGGCAATCAGATAGTATTTTTCAAGATCGCGAAACCACTCGGGCAAATTCACAATCAGTACCGCACCCAAAATCGCACCCGCCACATGGGTGCGACCGCCCAGCACTGCAATCGTCAAGCAGGCGACCATGATGGGAAACTCCAGCACCTCAACCGACACGACGCGAATGGTGTGGGCATACAACGCTCCCGCCAGCCCGGCAAACAGCGACGACAACAAAAAAGTGGCGTAGCGCAGGCGTGCGGTATCTATACCTATGGCCTGCGCAGCGACAGGATTCTCCCGTGAGATTTGCAGCGCAGCACCGTACAGCCCCCGGGTGATACGCCATGACAGCAGCGCGCCCACGGCCACGCAGCCCCACACCGCCAGCATGATGCCCTGGCCTTTTTTAATCTCAAACCCAAAGATCGTTAGCCCGGCAATGCCAGACAAGCCGTTCGAGCCGCCCGTCAAGTCTTGCCAGCCAATGGCCACCAGCAGCAGCACCTGGCCAATGCCCAATGTGGCCAATGCAAAATAATGCGACTCCAGTCGCAGCACGGGCGCAGCAACCACCGCCGCCAGCATGACGGGCAGCAGGAGAGACAAAAATAGCGTGTATTCAGCTCCCCAGCCGTAACGCACACTCAGAATGCCGGTGACATACGCGCCCACCCCAAAAAAACTGCCTTGCGTCAATGCCAGCGCGCCCGCGTGGCCAAAGATGAATTGAAAGCCCAAAGCCAGCAGCGCGTAAATGCCAACGATAGTAAACAGGCGCATCTGGTAAGCCGATGAAATGCTTGACGCCCACACCACCAACCCGAGGACACCCAATATCAACAGCGGACGTATGCCCTTGCTGGCCCAAGTCAAAGAGGCATTCATACCCGTTTTTGTACCTTCTCACCAAACAGGCCTTGCGGCCTGAAGAACATGATGGCCAGCAGGCAGACGTACAGCAAAATGGTCGATGCTGTTTGCGTGAACAGCCAGGGCGTGACATCTTTCAGCAAGGGCACAAGTACCGGTAGTGATGGCAGCAATACCTCAAACAGTGCAATGATGAGTGCGCCGCACACCGCACCGCTCAGGCTGCCCCAGCCGCCAATCGTGACCGCAATATAGGCCTTGATGATGTAGTTCGAACCGTCGGTGGGCGACACAAAAAACGTGTTCGACAGCATCAGGCCGGCAGCGCCCGCTAACGCCGAGCCAATCGCAAAGGTCAGCGCAATCATGCTGTTCACACGAATTCCCATGGCCTCTGCCATCGGCCTGTCTTGTGCAGTGGCGCGCAGCTTTCGACCCAGGCCAGTACGGTTAAGAAGCAAGTGCTGCGCAGCAATCAGCAAGGCGGCGATAACGATGATGCTGAGGGCTTGCTGGCCAACCGTGATGCCTGCCAGGCTGAGCGAGCCCTCACCCAAAAGCGGCGGGCCTTTGTGCGGTTCTGCGCCGTTGATGGCATTGGCCGAGTTTTGAAACACGATGCCCAGCGCGATGGTCGAAATAAACACCGACACGGGCGGCCTGTCTTTCAGCGGAAAATACGCCAGATACGAAAACACAAACCCGAGCAGCGCCATCACCAGCATGACCGCAGGCAGCAGCAACACGCCCGGCAAGGGCAGCAAGCTGAACAGGGCAATCGTGACGTAACCGCCAGCCATCACCATATCGCCATGGGTAAAGTTGACGGCACTCGTCGCGTTCAGAATCAGGACAAAACCCAGTGCCAGAAGTGCATAGGATGCGCCCAGAGCCAGCGCATTGACCAGTATTTGCAGCATGTCAGCCTGCAACGTCCATCAGTAGCGTTTGGCGATTTGCGGTGTGCGGTTGTCACCATAGCAAATGATCATGGCCGAGTTGGCCATGTTGCCCCTGCCGTCCGACTTATACGTCATAGCCAAGCCCTTATAGGAGTTCTCAGACAGGGCTTTGCGCATGTCTTCTGGTGTTTTGGCACCCTTCATCGCGGCATTGATGATCATGTTGGTGGCGTCGTACTGACCTACTGCAAAACCGTCCGGCTCGGACTTGAATTCAGCCCTGTATTGCGCCAGAAAATTGGCCATATCGGAACCGCCACCTGCCAGTGGCGCGGCGTTGGTTTCAGCACATATACCTTTGAGTTCCGCTGGATCAAGCAGTGCAGCCGTCGAGGGCTGTGCCACACCAGACCCCGCGACAATGGGCAGGTTCAGTTTGGCCGCCGCAGCCTGTTTTATAAAGAGGGCAGATGGACCGCCATGCAGATGCAGCATCACCACATCAGGCCGGGCGGCCTTGACCTTGCCAATGGCCGCTGACATGTCCTTGACCGTCACGTCGAGGGCTTCTTCCATGACGGGCGTGAGGCCTGCTTTTTTCAGCAAGTCAACAATGTGCCCGTGACCGCCCTGGCCGTATGCGGTGGTTTGGTAGACGATGGCCACACGTTTCATTTTGAGTTCTTCAAGAACGTAGCGGACGTGTGCGTTTTTGGCTACCGCATCGCCAGGAAAGAAACGGAAAACGTAGGGGTTGCCTTTTTCGGTGATGCTGGCGGTGCCTGACACAGTGGCCAGTGGGATTTTGTTTTCAAGTGCAATGGGCAGCATGGCGAGCATCTGGGGGCCCAGCATGGAGGCAGCAACTGCGGTGACTTTGCCGCGCGCCAGGGACCGCTCCAGAGCGGTGGTGGCCCCCTCGGGGGAGGCGCCCGTGTCGCTCACTTCAGATTTGATCTTGACCGAGGCTGGTGCATTTTTAATCGCCAGCAGGGCGCCGTTGCGCTGGCTGGTGCCTTCTAACGCCAGAAAACCAGTGACAGGAACGAGAACCGGAATGTTGATCTCTGACTGAGCATGTGCCGCTATGGGCAGTGCCAGCAACGAAGCAGAAAGTACGACCAGACTGGGACGAAACAAATACGCAGTGCTCATGACGATCTCCTTTTAATGATGACGTGAAAAAATTAAAAATTTCCGACGACCCAACACATCAAGGTGACAAATTGACGGCCTTCACCACTTGCGTCCACTTGGCAGATTCGCTGCGCACATAGGTCGAAAATACATCTGGCGTTGCAAACTCGGGTTCTGCGCCGAGGTCACGCAACTGCTTTTGAAGGTCAGGGGTTTTAAGTACGGCCGTCAAGGACTGGTTGAGCTTGTCAGTCACCGCCGCTGGAATACCTGCCGGCGCAAAGACGCCAAACCAGGCGCTGACCTCGTAGCCCGGAACGCCAGACTCGGCCATGGTGGGCACTCTGGGCAGTTGCGGGCTGCGCTCCCTGCTGGTCACGGCGAGGGCTTTGAGCTTGCCAGATGCGATGTGCGGCAAGGCTGTAGCCTGCAGGTCAAACATCAATTTGACGTGCCCGGCCAAAACGTCATTCAGCGCAGGCGCACTGCCTTTGTAAGGCACATGTAGCAGGCTGATGTTTGAAGCACTTTCAAACAAGGCGCCCGCCAGATGGTTGGACGTACCCGGCCCGGCAGAGGCATAGCTGATGTCGCCAGGCTTGGCTTTGGCCAGTGCCACCACGTCTTGCACCTTGGCTGCTGGTAGCGTTGGCTGGGTGACCAGTACGAAAGCAATCGACGCTATGGGCGCCACGGCTGTAAAGTCTTTGACCGGGTCGTAACCCACCTTGTTCATGGCTGGGTTGATAGCGTGCGAGCTGACGGTCCCCATCAGCAGGGTGTAACCATCAGCCGGAGCGACAGCGACCGCCTTGGCACCGATGGCCGTACCCGCGCCAGCGCGGTTGTCAATGATGACGCTCTGGCCCCACATGGTGCCCAGCTTTTGCCCGACAGCTCGCGCAAGAATGTCAGCCGAACCGCCTGGTGGGTAAGGTACCACCAGTGTGACTGGGCGTGCAGGAAAAGTGGTTTGCGCGCAAGCAGAACCGCACATGCAAGCCAGCGCTGCAACCAGTAGCCATCGACGCTCGGTTTTCAAACGCATCAGCCTTAATGAACAACAGCGACTCGATCGACCTCGGGGATTTCCGGGATCTCCACACCATAAGGTGCAATCTCCTCACGGATCTGGTCAAGCGAGCGCTTGATGATAAAAATCTCTTCGTCAGGGTGTGTCGCGCCCAAGCCGTGCTGTGCAGCCAAAGACCGGTTGTGGCCGGCGCGTGCACGTTCGTGTTCAGGCAAATTGACGACGGCATACACGCCATTGAGCAAACTGCCGCGCAGCTTTTTGGCAAACTTTTTGCCAATCAGATCCTTGTCGTGTGGGCTCAACTCTTCAAAGAAGCGGCGCATGATGATGCGCCCAAAATGGATGTGCCGTGCTTCGTCGCGCAGGATAAGCTGGCAGGCCGTGCGGATGGATTTGTAGCGCGCGTTCTCATACCGCGCCTTGAGTAACTCACCTGAGAGTTGCTCAAACAAAGTGTTGACAGCCAGGCCCGCGAAAAATGACATGGCTTTTTCGTCCTTCTCGTCGTGAAAACGGGGAATCACGGACTTGAAGTAGTCAGCACGCGGCTCGTTTTGGTAAGCGCCCAGCCCTCGCGCCACCAAAAATGACGTTTCGTGGTGGCGCAATTCTTCGGCAATGAAGTTGATGATGTGCTGCTTGATTTCAAATGGCTGATGGTCAAAAATAGCCTCGCGCAGTCGCTCGGCGCCATAGGGAATCGCGCCATGCTCCATCCAGGCGCGCAGGCTCCACCACTCTGAGCCAGCCTCCCGCACTTCTGCGGGTAAGTCTGCATCAACAAGGTCCGAAAAATCAATCGACAGCGGGTTCCAGGCCAGATCACGGGCCTGCTCGCAAAGTCGCCAGACTTCCGGGTATTCAACGTCCGATTTGATCGGATAAGGGTTGGGAACGGGGTTCAGTTCCTCTAGGAGCGAAGCTTGCATGACAGTACTTTCCTGCGCGTGAATTTCAGTGTCAAGTCATCTTAAGGCGGCATCACCCATTCGTCTAATACTGTTTTAATTCAGTGGTGATAATCGAAATGAATCACCAAAGTTAAGATCAAAGCATGGATTTACGTCAACTCAGGCAGTTTGTTGCCGTTGCGGAAGAACGCAGTTTCCGGCGGGCTGCTGATCGCCTGCACGTGTCGCAGCCACCGCTGAGCATCGCCGTGCAAAAGCTGGAGGCGGATGTAGGCGTTACCTTGCTTGACCGCAATCGTCACCATGTGCGCCTGACGGTTGCAGGCGAAGCTTTTCTACGCGAAGCCAAACGCACATTGGCGCACGCCCAGTTGTCGATCGAGATTGCTCAAAAGGCGGGGGCAGGCAAGCTCGGTACTTTGCGGCTGTCGTTTGTGCCCAGTGCTGCGCTCAATGTTGTGCCCGACCTGCTGCGAGCATTCCGACAGGACTACCCGGACGTCACGCTGGTGCTGACCAGCGACACCACATCTCAGCAAAAGGCCTCGTTGTTAAGTGGCGCCACAGACGTGGGTATTGTGGTGCCGCCGCTGCATGATGCAGTGGGTTTTCGCGTCGATAGATTTTGTGATCAGGAACTGATGCTGGCAGTGCCGATGTCTCATGCTTTGGCCAGCCAAAAGCGGGTGCAGCTCAGAGATCTTGCGCAAGAGTCTTTTGTTGGCTTCCCATTTAGTGAAGGACCAGGCTTTGAAAGTGTTGTCATGGCCGCTTGCCATCAATGTGGCTTTGTTCCAAAATTTATACAGGTCGCATCTGAAATGCAAACCATTTTGGCGCTGGTCAGCAGTGGCTTGGGAATTGCGCTGGTGCCGCAAGCCATGCAGGCTGTCCAGACTGAACACGTCACTTATCTACAAGTTCGGCAGCGCAATTCGGCGGTGAAATACTCTTTGGGCCTAGCGTTTAACCCTGCCAATACCAACCCCACGGTCAATGCGTTTATGGCCATTGCACAGCGGATGCGACGCCATTAGCCTCAGGCTGCCAAAGGAGCTGGTGCAAGCTGCTTCATGAAGACTTGTCTGATGCTTCGAGTGCGTCATTGGGTAGGCGCTCAAGCATCACCACAAACTCGTGAGAAAAAATCCACCCCTTACGCCTCGTCATTTATTGCAATTGGTTGTAGAAAATGAGACCTTATGCAAAGACCGCTTGTGGTTTTAAGCATCAACCTGCCGGCTCAATTTCAAAATCGGCATCGCCCAGATAACGGTTCACACCAAAAGCAGCATGTGTTGCTGCCAGTTCAGCGGCTTCCCATTGCTCGGCCAGCAGTTGCTCTGCCGGTGAGATTGGCCAGGGGCGTGGTTGATCGCCGTACTGCTGAAAAAGTTTTTGATACGCGTGGTAGCAGGGCAGCACCAGCGAAGCGTCACCTAGCGCTTGCTCCAGCGCTGAGCGGAACCGCTGGACGGCAAGCGCGCGTTCGGTGTCGGTCACGTCGTCGGCAGAAAAAATCTTGAGCAGGTAAGTCATATTTTCGGGGTTTGGTCAGCGGGATTGTCGATGTCAGTCGGCAGGCCACATGGTGTTCGGTGCTTTTGGCAAGCTTCTGGCCCTGGCTCAAGTCAACACCCAGCTTAAAAAAACTTCAAAAGAAGCGGCACTAAAAATGGCATCAACAGCGCTGCCAGCAGCACCTGCAAGCCCAGCGCCAGCGCCGCGTAAGCCCCTGCATCGGCATTGACCTGCAGGGCACGGGCAGCGCCAATGCCGTGGGCCGCAGTGCCCAGAGCAAAACCACGCGCAGCCCAGCCAGCGGGGGTCATGGGGATGCGCAGGCCATCAAACAGATACTTGCCTGCCAACGCACCGACCAGTCCGGTGATGACAGCAAACACTGCCGCGAGCGCGGGAATCCCGCCAATTTTTTCAGCAATACCCATGGCCACAGGCGCGGTGACAGACTTGGGCACCAGCGACAGCATCACCTCGGCAGGCAAGCCAACAGCCCACGCCAGCAGCCATGCAAAAGCACTCGCGGCCAGGCCGCCTGCCATGGCGGCGGTGAGCAAGCCAGGCCAGCGCTGACGCAATTCAGCACGGCGCTGCCACAGCGGCCAGGCCAGTGCCACCACGGCGGGGCCGAGCAAAAAGTGAATGAACTGCGCGCCCGCAAAGTAGGTGGGGTAAGGCACGCCAGAGAGCAACAAGCCTGCGGCCAGCACCAGCACCGTCCACAGCACCGGGTTGGCCCAGGGCGC
>CAMARI010000030.1 GCA_945860515.1 Polaromonas sp. YR568
GGGCCATTGCTGGCATTGTTCAACCGCGCAGACCGCTGGCATGCGCCTGTACTGCAATGGCTTGAAACCAACCCGCAGGCCAGATTGCTGACCACTTGGCCCGTATTAACAGAGGTGTGCGCGCTGCTGGCCCGGCGCTTGGGCAATGAAGCTGCGCTGGATTTTTTGCGTTGGTGCCAGCGCGGCGGGGTAACACTCGACACGCCTGCTGCGGATACGTTGCCGGAAACTCTGGCGCAGGTGTTGTTGATCAGCGAACGGTTTCGCGACTTGCCATTTGACTTGGCTGACGCGTCGGTCGCCGAAGCGGCCGCCAGGCACGGCATACGCCATGTGCTGACGATTGATTCAGACTTTGATGTGTACCGTGATGCCAAAGGCAAAGCCCTACGGTATGTGCTGAGGGACGGATGGTAGTTAGACAGTCCCATCACCGCGCCCTCAAACTCTCACTACCCGCCTTTTGAATTGGGCTGAGCAAATACTCAATCGCCCGGTGCTGCCCGGTGTTGACTTCTGCGGTGATGTCCATGCCTGATCTGATGGGCACGCGCTTGCCGCCTGCGATCTAGCTTTCGCACACAACCTTTCGAGGCCGCAAAGAGCTATGTTTTTCTAAATTATTTGGGCGTACAATTAATTTATATTGACCGTCAAAGAAACTGAGTATTTCACGCGCATTTCCGATGGCGTTTGGCAAGACGGTGAACGCGTTGAATTTATCGACTGGATCTCCGTTAACCCGATGGCTGGTGACGTGATACCTGGCACAACCGGCCTGCGCAAGGTACGTTGGCAGCGTGCGGGTATGGGCAAGCGGAGCGGTGCGAGGGTGATTTATTTCAATCGCCTTGACGTTGGCCTGATTGTATTGCTGACGGTTTACACCAAAACCAAATTTGACAATCTTCGCCCTGAGTTTTTGAATTACCTGAACGAGCAAACCCATGACTGACCGCCCTAAAGTGAGATCGAAGGTGACATCTAAAGTGACCGCTAAAACGCCCGCCGCTTTACCGCCGCCCGAGTTTTGGGCTGGCGTAGACCCTGACATTGCGGCGTTTGAGCGCGGCTTGTTAGAGTCTTTGGGCCAGGCAAAGCGCGGTGAGTTTGCCGCCGTGCATACGCCCCAGCAAATCGCTGCGCGCCGCCGTGGCAGGCCCACGGGCAGCGTGCAGGTATCGACAAAAG
This sequence comes from Polaromonas sp. YR568, assembly GCA_945860515.1. Classification (GTDB taxonomy): domain Bacteria; phylum Pseudomonadota; class Gammaproteobacteria; order Burkholderiales; family Burkholderiaceae_C; genus Polaromonas. The sequence continues at coordinate 1,192 of CAMARI010000030.1, forward strand.
AGCCCGTGAAAATCCGCTTGGACCCAGACGTGCTGGCCGCGCTGCGAGCCACGGGGGATGGCTGGCAAACACGCATCAACAGCACGTTACGGGCGTCTTTGGAGTTGGCCGGGCGGCTTGGGTGATGTGTGCAAAGGGAATGAGGTTGTTGTGAGTGGTTTGGAGCCGTTTTCAGTCGGCTTTTAGACTTGTGGCCCAATAAAATCGGGGGTTAGAGAATCAAATGGATTCTGACCCGCATTTTTCGAGTGGCGATATTCCCCAGATTGCAGTCTGAGGTATTTGTTCGCTTATGTTCCTACATGAAGGCAAGTTTTACAAATGTTCCTGAAAACTCACCTGAATGTTAAGTCGGCATAATGAAATCACATCATGACTAAATAGGAATACACAACACGATGCAAGAAGCTAAGCTTTTTACGGGTCAGAGCATGCTTGTTGACGACGCGGATAGCCTCGGCTTGATTGTCAACGGCATCTTCGAGCCCGAGGAGACGTATTCAATACTGGGTCTGGTGCGATCGGGTGACCGTGTTCTCGATATCGGGGCCAACGTCGGTTACTACACTGTGCTGCTGGCTGAGCGTGTTCAGTCAGCAGGCCGGATCTTCGCCGTTGAACCAAATGAGGCTAACCTCCAAATACTCGATGTCAATACCCGTGGTTGGCAAATAGCCGAGCGCGTACAGCTGTTCAGCTGTGCGCTTTCCGACGCTGCAGGATCGGCTAACCTTTTCCTCAGTTCTCATAATGGCGGTATGCATCGCATGTATTCGTCTGTCGTTTGTACAGATGAGTCAGTGCCAGTGTCTGTGGTGCGGGGAGATGACCTTGGTCTTGCGCCTCTCGACTTCATAAAAATTGATATCGAAGGATTTGAGCCGCGTGCCTTTCGTGGCCTTCAGCAGACGCTGCAGGACTCTCCACACGTGAAAATTCTTAGTGAGTTCTCGCCGTTCTCGATCTTAGAATCAGGTGATTCGCCGCGGGATTGGTTGCAATGGATGCAAGACCTAGGCTTTTCCCCCCTCGCGCTACGTGATGGTCGGTGGAGTAGTGATGCCTGCACAGGCCTGCTCGATTCAGTGGACAAGCTCGAACAGCTCGATTTTTCTGCCCTGATAGGGTCACTCAAAGGTTTAGATAATCCGACGATTCTTGATCGCGTCATACAAGCAGGACTGATAGCGGGCTATGAACGCCCCATCATAGAAAACCTTTTCTTCGCCCGTCCACCAGAGATCGCATCCATCGAGGCTCTTGTAATGCGATAGTGAGAATCGGGGAAAGAATCGGGGTCAGAATCCAATTAGCCAGTATCCGCTATCAATAAAAGTGCTTCCAGCCCATATTTCAGTTGGGCTACAGCCGATTTAAAGCCTAAAAATGCTTTCAGCACTTTTTAGGCGTTTCGCCGCCTACTTCGCGTGCTCAGCCTCTTGCAGCGCCCGCCACATGACCTTGCCAGCGCCGCTTTTGGGCAGCGCGTCGACAAACTGCACCACGCGTGGGTATTTGTAGGCGGCCATGTTGTCTTTGCACCAGCTGATGATCTCGTCTTCAGTCACCTGCCCTTTGAAGGTTGCGCGCAGCACCACCACCGCCTTGACAGACTCGCCCCGGTACGCGTCCACCGTTGAAATGATGCAGGCTTCTTGAATGGCGGGGTGCTTGAACATCAGCGCCTCTACCTCGGCCGGCCAGACCTTGAAGCCCGAGGCGTTGATCATGCGTTTGAGGCGGTCGGTGATGAAAAAGTAGCCCTCCTCGTCCACCCGGCCCAAATCACCGGACCGGAAAAACCGCTTGCCGTCCAGCTCGATGAAGGCATCCTGCGTGGCGTCAGGCCGCTTCCAGTAGCCCTGAAAGATTTGCGGCCCGTTCATGATGATTTCGCCCTGCTCGCCTTGTGGCACTTCCTTCAGTGTGGTGGGATCGATGACGCGCGCGTCAACACTGATGAAGGGCACGCCCAGGCACTGCTGCTTGGTTCTGTCGTGCGGGTTGCTGTGCGACGGCGCGGCGGTTTCCGTCAGGCCGTAGCCTTCTGCGTAGTGCAGACCGTAGTTGTCGAGCAGGCGCTGCGCCACCGCCTGCGGCATGGCGGCGCCGCCCCCGCCGATGTACACCAGGCTGCTGACGTCGAATTTGTTGAAGTTAGAGCTGGCCAACAGGTCAATCACCATGGTCGGTATGTTCGTCCAGTGCGTGACGCGCCAGCGGCTGATCAGGTGGCCGGCCAGCTCGCGGTCCCAGCGCGGCATGATGACCAGCGTGGTGCCGCCATACATCGAGGCATGCATGACCGACACCATGCCGGTGATGTGAAACATCGGTACGACCGACAAAATGACGTTTTCAAAGTTACTGCTGCCCCAGAGCGCCGTGGCCACTGCGTTGTGCATGATGCTGGCATGCGTGTGCATGCAGCCCTTGGGCAAGCCGGTGGTGCCGCTGGTGTAGGGCAGCACCGCCAGGTCTTGCGGGGTGGCGGTGTGGTCGGGCAAATCATCAGTGCTACCGGATACAGCATCTGCCCACGTCATCACATCGCCGCCCTCCATCATGGGCAGCGCATGCTGGGTGCCCAGCCAGTCACGCCACACATCAGGCATGGCGGCATCGGGGGCTGACAGGTCAAACGCATCGCTGTAGTGCGTCACGATCATATGGCTCAAGCGCTCAGCATGGGCCAGTTGGGCATTGGCCTTGGCCAGCTCGGCCGCCAGGTCGCCGGAGGTGATGGCAACTTTGGCATCCGGGTCGAGGATGTAATGCTTTAACTCCTCGGCGCGGTTCATCGGATTCACAGGCACCACCACCGCGTTGACCCGCAAAATCGCAAAGTGGGCAATCACCCACTGAGGGCAGTTTTGCAGGTTCAGCAGCACCCGGTCGCCTTTTTGAACCCCCATGCGTGCCAGCGTGGCGGCAAGTGCCTCGGCTTGGGTCAGTACATCACGGTAGGTGAGCGTGCGGTCAAAAAAGACCAGCGCCGGCTTGTCCGGAAAGCGCAGCGCATTAATGGCCAGGTTGTGCCACAGCGATGTGGCAGGCTGCGTGATGCTTCGCGGCAGGCGCTTGGGCCAGATCGCGTAATGACGCTGGTGGGGTGGGAATGACAAAAGCGGCTCCAGAAGTTGACGCTAGCCTAACCGGACTTGGGCGCTGATACATCGGGGAAGCTCCTGATAAGCGAGTGTCTCGTCAGGGACGCCGTAATGCCACCGCTTCGGCGTGATGTGCTTTTCAATCCGCAACGGCTAAGGCGTATCCCCCTGCGCTCATGTCCCCCGGCCTTCGGCCTCCTCCTTGACTTCGCTTCGGGGGACACGCCATACCTGTTGCTGCCCCTGGCGTTGTTTTCGGGCTCGGCGTCATTCACCAAAAGAGCGTGCTGCCGATGCGTTTTGCGTAGGTCAAGGAGGAGCCCCAAAGGGGCGGGGGACACGAAGCAAAACGAATCGGCAGTACGCTCGCGCCCAACACAAAAAACCATCCCCAGCTTAGTGAAGAAAAAACTCAAAAACTCGGGAGGAGAAAAAAATGCAAGCCATCGTTGATGGCTCGGGTCTGCGCAAGTCTTACGGCGACGACAAGTTGCGCGTGATCTTCATGCACCAGGGCCGCGTAAATGAAATGAGGCCACCGGTAGCGCTGTTTGGTGACCCGTAAAGCCCAGAGCTCAAGCAGTTTTTATCATCGCAGCGCGACTAGGATCAGCGCAAGTTGCCTGTGTGCCCGAATGAAAAGCGCCCTGGCTGTGGCCACACCGTCAGGCCGTGCGGTTCACGCCCGACCTTGACTTTGTCGACCGCACCGCTGTCGGTGTTAAAACGGTACACCTCGTTGTCGTAGCGCCCACCCAGCCACAAGTATTTGCCATCTGCACTGACGTTGCCCATGTCAGGGCTGCCGCCGCCGGGTACAGGCCAGGTTTTGGTCACTTTGCGCGTTGCAAAATCAATCACCGACACGCTGCCCTTGCCATTGGGCGTGCCGCGAATTTTATTGCTGCCGCGGTTGGCCACGTACATGCTTTTGCCGTCCCGGCTGGGGTACAAGCCGTGTGCGCCCACGCCTGTCGGAATAAAACCGATTTGCTTGAACGACTCGCCATCGACCACATGCACACCGTCAACCATCATGTCGGCGACGTAAAAGATCTTGCCATCTGGCGATATGCGCACGTCTTGCGGCATGCCGGGTGTGGCGCAAATGTCTGCGCCGGTCGGGTTGGCCGGGTCAGGAATGTAGCGTGGTTTTTTGCCCGGCGCGGCAATCAGCGCCTGGGCATCAGGCCGGTCAAAGTAGGCGCTGAGCTTGATGGTGTCCACCACTTTTCGGTTCACCAGGTCAATCTTGGTGATCGAGCCATTGAACTCGCAGGTAAACAGCGCAAATTTGCCATCGATTGAAAAGTCTGCGTGGTTGATGCCTGCACATTTGGGAGCTGGGAGGGTGAACTTCATCGCCATGGTTTTGGCGTCCCTAAAGTCCAGTCGTTTGTAGGCCTCTGCCACCACGATGGCGAATTGGCCATCGGGCGACCAGTACAGGTTGTAAGGGTCATCCACCGGAACCGACTTGCCGGGTTTGCCAGTCTTAGGATCGATCGGCGTCAGGCTGCCGTCCAGCCGGCCTTCCGCGTTGTTGGCGACCCAGAGCGTTTTCAAGTCCCAGCTTGGCACGATGTGTTGCGGATGAACGCCCACCTTGAAGTTGTCGATGACTTTCAGGGTGCTCGGGTCAATGACAGACACGGTGTTTTCACTCCGGTTGGGCACGTAAATACGCTCCAGCGCGCCTGCTGTGTTGGGGCTGAGTTTGCTCGATGCGATTTCGCTGTACAGATTGGTTTTGTCAACCGCTGGCGGCATGCCTGAGTACATATCGAGCACACCTGACGGCATGGGGCCGGGCGGCGGAATGATGGGTTTGCTGTTCGTCGTTTGGGCCAGGCTCATCGATGCCACTGCCGCACAAGCTAAAACAGTCACCAGGCCAGCTTTCCAATAATTTTTACGCATGCGAGGATCTTTAAGACTTGAAATGTGAATATGGGTTGAACAGCAGAGAAATGTGAGGGAAAGGTCTGGTAGCGCGCTAGCGCGGTGCAGTCCTGGCCTTTTTTATGGCGTCAACCGTGATTTTAACAACGGCATCCACACCCAACTGGCCGTTCGCCGCGTTTGAGGCACGCGGGTCACCCAAAGTTCCTGCCGCCCAGCCGCCGCGCGCAGCCTCTGCAAAGCGGTCGGGCCTGACCATGCTGGGGTCAATCGCCATCAACAAAGACGTGTCTGCCGAACCAGCGTGCGTACCAATTTCGTTACTGGTGAGGCCCTTGGCTTTGAGCGCGTCAATGTAAGCGCCCTGGGTGCTGCGGTAGTAGTCGGCAACATAGTGCAGGCGCACGCTGGTTTTGGCAACTTCACGGTTGAACTGCGCCGCTACCGCAGCCAGTGCTTTTTGGTAATTACCGCTGTCGCCCAGCAGAACGATGTCAGTAAAGCCATACTTTTTAAAGCTGCGGGCGGTGCCCAGCAAGATGTTTTTAAAGGTGTCTTCTGAAATAGAAATCGTGCCGGCAAAGCCCATGTGCTCGGTTGGTGGGTCAATGTTGCCCTCTGGGGTGTAGCTCAGCACCGGGGCCACCAGCGCGTTACCCAAAGACGCTGCGATCTTGCCGGCCAGTGCCTTGGCCCGTACATTGTGTTTGCCAATGGCCATATGCGGGCCATTTTGTTCAGTACCGCCTATGGGAATCAGGACAGTTGTCTTGCCTGCCTTGAGTGTGGCGCTGACTTCTTGCGTGGTGAGCTCTTCAAGGTAAACGCTGTTTTGGGCCAATGCTGTGCCCTGCGCGCACAAAGCCAGCATCCCCAGTATCCCTAGCCGCCATTTCCCAGCGACTGACCAACGACTTTTCGGCATGCCTGCTCCAACCCAAAACTGCCATTGTCGCTGGCGACTGCATCGCTCACCACTTCCCGGCACAATCGGCAACTCTTTTCGCTGATGGTGACATGCCCCGTATCCTTTATTTTTTTGCCCTGTGTAACCTGGTCATTGGCAGCGGTGCATTTGTCCTGACCGGTATCTTGCAGCCGATGGCGCTTGAACTCGGCATCCATATTGCGGCCGCCGGTCAGGTCATGACGGCCTATGCCGTCGCCACTGCCGTGCTGGCACCATTGCTGATCTTGCTCACGGCCAAGTGGCCGCGCAAGCGCGCCATTCAACTGGGCTTGGGCCTGTTTGCGGCCGGCAATCTGGTGTCTGCCCTGTCTGCTAGTCTGGCGTTGCTGCTGATGGGCCGGGTGCTGATGGGGGCCGGTGCGATGTTTACCGCAGCGGTGGCAGCCTATGCCGTGACGCTGGTTGCGCCGGCCTTGCGCGGCCGGGCATTGTCAACCGTCTTTTTGGGCATGAGCATCAGTTACGCGGTGGCTTTGCCGATTGGTGCCTGGCTGGGTTTTGAATACGGCTGGCACACCCCCGTGTGGCTATGCGCCGCCGCCAGTCTGGCCGCGTTACTGGCTGCTTCTGTGCTGCTGCCCAAGGGCGTGGTCACCGAGAGCGCCAGTCTTGCAGGCTTTAGGTCTGCCGCCCGCCAAAGCGCCGTGCTACGCGTGTGGTTGCGCACCCTGCTGTTTTTTATTGCCGTCTTCAGCGTTTTTGCCTATGTGGGCCCAGTACTGCTGGCATTGAATGCGATGAGCCCAGCGCTGCTGTCGGTGGTGCTGGCCATTTTTGGCCTGGCAGGCGTTGCGGGCACCTTGCTGGGTGGCTGGGCCACCGATCGGTTTGGCCCGCTGCTGACCATCGCCGTCCAGCTCGGGGTGCTGTTCATCATGATGTGCTTGCTGCCTCTGACGCAGGGCCATCTGATAGCGACCATCGTGACGCTGGTGGTGTGGGGTATGGCGGGTTTTGGCTTGACTGCCCCACAGCAAGGACGCCTGGTTCATCTGTCCCCTGCTCAGGCACCGATGTTGATCAGTCTGAACAGCTCGATGCTGTATGCGGGCACGGCGATTGGTACGGTCGTCAGTGGGGCACTCATCGAAAGTGTGGGCCTGACCCGACTAGGCTGGGTAGGCGCACCCTTTGCACTGGCCGCTTTGCTGACTGTGCCATTTGACTGGTCACGCCATTAATGTGGGTGGCGGTGGTGGGCATCAGGAAAGTGCGCGTGGCGGTGCTTTAAAGGCGCATGGCTGTGGCGATGCGCGTGCGCCTGACCAGGTAGCGAAGTGCTGTCCGCACCATGCGCATGCTGGTGGTGCTCGTCGTGTGTGTGGGCGTGCTCGTGCATCATGGCTTCATGCTGATGTTCATGCAAATGGTCTTCTGTCAGATGCAGCCACACCCCCAGCCCCATCAAAGCACTGGCCAGGCCCAGTTGCCAGGTCACGGGTTCTGCAAAAAACACGACCGAGATGACCGCTCCCACAAACGGGGCCGTTGAAAAATAGGCCCCCGCGCGGGACGTGCCCAAGTGCCGCAAGGCCACCACAAAAAGCGCAAGACTGACACCGTAGGCGAAAAAACCGACGGCCATCGCAGCACCAGCGCCTGGCAGCGAGGGCCACGTCGCCCCCAGCAAGAATGCCAGCAGCAGATTGCTCAGACCCGCCGACAGGCCCTTGATGCAAGCAATCCATGAGGCATCCACATGCGCCACCTTGCGCGTCAGGTTGTTGTCCAGCGCCCAAAAAGCGCAGGCCAGCACAATCGCCAGGGCTGGCCAAAGCTGTGCAGGTTTTACGCCAGTCACCAAGGTCTCGGACGGCCAGCCCAGCAGCAGCGCCCCAGCCACAATCAGCACCATGCCCGCCACAATCCGGCGACCCAAATGTTCCTTGAAAAGCGCCCAAGCCAGCAGTGTGGTCAGCGCGGCTTCAGCGTTCAGCAGCAACGACGCATGGCTGGCTGGCAAGCCAGAAAGCCCAAACATCAACAGCACGGGCGCCGCCCCACCACCGCAGACCACGGCAGCCAACAGCCAAGCTGACTCAGCCCGACTCAGGTGGGGGCGCGGCAACTTTTTAAGCGTTCGGTAAACTAGCAAGCCCAAACCCGAGCCGGCGTAAAGCAGGCCGGCCAGCAGCCACGGGCTGACGTGGCCCAAAAGGCTTTTAGCCAGCGGTGTGCCGGCGCCAAACAAAAAAGCAGATACCAGCGCTGCCCATAGCCCGATATTTCCCGCGTTCAAACCTGTTATTTTCAAGGCACTTGACCTTCAAGTGGGTTTCAGGTTTCCAATCATGCCATTGATTGAAAATGAAAGAAGACATGTCAGCCCATTGCGACCACCAACATGAACCGGATGACCAACGCGCCAGCAGCCCGCGCTACCGCAAGATTTTGTGGGCGGCGCTCATCATCAACCTGGCGATGTTTGGCATTGAAATTGGCGCGGGTTTCAAGTCCGGCTCGGTTTCTTTGCTGGCAGATGCGATTGATTTTTTTGGCGATGCAGCCAACTACGGCGTGTCGCTGGCCGTGCTGTCTGCCGGGTTGGCGCTGCGGGCCCGGGCTGCGCTGCTCAAGGGGGCTTGCATGATCGGCTTTGGGCTGTTCGTTCTCGGCCGGGCGGCCTGGATGTTCAGTCAGGGCGGCACGCCTGAAGCCTTCGCCATGGGTAGCATTGGCCTGCTGGCGCTGATTGCCAACGTGACAGTCGCCGCCATGCTGTATGCCTACCGCGAGGGCGATGCCAATATGCGCAGTGTCTGGCTGTGCTCTCGTAACGACGCGATCGGCAACATCGCCGTCATGCTGGCTGCGCTGGGTGTGCTGGGCACAAGCAGCGCCTGGCCGGATCTGGCCGTTGCGTCTGGGATGGCTTTGCTGGCACTGAGCGGCGGCGTGTCTGTTGTCAAGCAAGCGCTGGGTGAAATCAAACATGCCCGAGTAGCCTAAACCCGGCGGCACTCAAGGGGCTTAGTTGGCGCAACCCTCAAGACTGGTAAAGTCGCGTTGTGAACAAACTCGCGTGTCATTTGTTAATGATCTGGATGGCTCTGATGTCGGGTGGTGCCAATGCACACATGCACAGTGTTGACCATCACTGGCATGAGGCGCACAGCGCACATGACCATGATCACAGCCATGACCATGACGACGCTGCAAAGCTTATTGCCGACGCAACCAGCACCTTGGCCGATAGTTCTGTGCTGGATGCGAACAACGCAGAAACCGTCACGCAAGCCCACTACAGCCACGGCCACAGTCACCACCACGCTGCTGGCTTACCAGCATCCTGCGACATGCTGGCTGCAGTGGACCCGCCGAGTATCAAGCCCGTTTCTCGTCTGCCCATCGTTAGCAGCGCGATTACCAACAACATTGAGCGTCCAAAATGGTCTGTCACCACGTCCGCCGTGGTGAGCCTTTTGAGCTGACGCGCCAGCAATTTAACGCTGCGCGCAATGCGCAAAGGTTCACCGAAGTTTGATTGACTTCGGAGACCTTTTTTGTTTAATTTTTCTCATCCCAAAAATTCTGTAGTTGCACGTAGCGCAATCGTTGGTGCGCTTGGGCTTGCCTTGCTGGACTCAAGCGGGCTTGCCCAAACTTCCAGCCAGCCGCCCACACTGAAGCAGGCACTCGATGCGGCCTGGCAAACCAGCAGCCAGTCGCGCTCTTTGGACAACCGCCGCAGCGAACTGGCGGCCAAAGAAAAGGCTGCTTCCAGCTGGATTGCTGGCGAACCCGTCGCTGGCATTGCACACCGTACCGACTGGCTGAATAAGAACAAAGGTTTCCGCGAATATGAAGCCGAAATTGAGCTGCCACTATGGAACCCGGGCGTTCGCACGGCTACCCAGGCAGATATTTTTGCCCAACGGCAGAGTTTTGATGGCCAGTTTGCGTTGTCCAAGCTCAAGCTGGCAGGCGAGCTGCGGGCAGTAGCCGCCAGCGCCGCCACAGCTCAGGTTGAGCTGGACTTGAACAAACGCAAACTGACTGATGCAAACGTCCTGAGCGAAGACCTGAGCCGCCGCGTCAAAGCGGGCGAAAACGCCCGGGTTGATGCGCTGCAAGCGCAGGTGCTGGTGCAGCAGGCGCAAACCGCCATGACTCAAGCCCAAAGCCAATTGACGCGTTTGCAAAATCAGTGGCGCAGCCTGACAGGACTGGCGACAGTGGCAACGCTGGAGGAAACACTGGCAACCAGAGCTGCCAACGAGGTGCTAGCCGCGCCCGTTTCACCAGACCACCCTGCCCTGCGCTACGCCCAAGCGCAACTTGGCAGCGCACAGGCCAAGTTGGCACTGGCGGACGCTGACAAGCGTGACCCCATGTCGATGGGTGTGGGTGTAGGCCGCGAGCGCAGCACTTTTGCGGCTACCAATGAAACCAAGTTGCGTATTGCCTTGCGTATACCGCTAGGGGGCAACAACCGCAACGCACCGCGCCAGGCCGCTGCAAGAGCCGAGCTGGACACCGCGCAAGCTGAAGCAGATGCAGTACAGCGGCAATTGCCTAGCGAGGTATACGCTGCCACCGCTGAGCTGCGTGCCGCACGTGCTGCTCAAGCCGCAGCAAGCGAGCGCGTCCGCCTGAGTACCGAAGTGCAAACACTGATCACCAAATCATGGCGGCTAGGCGACAGCAGCTTGCCGACCCGTCTGCGTGCAGACAACGAACAGTTTGAAGCCAGTCTGGCGCTCGCCAAAGCCGGCATTGATGTGCAACGCGCCATCGCCAACCTGAATCAAGCCCACGGAATCTTGCCATGAACGCCAACGACACATTTTTTACCTCATTTTCCATATTAAATTGGTCAATAACCCAATCATCACGGCGGCTATTAGCTACTATTTTTATAGCGTTTTTTGTAGCCTGTGTTACCGTCAGCAACCCCGCTTTTGCCAGCCCAGGCCACGACCATGGCGACAAACCCGCAGTTACCACTGGCACGGCAGCTCCGCGCGTCAGTGCCCACTCCGATTTGTTTGAGCTGGTGGGCATGGTTCAAGGCAACGAGATGAAGATTTACCTGGACCGCTACGCCACAAACGAGCCAGTCACAGATGCAAAGATTGAAGTCGAAGTCGGCAGCATCAAAGGCATTGCCGCCGTGCAGGCCGACGGCAGCTACAGCTTTAAAAACGATGTGTTTGCCAGACCGGGCGACTTGGCCGTCAGCTTCACCATACTGGCTGGCAAAGATACCGACTTGCTGGCGGGCGACCTGAAAATCGGCAGTCTGGTTGATGATCACGCGCATGATGAGGCAACAAAACCGTGGCTGCGCTGGGCGGCGTACGCTGGCGGCACGCTGCTGCTCGCAGCCATCGCTCTTGTTGGATTGCGCAGGCGCAAGCGCGCCGACACGTTTGCATCAAACACGACGTTTTTAGTAGCTGCTTGCGCCCTATTTGCAGGCTTCAGCACCTCTTTTGATGCACAAGCGGATGCTGGCCATGACCATGGCGAAAAATCAGCACCAGCTGCGAGTGGCAATGCCCCCAAGCGCCAGGCCGACGGCAGCGTATTTTTGCCCAAGTTGTCACAGCGACTGCTGGGTATACGAACCATCGCTATTGAAGAAGCGACTTTGCCCAAAACCATTGAGCTGACAGGCCGCGTGGTGGCAGACGCCAATGCAGGCGGCAAAGTACAACCCACCCAGGCCGGGCGCGTTGAAGCCGGCCCGCGCGGCTTGCCCACCCTGGGCCAGGCGGTGCGCAAAGGGGACGTGCTGGCCGTGGTGCGCGCATCGACCAGCGCGATTGAACGTGCCAACCAGCAGTCACAAAGCACGGAGTTGAAAAGCAACCTGGAACTGGCCAAAAAACGCCTGGACCGGTTAGAGCAGCTTGAGGGCACAGTGCCCGCCAAAGACATCGAAGCCGCCAAACTGGACGTCAGCAGCCTGCAACAACGATCGGCAACCGTCAGTGCCAGTGTGGTGGCTCTTGAAACATTGGTCGCCCCCGTGTCGGGTGTGATAGCTGCTACCCATGTGGTGGCCGGGCAAGTGGTAGATGCCCGCGAGTTGTTGTTTGAAATCGTCGATCCCACCCGATTAAGCGTGGAGGCCAGCGCCTTTGATGCTGCCTTGTCGGCCAATATCGCAGCGGCCAGCGCCAGCCCGTCAACGGGCATCAGCTTGCCGCTGGTGTTCAGTGGTGCGGGCCGGGCGCTGCGGGAAGGCGCGATTCCGCTGTTGTTTAAAACCAGCGTCAGCAAAGGGGCAGGCACACCCAACGTTGCCCTGGCAGTGGGCCAGCCCGTCAAGGTGCTGGTGCAAACCAAAGATCAGGTCAAAGGCTTTGCCGTGCCCGCAGGCGCAGTGGTTAAAAACGCCAGCAACCAGGACATCGTCTGGGTTCATACCGGCGCTGAAACATTCGTGCCACGCAGCACCCGCCTGGTGCCACTGGACGGTGCCACGGTGTCTGTGGTGGACGGATTGAGCGCCGGTGAACGGGTGGTGACGCGAGGCGCGCCCCTGATCAACCAGACCCGATAAACAGCAGGCTGCACAACATGTTTGACAAACTCGTTCATTCGTCTCTTGGCAACCGGCTGATGGTGATGGTGCTGTCCGTGGTACTGCTGCTGGCAGGTGCGCTGACACTGGTCAACATGCCAGTCGATGTGTTTCCCGACCTGAACAAACCCACGGTCACGCTGCAAGTCGAAGCTGGCGGCATGGCGCCCGAAGAAGTTGAGCAGCTGATCACCGCGCCGCTTGAAATAGCGATGGGCGGTATGCCGGGGGTCGAAAGCATCCGCAGCATCTCCAGCGTGGGTCTGTCGTTTGTTTACGTCACCTTTGACTGGAATACCGACATTTACCGTGCCCGCCAGATGGTGGGTGAGCGGCTGCAATTGGTGCGTGAGCAACTGCCGCAGGGTGTTCAGCACGTCGGCATGGGGCCGATCAGTTCCATCATGGGGGAAATACTGCTGGTTGCGCTGCCCGTAACGGACGGTAAGGACACCAGCAACATCAGCCCGATGGCGGTGCGGGAGTATGCAGACTTTGTGATGCGACCCAGGCTGCTCACGATTCCCGGTGTGGCGCAAGTCGTACCGATTGGCGGCGAAGTGCGCCAATACCAGGTGCAGCCCGACACGGCGCGAATGGCCGAGTTGAAGGTGAGTTTGCATGAGGTTGAGGCGGCGCTTAAGGGGTTTTCAGGCAATACCAGCGGCGGTTTTTTAGAGCTCAACTCACGCGAATATTTGATCCGCAATATTGGCCGCACCACACGGCTGGAAGACCTCAAACGCTTGCCGGTAGCCTTTCGAAATGGCAAGCCTATCCAGCTCAGTCAAATCGCCGCCGTCGCCTTTGCGCCTGCCATCAAGCGGGGAGATGCGGGCTTGAGCGGCAAGCCAGCGGTTATTTTGAGCATTCAAAAGCAACCCGATGCCGACACCGTCAAGCTCACCGCTCAGGTTGAGGTGGCTATGGCCGAACTTAAAAAGGGACAACCGGTGGGCATGGGCGACGCGAAAGTCACCATGCGCCAGGCCACCTTTATTGAGTCGTCTGTCAACAACCTCAAAGACAAGCTGCTGCTGGCCTTTGCCGTGGTGGCGGTCGTGCTGTATTTCTTTTTGGCCAATGTGCGCACGACGCTGATTTCACTGGTCGCGATACCCATTTCGTTCATGGTCACGGTACTGGTGTTTAAATACTTTAGCCTGTCGATCAACACCATGACACTGGGCGGCTTGACGATTGCCATTGGCGAATTGGTCGATGACGCTGTGGTGGGGGTGGAAAACGTGCTGCGCCGACTCAAAGCAAATCGCAACACTGACCCCGGTCAGCGCATCGGCCCACTGGAGCTGATTGCCAAAGCCACCCTGGAGGTGCGGTCTGGCATTGTGATTGCGACGGTCATTGTGGTGCTGGTGCTGGTGCCGCTGTTCTTTTTGCCAGGCATTGAGGGCCGCCTGATGCAGCCGCTGGCGATTGCCTACATTGTGGCCATGCTGGCCTCCATGGTGGTGTCAGTGACGCTGACTCCCGTGATGGCCTACTACCTGCTGCCGCGCATGAAGAGCCTAGGCCACGGCGACACCCGCGCGCAGGTGTGGGTGAAAGTACGCTATAAGGTGCTGTTGCAAAAAGTGTTGGGTGCGCCCAAAGCATGGGTAGCTGCGGGTGCAGCTTCAGCTGTTTTGGCGATGGCAGCCGTACCGTTTTTCCCCACCACTTTTTTGCCTCCCTTTAATGAAGGTGTTGCGCTGGTGAGCATGGCATTGAACCCCGGCACCACCCTGACGGAGTCGGTACGAATGGGTACGATCGCTGAAAATGCGCTGGCGGGGGTGCCTGAAGTCGAGTATGTTGGCAGGCGCTCTGGCCGCGCCGAGCTGGACGAACATGCGGCAGGGGTTTACATGTCAGAGCTGGACCTCAAGCTCAAACGCAGCGACAGGAGCATTGACCAAATCTATGCCGATATGCGCAGCCGCATTGCGTCGCTCCCGGCCTCTTTTGGTATCGGTCAGCCCATCAGCCACCGCATTGACCACATGCTGACAGGCGTTCGCTCGCAAATTGCCATCAAAATTTACGGGGACGACTTGGACACGCTGCGGGCGCAGGCTGATGCGCTGCGCTCAAAGCTGGCATCTATTCGCGGGGTGGTCGATCTGGAAATTGAAAAGCAGGTGCTGACGCCGCAAATCAAAGTGCAGGTGGACTACGACCGCGCGCTGGGTCTGGGTATCACGCCAGCCAGGCTACTGCAAGAACTGCAGGTGCTGATTGACGGTGAACGCGTCACCCAAGTAGTCGAAGGCAGCCGCCGCTTTGACCTGGTGCTGCGCTTGCCTGAAACATCGCGCGGCATACAGGGCCTGAAGGGCATGATGATTGACACGCCCGGTGGGCGTGTACCGCTGTCTCAACTGGCCACGGTGGAGGAGTCAGACGGCCCGAATCAGGTCAGCCGCGACGATGGCCGCAGGCGTATTGTGCTGTCAGCCAACGCCGAAGGCAGAGCCTTGAGCGAGGTGGTGGGTGCCATGCGCGCAGTGATGACAGACGTCAAGCTGCCAGAAGGTTACTTCATCACCATTGGCGGGCAATTTCAGGCGCAAGAAGAGGCCTCTCGCCTGATTGGCCTGCTGTCACTGGGCTCGGTTGTCATGATCTTTTTGATCTTGTACTCACGCTACCGCTCGGCTATTTTGGTGGCCATCATCATGGCTAATATTCCACTGGCACTGGTGGGCGCGGTCATTGGGCTGTGGATCTCTGGCCAACCCTTGTCAGTTGCGGCGCTGGTGGGTTTCATCACCCTGGCGGGTATTGCCATTCGAAACGGTATTTTGAAAGTTTCGCACTACATTAACCTGTGCGCCTTTGAGGGCGAAACCTTCGGGGCCAGCATGCTGCTGCGTGGATCACTTGAGCGCTTGACACCCGTGTTGATGACAGCGCTGGTCGCGGCGCTGGCGCTATCGCCGCTGCTGTTTGAAGCAGAGATGCCAGGCACAGAAATCCTGCATCCGGTAGCAGTGGTGATTTTCTCGGGGCTCATCACGTCCACCCTGCTGGATTCATTTTTAACCCCAGCCATGGTGGCGTTGTTTGGCCGCAAACCCATTGAGGCGCTGGTGGCTGATTCGGGCAGTGAAAGCTTTTAGTTCTTGCTCCTTTCCCTCTCAAGGGTGGTTGGGGCGGGGGCAAGCCGAGTCGCTTTTTCGTTAGTTGCTTTTTTAATTTTGAAAGGTATTTTCATCATGCGTCAAATATTCAATATTCGTAGCGCCCTGTTCGCATCGCTCATCGCTTTCTGCAGCATTTCTGCGATAGCAGGTAAAGATGGCCACGAACCCAAGTTTGGCGGCATAGTCGTCGGATCCAAAGTCGGCGATCTGGAGATTGTTGCCAAGCCGCAAAGCATTCACATCCATATCAGCGACCACGGCAAAGCAGTAAAGCTGGACGGAGCAAAGGCCAAAGTAACGTTGCTCAACGGCACTGAAAAATCTGAGGCCGATCTGGTGTTGGCAGGTGATAAGCTTGAAGCCAAAGGCGCATTCACAGTCGCCAAGGGCACCAAAGGCATAGCGGTGGTGACGCTGGCTGGCAAAGCGCCTGTGACGGCACGCTTTGAGGTCAAGTGATCTGCGCCTAAGCCCTGCCGCTTGACCTTGAATCTACTTCAAGGTTTAAGCTCTGAGCATGACTGATACAAATCGAACAAATACCTATGCCCTGACGGGCCTGCACTGCGCTGCCTGTATAGGCCGCGTTACCAAAAGCCTTGAGCCGCTGGCCTCAACCGTGACCGTGTCGTTAAACCCGATGCAAGTGGTGCTAACCGATGCGACTGTAGGCTTTGATGCCCTGAGAACCGCTGTAGAAAGCGCTGGAAAGTACGATTTAGTGCCAAATCAGGCATTGAATACGCCCGTATCCCAACCAATACGGGCGCAACAAGCTCCTGGAAAAATAGCATTTGAAACTGCTAAACCAAGCTGGCTGGTAACCTACAGTCCGCTTCTTCTGATCCTTGCGTACATTCTTGGAGCCAGCTTGCTGGTGCAGATTGGCATGGGCGGGCTGGCAAGTATGCGTGCGATGGACACCATGCGTTACTTCATGGCGGGCTTCTTTTTGGTGTTCTCGTTTTTCAAGCTGCTGGACATCAACGCCTTTGCCGATGCGTATGCGGGTTACGACTTGCTCGCCAAGCGCTGGTACGGCTGGGGGCTGCTGTACCCATTCGTCGAACTCGGGCTGGGTATTGCCTATCTTGCCCACTTCAACCCGCTGCTCACGCATTGGGCCACCATCATCGTGATGGGATTTTCAGCCATTGGCGTGATCAAAGCTGTGGCTAGCAAGACACAAATTCAATGCGCCTGCCTGGGCACAGTCTTCAAGCTGCCGATGAGTACGGTGACGATCGTGGAAGATGTGGGCATGGTTGTCATGGCCGCTTTGATGCTTGTTTTTACAGTTTGACGGTTGAACTTTTCGCACAACCCACTAACATCATCGTATGCGTCATTTAGTCCTTGCCCTCATGATTGTCCTGCTGCCCTTGCGCAGCTGGGCTGGGGACACGATGGCCACCCAGATGGCGAGCGCCGTCATTGCTGCTGAATCAGTCGCTGTTCACGCCCATACGATCAGTACTAAAGCCACTGTTGATCCTCAAATTCTGGTGATGCCTGATTGCCACGAGGCTGTGTCCGGCCAGCCAGATAGCGGTAAATCAACAAGCCATGAAACGGGTAACGACCACTGCGGTACTTGCCAGGCCTGCCAGGTTTGTCATACGGTTGCACTTTTGCCCGCCTTGCTTGAAGTCACGGCTGTATTGGTCTCACCACAGTTGCGACCAGCGCGCACTGCATTTACCAGCGCAGCAACAGCGCTGGGTCAAAAACCACCGATTTCCTGACACCCAGGCCCAAACTGGGCCTGTACTTGGCTTGTCTGACAGATGCCTACTGGGCATCCACCGCTCAGACTACTGCAACTTACCCAGTTGCTCGGCTCATGGTTCAGGGGATTTTTAATGATTCGCAAGATACACAATGCACGTACTTTATGGATGACATTTTCGTCAACTGCGCTGTTGGCTGGACACGTCAACGCCCAGACCGCACCACCGGCCATGCCACCAGCAGCAACGCCAGTGCCCTACAAGTCAGCTTTTGAAGGCTATCGGGCCTATAGCGACGACAACATGGCCAACTGGAAAGCAGCCAACGACGAGGTGGCGCGTATTGGTGGCTGGCGTGAATATGCCAAGCAAGCCCAAAACCTTGAGCTTAAGCCTGAGAACATGCCCGCCACAAAAGCGGGCGAAGTAAAACCAAAGGCAACACCATGACAACGTGTTTCAAGTCGACCGCGATTACCGTCGCTGCGCTGGTGCTGGCAGGCTGCGCGTCAGTTGATTTTGACGAAGCTGTCAGCAGCGCCAATCAAGCCACTGACAGCTTCACGAGCGGCAAGCTGGCACTTAACCAAACGGCCGAGCAGCGTGAAGCCAAAGCCAAGCTTGCATCAGACCTGTTGTCAAAGCCCTTGAGCTCTGATGATGCGGTGCTGCTGGCGTTGGCCAACAGCCCAGCGGTGCAAACCCTGCTGGCACAAAGCTGGGCCGACATGTCTGCTGCTAACCAGGCAGGACGTATTGCCAACCCCATCTTCAAGTTTGAACGCGTCACGTTTAAAGACGAGCTGGAGCTGGGTCGTATTTTGTCATTCGGCCTGCTCGATTTACTCACGCTGCCGCGCAGGCAAGCCATTGCGCAAAGCCAAATAGCACATGCCAAAGTTCAGTTGTCTGCCAGTGTCGTCGAGCAAGTCACTCAAGTCCGCCAGGCCTGGGTGCGGGCCGTAGCCGCCAGTCAGGTGCTGCAATATGCGCAGCAAATCAACACCACTGCCGAGGCCAGCGCCGAGCTGGCCAAGCGCATGCAACAGGTCGGTAACTTCAACAAACTGCAACGCGCACGCCAACAGGTTTTTTATGCTGACAGTACTGCCCGACTGGCGTCAGCGCAACACGCTGCGTTGGCCTCGCGAGAAGAACTGGTCAGGCAGTTGGGCTTGACGGATGCACAAGCGGGTCAAATGCAGTTACCCGACAGATTGCCTGACCTGCCTAAAGACCCACGGGCTCCAGCGCTGGTCAGCAGCACTGCCGCCGGCCAGCGCCTGGATGTGCAATTGGCGCGCAGCCAGTTGGATGCTGCGGGCCAGGCCCAAGGCTTGAACCTGCTGACCAGCCTGCTTGATGTTGAACTGGACATCATCCGAAGCACTACCTTTGACAACGGCGGTGGTGCGGGCCAAGCCTTTGCCAAACGTGGCTATGAGCTGGGCATCAGACTGCCGATTTTTGACTGGGGCAATGCCAAACGCGATGCGATGAATGCCCGGTCACTGGCGGCCGCCAATCGCTACGAAGGCACGGTGCGCAGCGCCACATCACAGGTGCGGGAAAGCTATTCAGCCTATCGCACAGCCTACGACGTGGCCCGCCATTACCGCGATGAAGTGGTTCCCCTGCGCAAAACCATGGCTGAAGAAAACTTGCTGCGCTACAACGGCATGCTGATTGGCGTGTTTGAGCTGCTGGCCGATACACGTGACCAGATCAGCAGCGTGGTGACCGCCATCAATGCCTACCAGCAGTTCTGGCTGGCCGATGCCGCGCTCAGCGCATCCATGACCGGCAAACCCACCAGCGTCATGATGGCCGCGCCAGCGGCAAGCGGTGCCGAAAAAGCTGGCCATTAACAACCTCAAGCATTAACAAACATCCTCATGAACAACAGACGAAACTTTTTAGCTGGCGCAGGCGTGATAACCGCTGCTGTCAGTGCAGCCGCCGTTAGCCGGGTGGCGATGGCCGCCCTGCCCGAGCCTGTGATTCAAACCAAACCCGACACCATGGCGCCACTGGTGCCCAACACCGGCCGGCCCTACAACCCTGTGGTGACACTGAATGGCTGGACCCTGCCCTGGCGCATGAACAATGGCGTCAAAGAATTCCACTTGGTGGCTGAGCCTGTTGTACGCGAATTTACACCCGGCTTTAAAGGCCACTTGTGGGGCTACAACGGCCAGTCACCTGGCCCAACGATTGAAGTGGTCGAAGGCGACCGGGTGCGGATATTTGTGACCAACAAACTGCCCGAGCACACCAGCGTGCACTGGCACGGCCAGCGCCTGCCCAATGGCATGGACGGCGTGTCGGGTTTGAACCAACCCGCCATTCCCGTGGGTAAAACCTTTGTCTATGAGTTTGTGGCGCGCCGCCCCGGCACCTTCATGTACCACCCGCATGCGGACGAAATGACGCAAATGGCCATGGGCATGATGGGTTTCTGGATCACTCACCCCCGAAATGACAAAGGTATCAAGCACCCGCTGATTGATGAAGTCGACCGCGACTTTGTGTTTCT